>CAZMLI010000392.1:0-4555 GCA_964566865.1 uncultured Planctomycetota bacterium
TTCTTCTTGCAGCCGACCAGGCCGAGGGCCGGGATCAGCAGGAACGCCAGTGTCAGGAATCCGAAGTGTCTGCGTGCTGTGCGCATGCGATCGCACCTCCAATGGGCACAGAAATCTGTGGGGGAATGAGTCCGGGATTATAGCCGGATCAACCACACATTCAACTGCGGGGCGTTCAGCGAGGCGTCGGCTTGGCCGTCGACTTTTTCCGCGGCAGCTGATTGATCCGGGCCTTCGCGCCACGGATCTTGGGACGACTCTCCTCGATGTCCCAGCGATCCTTGCGGAACCAGCGACGCGACAGCCGCAGCGCGTCGAGTGCGCTCAGCCGTAGCTTCTTGCCCTCGTCGGTCAGCGGTGCGTAGCCCTCGAGCAGTGCGCGCAGGGCGGTCAACTGCTGCTTGATTCGTGGGCTGTGTTGATTGTAGAGCTTATGGACGCGTTGATTCAGCTCGAAGCCGGCCTTGTTGGCCTGCTCGTAGCTCTCGCCACCGAGCCAGCCGAGCATGAAGCGCGGGAAGTCGAGCGGGCGGTTGACGCCGCTCATCCCACGGACGGCGTAGGCGCCGGCCTGGGTCCAGGCGTCGAGGAACGTATCGCTGTAGCAGGTGGTGGTATAGACCATGCGTAAACGCTGGCCACCACGGCCCTTGAGGCCCTTGATCAGTTGCTCGCCGGTGAGGAAGCCACCTGCGAGATGGGTCTTGTTGGGGGAGCCGTGCGCGAAGAGGATCACGTCGACTGCCTTGTGCTTCTTCGCCGCTGTGCGAATCGCCGCGAGAAAGGCCTGCGGGGTGGCCTTGGCGCCGACCAGCCAGGTCTTGCTGCGGTAGGCCTTGCGCACCAGCGGGGCCAGCGCGATCCGGCCAAATGTGGTCATCGTGCGGGCGGCCGGGGTCTTGCCGCCGTTCTCGCAGAGCACGATCACGACGGCGGACTGCTGTGCGACGCTGTCCTGGGCGATGGCCAGCGGGGTGATCGAGAGCAACAGGACCAGGCTGAGAGCGAGGCGGATCATCGGGCATCCTCTTCTAGGGTTCCAGCGTTCTTGTACGGAAGGCGCAGTATACAATGCCCCGATGGAGCCTGCTAGCGCCTCGACCGAAGACGGGAGCCCTGCTGGCCACCCCGTAAGCGGCATCCTGCTGATGCTGCTCGCCGGCGTGGCGCTCGGCAGCATGGGGGCGCTGATCAAGTTCACCGGCAAGCGGCTGCCGGTCTACGAGGTGGTCTTCTTCCGCTGCCTGTTCCTGCTACTGCCGCTGGCTTGCTACTACGGCTGGACGGGTCGACGGCCCCGCGTCGGCAACCGTAAGTTGTTGTTTGCCAGGTGTTTAGCGGGATGCAGCGCGATGTTCCTCTACTTCTGGACGATCGTCCGGCTGGAGCTGGCCACCGCGACGGTGCTGAACAAGACCTCGCCGGTCTGGGTCGTGCTGTTCGCCATCGCGCTGCTCAGCGAGGAGGCGGCCTGGGCCGTGCCGGCGCTGGTGCTGCTGGCCTTCGGCGGCTGCTGGCTGCTGATCGGACCGGACTTCAGCAGCGCGGTTCGCTCGCCGGTCCCCGGATTGGTCGGGCTGGGCTCGGGCATCCTCGGTGCGCTGGCTTACATCTGCCTGCGTCAGTTACGCGAGACCGACGAACCGGTCGACATCGTGCTCTGCTTCACGCTCTTCAGTGGCGCGGTCTGCCTGCCGCCGCTGGTCGTCGGGTTTGTCGCGCCGACCGGCCGCGAGCTGCTGGCGCTCTGCGGCGTGGGCTTCGCCGCCGCCCTGGGGCAGGTCTGCATGACCACCGCCTACCAGCGCGAACGGGCCGCGGTCGTCGCACCCTTCTTCTACAGCTCGGTGCTGGTCGCCGCGCTGCATGGTTACCTGTTCTGGGGCGAGCGGCTCGACGGCACTGCGGCCGCTGGGGTGACGTTGGTCGTCGTCGCGGGCGTCGCGTTGAGTCTGGTTCGCGCTGCCGGTAAATCCTAGCGCGGAACCGGTCAAGACCAGGGAAAAGTGTTTGGCCGGTCCAGATGGGATAGACTGGGTTGCCTGGCAGTGTTCTCTTCAATGGCAGAGAGGAAAATGCGCAACCTCCGAAAGGCCCTGGTGCTGGCTTTGATCTGCGTGGGGGGCGTGTCTGTTCCTGGTTGCGGCGGAAAGAAAGAGGACCAGAAACCGTTCCAGGAGATCCCTGCCTACCCGGGCAAGCTGAGCGTCGTCGTCGCTTTTACCGCGGACGGCAAGCGCAGTGCTTCAGCCCCTTCGGGCAAGCCGATCCGGCTGGCAGTCGACAAGCAGGTATACGAGCTCGGGGGGTTCGACCCGCGGGGGGACTATGCGGTGGCGCTGCGCTTCACGCCCGATGGACAGTACCTCGTTTCCGCCCATGGAACCTATCCCAGGACCACCGTGCGGGTCTGGGATGTCCAGAAACACAAATTGCTGAGCAAGACCCTGGCCTCCGGCTGGATCTCGGAATTGAGACAGCTCGCGGTTTCGCCGGATGGTCGACTGCTGGCCATTCCCCTGAAAAAGGGTGCCACGCAACTGCTGAAGCTGCCGTCGCTGGGCCGGCGCAGCATCCTGCGCCGAGGGAAGCACACCATTTCAGGTGTGAGCTTCTTCCCGGACAGTCAACGTCTCGCGGTCTGTGACACCGGTGGCACGTTGAATCTGTGGAAGGTGGACGGAAGTAAACCCTATCTGAGCAAGCGGCTCTCTCCCACACCCGGCGATTCGTACAAGCGGGCGCTGCGCAGGGTGACGGTTGCCCCCTCCGGGAAGATCCTGGCCGTCTTCAATCTTGGCAGCTCGGGAGGTGGCCGGGACTTGTTGATCCTGGAGACCCAGACGCTGAAGACGCGTACCCGGATCGACAAGGCGGAAGGTCCGATGGCCTTCTCGCCCGACAGCAGGCACCTGGCGGTCGGCAGCACCGCGCCCTCACTGGCGATGATCTACCGGGTCAGCGACGGCAAGGAGCTTCAGCTGTTCCGCAAGCCCCAGCTGAAAAACGTGGGGTACCGCACGATCGATGTCTCCACGGTCATCATCCACGTGCACTACCTGAGAGGGCCGAGCGCGCTACTACTGGTCGACAAGCAGGGCCAGCTGCGGATCTACGACAAGGCCAAATAGCGCGGTCACCCAGCTGCACGCTTTGCCCCGGCTACTTCCAGGAGATGCGCGTCACGATGCGCAAGGGCGTGGTCGCCTTCTTCAGGAACAGCAGCGCGAAGGAGGTCTCGACCAGCGCGCCCCGTCGTCCCGCGAATGCGCCGTCTTTCTGTAGCCGCAGCAGGGCCAGCGCTCCATTGCGATACCAGTCTCGTTTGCCCAGACGCGCGATGCTCAGCAGCACGCCGACCCGCTCGACGCCGTACATCCGATACCCGTCGAGCTGCTCGGCCTTGGCATAGTTGAAGCCATGGTACTGCTGGTTGATCCAGGCCAGGCCGTCGCGCACAGCTGCGCCGACCCGTCGATCATCCTTGGGCGAGAGCCGCTTCATCAGCGCTAGCTGCTCGCGCGCAATGACCAGGCTGGCCAGGCCGGCGCAGGTCATCGTCATGTAGGCCTTCTCTTGCTCCTTGCCAGTGTAGGCCCAGCCTCGCGCCAGGGCCTCGTTCGAGCTGAGCTCGACCGTCTGCGTGGCCTTCTTCGTCGTGCGCTGGGACTTGAGGAAGTGCGTCAGCATCGCCTGCCAGTGTCTGGGGTGGGCGCGGATCCCACACAGCGCAGCCGCCCGCAGACCCAGCAGCGCGTACTGCGAGTTGGAGTGGTCGTACCCCTTCGGCGCCTGACGCTGGGGCCAGCCCAGTCGATTACGCCGCCGATAGACCATCAGCTGATAGCCCCAGCTGCCCTGCTGGTGCGAGCTCATCAACTGAACCGCAACACGGCGCAACCACTTGCGAGCCGTCGGGTTGAGTCGGCAGCGGTGCCGTTTGCTCTTGCTCCTGCTGTTGGCCCGCCGAAAACCCTTGGGTCGAGCCGCCTCGCACAGCGCATGCAACGCCATGCAGATCAGGCCTGCTTCGTAGGTTTTGTTGATCGGCTGCTTGATCAGGTAGGCGAATCCGCGCCGGATGCGAATGTCCTTGGGAGACACATCGCCCGTCAACAGGGCCAGCAGGGCCAGCGCCGTCGTGCCGGATCGATAGCCACGCAGTTCGTCTGTCGACGAGACCCAGGATCCATCCGCCTGCTGGCGCTTGAGCAAGTAGGCCGCGGCCTTGCGAATCGCCTGATCGATGGAGTGTGGTGAGAGGTCCTGCCCATGCGCCAGCGGCAACAGACCAAGGAACAGAATGACTGAGTATCTTTGAAACACGGTGTTCCCCCCGCCAAGTCGAGAACATCCAGAGCATATTGATTGGTACCTTCACTCTGAGACACAGCGCGGCAAGGGTCAAGCCGATGAAAAAGTGGGCGGTGGGTGAGAAGTCTGCAGCGGGTCTCTTATCTGAGGGTAACTAATTCGCACTACTAACAAAGATTGGAAGATGCCATGAGAATCGAGAATCAGAATAATAGCGCGGCAGTCTGTGTCGGTGAGCTGA
>CAZMLI010000393.1:0-4544 GCA_964566865.1 uncultured Planctomycetota bacterium
TTTTCCGCCGGCCAGGCGCCGCTGGCCGCTCAGGGACCAGGCAGGTCGACTTCGGCCCAGCTGCCCCGGCACGGCGAAAAATCACTCCCGCAGACCGCCGTCCCAGTCCAGGCAGCTTGCGCTGCCTTGGACTGAGCCAACTTGAGGCGATCTCGTGAATAGTCCGGGTTTAATTCTGCAGCAGGACCTCGAAACGGCGCTGCAGATCGAGCAGTTGCTGGCGCTGCTCTCCCGGAGGCAGCAGCAGTACGCCGCGCTGAATCTGGCCGACGATCCGGTCGACGATCTTGCCGTCGGTCTTCAGCAGCGCGTGGTGCCGCCACCACTCGTCGTAGGCGGCCGGCTGGACCGGGTCGCGCTGGAAGTAGAGCAGGTAGAACCGATTCGCCAGCGCCGCCTCGCCCATCGAGGTCGAGACCGAGGCGATGCGCCACTGATTCTGGCCGAAGCCGGGGCAGATGCTCTCGAGCAAGCCCCAGGCATCGAGCGCGCGCCTGGCGTTTCCGCTGAGAAACGCGACCTGTCCCAGGCGATCGCGCATCATCAACGAATCGAACGTCTCGGCTCTGGTGGTCACCCGCCCGATCGCCCGCTCGAGGTAATCGGCCGCGGTGCGGTACTGTTCGGCGCGCTGCGCCGGTCCGGGCGTGGTGCGGGCCTGCTGGATCAGTTGCTTCGCCCGGTAGGCGTCGAGTTGCCCGGTAAAGGGCAGCGCAACGAACAGGGTGTAGGCCATGCCGAGCATCGCGGCGGGCAACAGGCTGACGCTCAGGCCCAGCGCCAGGCGGGGTGGTTCGGGCTCGACTGGCTGCTCGACCGTCGCGGCCAGCGCGCCGGCCCAGCCCCAGAACAGGAACAACCCCAGCGGGTGCGAGAGAAACCATGTCACGTTCGCATGCGCCATCAGGCTGGCCAGCCCGGCCAGGCCGATCGCGCCTCGGTAACGCAGATCCGGCCGGTCGGTCTTCGCCGCCAGGCGCAGCGCCCGATCGACCAGGGTCAGCAAAAGGAACAGCAGCAACAGGATCCCCACGCCACCCAGCTCGGCAGCCGTGCGCAGCAGATAGTTGTGCGGGTGGGGGGTGGTGGCGGCTCGCACCGGCTGGCGAAAGTAGTCGTCGTGCCGATAGGGAATTGCGGACGGCAAGTAGTTGCCCAGCCCGCGTCCGATCAGGGTTGTCTGCCGGTTGCTGGTGTAGAGTCCCCAGGCCTGCTTCCAGAAGGCCTGGCGCAGAACCACCGATCCACGGACCGCCTCGGGCGGACGCGCGAAGACCGCGAACACCAGGACGACGGCCAGCAGGCCGCTGGCCAGGCAGATTCGACGGCGCGCGCCGTGCTGCAGCAGGGCGGTGAGCAGGAGCAAGCCGGCGCCGACGCCCAGCATCCCGCCGATCGATCGGTTGAGAAGCAGCGCAGCCAGGTGCACACCCAGCGCGAGCCCTGCCAGCCCCGACTCGCGCCGCCTGCCCTGCGACCACAGATACAGTGCGCCGCCCAGCGCCAGCATCAGGCCGGGCTCCAGCAACAACGTGGTCAGGTTCGGGTTGCCCGTCGGATAACCAAATCCCAGCAGGCTGTGCCGACCGGTCCCGGTCAGACGGCTCCAGATCGCGGCCGACGCGAAGGCGGTGGAGGCGATCAGCGCGACGCGAGCCAGTTGCCCCATCCGCCGACGATCCGGCGCCAGTTGCGGCATCAACAGGAACAGGAAGAATACCTCGAGCTGCAGATAGGCCGCCTGGCTGTGGAAGGCGGGGTTGTCAGCCCAGAGCTTCGAGAGCAGCCCCCAGAAGGTGAACAGCGCGGCGCCCAGCCAGCACCAGTTGGCCGGCAAGCGCAACGCTTGACCGGAGGAGAAGCGCAGGCCGGAGACGATCACCGAGAGCATCACCGCCAGGTGCAGCAGCAGCGGGGCGGTGGCGTCCTTGAGTGCGGTGCTGAAGCTGAAGTAGGCCAGCAGCAGCGTGCCGATGGCGATCCAGGCCAGCCAGTCCGCCGAGCGGGTCAAAGGAGGGGGCGGTTGCTGCATCACAGCCGAATCAAGGGGGACCAACTAAAAAGGCCGGCTCTTTCGAGCCGGCCCTTCGATGACTGTTGGATGTCAGTCAGCTTAGTTGGAAAGGCAATCCAGCAGCCCGCCCGTGAAGCCACCCGACACCTTCGGGTCCTTGGCGATCATTTCCTCGACGTGGCCGTCCAGGAAAAGAACGATGATGCCGTCATCATGATTGAACTTCGCGGCACCTTCGTCATCGTCGGATGCGATGGCAGTCTCGGAAGCGCCCCGGACGGTGTAGATGCCCGGATACTTGCTCTGGTCGACATTCTCGCGTCCCGCATAGCTGCAGTCGGTCGGCGACAGGCCACCCAGTTTCAGACTTGCGCCTTCCCCGTTGTCGTCACCACTGGACGGGCAGAGGAAGAGATCCGGTTCGGTGGTGGTCCCGGACTCGTACAGCTTGACGAGGAAGTCGGCACCGGTGAAGGCCGGATACTTGGCGCCCTTGCCAGCACTGTCCCGGTAGAGGATCAGCGCCAGGCCGAGCTGCTTCAAGTTACTCTTGCAGTTCGAGCGGTTGGCCTTTTCCTTGACCTTGTTCAGGACGGGCAGGAGCATTGCCGCAAGGATTCCGATGATAGCAATTACGACAAGTAGTTCGATCAGGGTAAAACCGCGTTTCCGCATGGTTTCATACCCCCTCTCATAGAGAAAAAAACGAAAACCCTAATGGGCCAGATAATGCGAGTGAGATCATACCGAGCGGCGCCAGAGGCCGTCAACAAGTTTCCCTCAAATCGAGATCGGGACGATTTGCCGCGGGAGAACGCGCTTCTCGCTAGCCCTGAAGCACAGTTGAGTTACGATTGAATCGCCATGATGCACATTTTGAAAACTCTGCTGCTGCTGCTTCTCCTGGCGCTCACCGGCTGCGCGTCGGGACCGACGAACTCGATCAAGATCCAGCCGCATTTCCTCGAAGGGGTCCCGGCCAATCTCTCCGTCGGCCTGTTGCCGGTGCAGGTCTCGAGCCTCAGCGCGCGGCGCGAAAAGTCGAAGCATCTGGATCAGACGATCCTCGCCGCGTTGCGCCAGTCCAAGCTGTTCGAGCGTGTCGTCACGACCCGTTCACGCAGCGGTAGTGGCACGAATCTGGTGCTCCAGGTGCGGATCACCGATGGGCGTGTGCTGACGCAACCGCCGTCGACCCTGGCGCTGAACCTGCTGACCTTTGGGATGTACAGCCTCTTCGGTGGGGAGCTCGATCGTTTTCAGGTGCGCATCGAGCACTCGATCCAGGTCTGGGCGGGCGAGCGCAAGGTCGGCGAGTTCACCGTGGTCAACCTCTATTCGGCGCCGGTGACCTTCTATCGCGATGCGCAGGACTACATCCGCTCCTTCGAGGCGCTGAGCCTGACGCCACAGATCGTGCTCGAACGGCTGTCCTACTCGGCCGCCAAGTAAAAGTAGGGGGCGCGCCGTGACCTGCCAACGGATGCGCTGGTGCAGCGCCTGCGAAGGAGCAGACAAGACACAAGACACGTATGCGTGGCGGCGCGCCCCCCGCGATTGCCTGGGCTAGTTGGACCTGGCCAGCTTGTTTTCCGCTCGCTTGTAGTGCTCGATCAGATACCGCACCTGCGCCTGTTTGCGGCTGGCGTCCCGGTAGACCACCATGCGGAAGTCGTTGTCGATCTTGCGCACCGAGACCATCGACAGGCCGCCTTGCTGCATCTCGTAGGCCACCAGCCGACCTCGTGCCGTGTTGATCACATACAGCGTCTCGACACCGGACTTCGAGAACCCGGTCACCATGATGTACTGGCCGGAAGCGGCAGGGCCACCGGCGGCCCGGGCGGGAGAGTTGAACTGTGCGCCGATGCCCAGCATCAGGACCAGCACCGCACTTGTGATCAGAATCGTCGTGAGTCGTTCGCGCATCGTCTTGCTCCTCGGTTAGTCATGATGGAGGGGTCGCGGGTAAGGACGAGGCGCCTGGAGCTTTGCGACGGATTTTTTTGGTGCGACTAGCGGATCTTCAAGGCCGGACGCACGCCGATCGAGCTGCCCTTGTTGACCTGGGTTCCGCGGTGCCGATAGGCCACTCGAGCGTGCAGGACAGACGAGTCATAGCCTCCGCCGCGAGCCACGCGAAAACGACGCTCGGTGCGATGGATGCGCAACCCGTTACCCGCCTGGGGTGGCCGTCCGGTGTAAGGGCCGTACTCGTCTCCGCACCATTCCCAGACATTGCCTGTTACATCGAACAGGCCAAAGCGGTTGGGGCGCAGAGTTCCCACAGGCGCATGGATCGAGTGATGGTCGTTCCAGGGGACCCCATTGCGCAACCCTCCGACAAGCTTGAAGGCCAGGTCGGCCAGGTTGGCGGCTCCCTGCAGACCGGTCGCCTTGGACCCCGTCAACCAGGGTGTGCGCTGACCGCCGCGTGCGGCGTACTCCCATTGGGCTTCGCTCGGAAACAACAGGCCGCCACGTCGCAGAATGCGAGCACAGTCTCCCCAGGTCACGTTCTCGATCGGGT
>CAZMLI010000394.1:0-4540 GCA_964566865.1 uncultured Planctomycetota bacterium
CCAAATCTTCCTGTTTCGAGAAGACTTGAGACGTTAGTAGTACAGAGGGCACAGAGGCCGGCTTCGCCGGCGTTTGGTTGCGACGCTCTGGCGCAGGCAAACGCACGCGTACAATACCCGACAGGATCGCGGCCGTAGGCCGCCTCTGTGTTCTCTGTGACCTCTGTGGCCAGCAGAGAGAGAGGATGCGGCAGTTGCCGCATCCGCCCTGCTTCAAGAGGAACTACGCCACCTAATTGTGGTAATAAAACTCGAACCAGCCGGCCGGCTGGTGGTCGTACCACTGACGATGGTAGTAGAACCACTCACAGCCGCTGCAGTGGCCGTGGCCATCGTGCTGGTGGATGTGCTCGGGTGGGTGCGCGGGGCCGGCGGGGCCGTAGTGATTTTCCCAGCCGTAGGGCGCGGCGGTGTAGTAGCCGCCGTTGTAGAAATACAGCCCGCAGTCGACGCAGTGGCCTTGGCCGTCATGCGCGTGCACATGGCCGGCTGGCGGGGCGACGGGATAGTAGGTGTAGACGGTGCAGCCGTTGAGGCTGAAGAGTACCAGCAGGCCGAACATCAGGGTACGCATTGCGCGTTACCTCCGGGTCGAGTGATCAGGGGGGATCACACCAGGAAGACGCGTGCGACCTGCCGCGCCTGGCGCCGCAGATGCGTCGCTGTCTCCTGCAACAGATTCTCCAGTGTCGCCGGGCCGGGCGCAAGGGGAAAAGCGGCGGTCAGGCCGACATCGAGCAGCGACTCCCAGCCGTCGCCGAGCCGGCCGACGAGCGCGACCACCGGAACGCCGGCAGCCTGGCAATGTTTGACTAGCGAACCGATCAGCTTGCCGCCCGCGCTGGTGGCGTCGATCGCGCCTTCGCCGGTCAGCACCAGGTCGGCGCCGGCGAGACGTCCCGCCAGGTCGACGGCGTCGAAGACCCGCTCTGCGCCCGACTCCAGACTGGCGCCGATGCCGGCCATCAATCCCGCGCCGAGTCCTCCCGCGGCGCCGGCGCCGACCCGGTCGGCCACGGTCTGACCCAGCGTGCTGCTGAAGAGTTCGGCCAGGCGGGCCAGCCCGCGATCGAGCTGCTGGACCTGCGCTGCGCTGGCGCCTTTTTGCGGGCCAAAGATCGCGGCGGCGCCGCGCGGACCGAGCAGTGGATTGTCCACGTCGCAGGCAATCGCGACCTCTATTTCGCGCCAGCGGTCTGGCACCCCGGCTGGATCGATCGTCACCAGTGACTCGAGCGCTCCGCCACCCAGAGCGATGGGCGCTCCGTGCTGGTCGGTGAGCCGGAAGCCGAGTGCGCAGAGTGCGCCGGCGCCCCCGTCGTTGGTGGCGCTGCCGCCGATGCCGAGGATGATGCGACAGGCGCCGGCTTGTCGGGCAGCTTCGAGCAACTGGCCGGTGCCATATGTCGACGCGCCCATCACGTCGCGTTGGTCCGGCGGCACCAGCGCGAGGCCGCTGGCCGCAGCCATCTCGATCACCGCGGTGCCATCGGGCAGCAGCCCATAACGGGCCATGAGCGGGTCGCCGAGGGGCCCACGCACCTCGACTTGCTGGTACGTGCCGCCGGTGGCGGCGACGAGCGCGTCGACGGTGCCCTCGCCGCCGTCGGCAACCGGGCAGAGGTCGGTCACCGCGTTCGGCAGTTGATCCTTGATGCCCCGCTCGATCGCCTCGGCCGCGTCTCGAGCGGACAGACACTCCTTGAAGGAGTCGGGCGCGATCAGGACTCGCCGGATCTGCGTCACAGCAGGCCGAAGGCGCTCATCGCGGCGCCGAGCGCCTCCTTCGGTCCGTCGCTCATCGCGACCATCGGCGAACGGAACTCGCCGTCATAGCGTTTCATCAGCTGCAGGGCGGTCTTGACCGGGATCGGGTTGGTCTCGAAGAACATCGACTGGCACAGCGGAAACAGCTTGCGGTGGATCTCTCGCGCTTCGATGAACTGCCCGGCGAGGCAGGCCTCGACCAGCGACGACATCGCGGCCGGCGCGACGTTGGCGACGACCGAGATCACGCCCACGCCGCCGAGGGACATCATCGGCAAGACCAGCGGGTCCTCGCCCGAGAGCAGCTCGATGTCGCAGAGGTCGAGGATCTGGCTCGCCTGCGCCAGGTCGCCGGTGGCCTCCTTGACCGCCTGCACGGTCGGCAGCTCGGCCAGTCGGGCCACCGTCTGGGGTAGCATGTTGACGCCGGTCCGACTGGGCACGTTGTAGAGCACCAGCGGGATGTCGGCCGACTTGGCGATCTGGCTGAAGTGCTCGATCAGTCCGCCCTGGGTCGGTTTGTTGTAGTAGGGCGTGATGACCAGCGCGCCATCGGCGCCGACGCTGGCGGCGTGCTGGGTCAGGCGGATCGCCTCGGCGGTATTGTTCGAGCCCGCGCCAGCAATCACCTTGGCCCGGCCGGCCACGGTGTCGACGGTGAACTTGACCACCGCATCGTGTTCGTCGTGCGACAGGGTGGGGGACTCCCCGGTGGTGCCGCAGGGCACGATGCCGGTGGTGCCGTTCTCGAGCTGGAACTCGATCAACTCGCCCAGCTTGTCATGATCGACCGCACCGGCCTTGAACGGCGTGACGATCGCTACGTGTGATCCCTCGAACATGCCGCTTCCTTTCCGTAAGGCGGGGCAAGCCCCGCCGGCTAATAACTTTCCAGGAGCTGCTTCATTTCCCTGACGGCGGCGTCGAAGCCGACGAACAGCGCTCTGGCGACGATACTGTGTCCGATGTTGAGTTCGGCCAGTCCTGGCAAGCAGGCGATCGGTCGAACATTGCGCAGGTTGAGTCCGTGCCCGGCGTGGAACGCCAGACCCAGCTCGCGGGCCAGCAGGCCCATGCGGCCGATCTGCTCGGCCAGCGCCTGCGCCTCGGCGCCGCTGGCGTTGGAATAGGCACCGGTATTGAACTCGACGGCGACGAAACCCAGGTCGGCGGCAGCTCGCACCTGGTCTTCGACCGCGTCGATGAAGACCGCCATCTCGCTGGGCTGATCGGCAAACTGCGCGATCACCCGGGCCAGGCCGTCGCGGTGGGCAATGCAATCGAGCCCGCCCTCGGTGGTGATCTCCTCGCGCTTCTCCGGCACCAGCGTGATCTCGTCCGGTGCCAGTTCGAGCGCCAGCGCGATGATGTCATCTGCCTGCGCCATCTCCAGGTTGAGCCGGCTCTTGACCGTCTCCTTCATGACCCGCAAGTCACGATCCTGGATGTGGCGCCGGTCCTCGCGCAGATGAATCGTGATGCCGTCGGCGCCGGCCATTTCGGCGATCGCCGCCGCAACCACCGGGTCCGGTTCATCGATCCGGCGCGCCTGGCGCACGGTCGCGATATGGTCCACGTTCACCCCGAGACGAATCATCGGCGGAATTATACTCGGCTATCTGCGCAGATACAGCGCGATGTACTTGCCGTCCGGCGTCATCACGCGTTTGTACAGATCGAAGTGCGCCTGGTTGTGGGCGAACCAGCGCTCGACCTCGACCTCGATCTGGTACCCGCGCCGCCGGAACTCCGCCTCCGTCATGGGCCAGATGTTACGGCGCAGGTAGTCCCGCTCGTGGATCGAATAGTCCGAGATCAGCACCATCGTGATCCGCGGCAGGATTCGCTCTAGGTCCATGCTGGGCAGCATTCTGGGCACACAGAAGGGCAGGTCCAGCCCTCGTTCGAGCAAGCGCAGCCTGACATCCCAGAGTCCGAACTGCCGGGTGCCGATGATCAAGATGCGGGTCTTCGGACCGGCGTGCTGGGCGATCAACTCGGCCAGCTGGGGGCCGGCCCAGGGCCCGGCGCGCGGTGCGAACAGGCCGATGCCAGCCAGGTCTTCGGCGTGCAGATTGCCGGGTTGGTGCAGGGCCATCGGCGGAAACCGACTGGCGATGCGCGGCGACAGCAGCAGGCTGGCGGACCAGCAGGCGCCGAGCAGGCCGATCAGGCCGCCCGCGACGAGGCAGATCCGCGGGCGCCGCAGCAGGCTGGCCAGTCCCGCGGCGGCAATCGCGGCCAGCAACGGCAACAGAGCGAAGGCGTAGCGCGGCACACGAAAGGGGCTGCAGGTGAGCAGCAGGACGACGGCCAGCACGTACAGCATCCAGCCGCGCAGCCGGCGCTGCCGGAGGGCAGCGAGCAATCCGAGCAGCATCAGGCCGCCCATCAGCGGTCCAGCAAGTTCGAACCAGAGGATGCGTGGATAGTAGAGCAGGAAGACCGCGCTCGGTCGTGGCATGCCCCAGGCCCCAGGGCTATTCGCGGCGGGATCCGAGAGGTAGAAGGCGAGCATGGTGCGCCCGTTGTAGAGGTACCAGGGGAGCGCCACCGCGAGCGAGATCAGCAACGAGACCAGGAAACGAGGCCAGCGGCCGCGCTCGTGGTAGAGCTGCCAGCCGAACCAGCCGGCGAGCGGCACCAGGTAGCACAGCAGCGAGACCTTGACCAGCAGCGCAGAACCGAACAGCAATCCGCCCAGCAGCATCGGCGTCCAGCGCAGCCCCCCGTCGCTGTCGATCAGCATCAGGCAGATCAGGCCGATCCAGAT
>CAZMLI010000395.1:0-4539 GCA_964566865.1 uncultured Planctomycetota bacterium
CAGGCCCTGGACAACCAGGGCTACACCGAACACGGCACGCGCCACGCCAAGAAGGTCAGCAAGTCGGCGGAGCGCCTGCTGCAGAACCTGGGCTACGACGCCAAGACCTGCGAGCTGGCAGCCATCGCCGGCTACAGCCACGATGTGGGCAACCTGCTGGCGCGCAAGGGCCACGCCCAGTCGGGCGCGCTACTGATGAAGGAGCTGCTCGAGCAGGTCGGCATGCCGCTGACCGACCGGCTTGTGGTGATGGGCGCCATCGCCAACCATGACGAGTACGAAGGCGAGCCGCACGAGGTGATCAGCGCGGCCGTGATCCTCTCCGACAAGGCCGACATCCACCACTCCCGCGTGCGCAAGGGGGCCGACCCCGAGAACGACATTCACGACCGAGTGAACCTGGCCGTGCAACACTCGACGCTGGATGTCTCGGAGGACCGCAAGATCATCACGCTGGACGTGGTGATGGATACCAAGGTCACCTCCATCATGGACTTCTTCAAGATCTTCCTGCTGCGGATGGATTTCAGCCAGGCCGCGGCGCAGACCCTGGGCTGCGACTTCCACCTGGTGGTCAACGGGTTGAACCTGAATTACCGCGAAGAGCCACTCGGCCCGGGCACACGCCGGCAGAACTAGCGCGGATGGACACCACGCTCGACGACTGCCAGGAGAAGATCGGGCATCGCTTCAGCCAGCCCAACCTGCTCGACCTGGCGATGACCCATGCCTCGCGGCGCACCGAAGACGAACGCTGCAACGAGCGGCTGGAGTTCCTCGGCGACTCGATCCTGGGCAACGTGATCGCGGAGTACCTGTTCCGCGAGTTCCCCGAATATGCCGAGGGTGAGCTAACCTTGATTCGCAGCGTCGTCGTCAGCACCCAGAGCCTGGCGGACGCCCTGACGCGACTCGACCTGGACCCGCACATCCGCCTCGGGCGAGGCATCGCCGGACGCAAGATCCTGCCGCCTCGCGTGCTGGCGAACATCTTCGAGTCGATCGTCTGCGCCATCTATCTGGATGCCGGGATCGAGCCGGCGCGGCAGTTCATCCTGGCCAACCTGGAACGCGCCATCGGCCGCGTCCTGCACAATCGCCACGAAAAGAATTTCAAATCGCTGCTGCAGACCTTCGCGCAGAAGCACATGTCGCTCACTCCGACCTACCGCCTGCTCGACGAATCCGGACCCGAGCACGGCAAGAGTTTCCAGCTCTGCGCGGTGCTGGGCGATGCCGAATATGGCCCTGCCTGGGGCAACAGCAAGAAGCATGCGCAACAACAAGCTGCACACAACGCGCTGATCTCCCTGGCGCAGGAACTCGGCCCCGAACACGCGACCCTGGTCGAGCTCGGCATCACCGATCAGGATCTCGCTGGATGACCCGCGAGCTGGCCAGTCAGCCGGCCGGGGTGGCGCACGCGCTCGGCGGGCTGCCTGGATATGCCGAGATGCTCGGGCTGCTGACGGAGGACCTCGAGTGTCAGGCCGGCGGGGTGCACGGCAGCTTTGCCCGTTACCTGGCGGCCCAGCTGTTCCGCGACATGCGCGTGGGCGTGCTCTACCTGACCCCGGAGGTGCGGTCGGCAGAGCGGGCCGTCATCGACCTCGAGACCTTCGGTTCGGACGACGGATCCGCCCCGCTCTACTTTCCTCCGCGAGAAGCCGACGACGGGGACGGCAGTCAGTCTTCCCACGCACGACGGCTCGCGCTACTCTACACCTTGCTCTCGCCCGAGCCGCGCGTCGTCGTCACCAGCCTCGCCGCGTTGTGGCAGCCGGTCCTGGCACCATCGCAACTGCGGGCACTCTCCCTGCACCTGGCAGCCAGTCAGTCACTGGCGCCCGAAGCGCTGGCCCTGCAGCTCAATGGCGCTGGCTACGAGGCGGTCCGCAGTGTGACCTACCCCGGCGAGTACACCCAGCGCGGCGGCATGTTCGACCTGTTCAGCTTCGGCAGTGACGCGCCGCTACGCCTCGAGTACTTCGGCGACACCATCGAATCGGTGCGCTGCTTCGATCCCCAGACGCAGCGCTCCACCGGCACGGTCGAGAGCGCCCGGGTCAGCCTCGCGGCGCCGGGCCGCTTGCGCCAGGGCGACCCGCCCAGGGGCAACCTGCTCGACTATCTGGGCCGCAACGCGGTGCGCATCCTGCAGGATCGGGCCGGCATCGATCGTTATCTCGGCGGTGCAGATCCAGAGATCACCCCGCGCTACTCGGATGCACGACGGCAGCAACTGTACGAGGGCATCGAAGCCGGCCCGCTGCTCGAGTTCAGTGAATTCAGCTATGCCACGCCGAGTGCGGTGCAATTCCAGACACGCCCGCCCACAAGTTTTGCCGGCGATCTGGCCGGGGCGCTATCCGGCGTGCAAGGGCTGACCTCGCGGTTCGACGAGATCCACCTCTACTTCGACAACATGGCCCGGCGCGCGCGCCTGCTGCGCATGCTCGAAGAAGCGGGCGTCGATCGCAGCCCCCTGCGGCTGCATCATGGTCAGATCTCGGGCGGCTTCGAACTGTCAGAACTGGGGCAGGTCCACCTGCCCTACGATGCGCTGTTCGACCGCGTGCCGACGACGCTACGCCGCGGCCGCACTGCGACTCCCCCCGCCCAACACCTCGGGACCGAACGCGGGATCCAGGCCTTCCTCAGCTTCTCGCCCGGCGACCTGGTGGTGCACCAGGTACACGGCATCGGTCGTTTCCTCGGCATCTCGGCCCAGCAGCGCGATGGTCACGAAGAGGAGATGCTGCGCCTGGAATATCATGGAGGCACGGCGCTCAACCTGCCGGTCACCCAGGCCGAACTGGTGCAGCGTTATGTCGGCAGTCAGGGCTTCGCGCCGCGGCTCGATCGGCTCGGCGGCCGCAGCTGGATCCGCAAGAAGGAGCGCGTCGAGGTCGCCGTGGCCGATCTGGCCAAGGAGATGCTCGCCCTGCAGGCCAGCCGAGCCCAGAGCCCCGGCATCGCCCATCCGGAGAATGCCGAGCTCCAGCAAGAGTTCGAGCAGAGTTTCCTCTACGACGAGACGACCGATCAGCTGCGTGCCTGTGGTGCCATCGCGGCCGACATGTCCTCGACCCAGCCGATGGACCGTTTGCTCTGCGGAGACGTCGGCTTCGGCAAGACCGAGGTGGCGCTGCGCGCCGCCTTCAGGGCAATCGCCGGCGGCCGACAGGTCGCGTTCCTGGTGCCGACCACCGTGCTGGCCGAGCAACACCATCGCACGCTGACCGAACGCTTCGAGCAACATCCGCTGCGCATCGAGGCGCTTTCGCGCTTTCGCACGCCGGCGGAGCAGCAGGAAATCCTGACCGCCACGGCGGCCGGCCAGGTGGATCTGCTGATCGGCACCCACCGCCTGCTTCAAGCCGATGTGGAGTTCGCTCGGCTCGGCCTGCTGATCATCGACGAGGAGCAACGCTTCGGCGTGCAGGACAAGGCGGTGCTGCGCACGCTGCGGACCCAGGTCGACGTGCTGACCCTGTCCGCCACGCCGATTCCCCGTACCCTGCACATGGCACTGGTCGGGCTGCACGACATCAGCACCTTGACCACCGCGCCACGAGATCGGCACGCCATCGTCACGCGAGTCGTGCCCTTCTCGGAGAGTCTGGTGCGCGAGGGCATCCTGCGCGAGTTGGCCCGCAACGGTCAGGTGCTGTTCGTGCACAACCGGGTCCAGACGATTCACGCGATGGCTGCCCGCCTGGCGGAGATCTGTCCCGAGGCCTCCTACCGCGTGGGTCACGGACAGCTGCCCGAACGCGAACTCGAGGCGGTGATGCTGGCCTTCGTCAACGGCGAGGTGGATGTGCTCGTGACGACGACGATCATCGAGAGCGGGCTGGACATCCCCAACGCGAATACGATCTTCATCGACCGCGCCGACCGCTTCGGGCTGGCCGAGCTGCATCAACTGCGCGGGCGTATCGGCCGCTATCACCACCAGGCCTACGCCACGCTGCTGCTGCCGCCCCAGGCACGCATCAGCGACGTGGCCCGCCGCCGGCTCAAGGCGATCGAGGAACACTCCGAGCTCGGCAGCGGGTTCGAACTGGCGATGCGCGACCTGGAGATCCGCGGCGCGGGCAACTTGCTGGGCAAGGAACAATCCGGCCACATGGCCAGTGTCGGCTACGCCACCTACTGCCGACTGCTCGAGAACGCGGTGGCCGGCCTCTCCGGCGCGGGGCCTGGGCGGCCGGACCAGCTGACCAGCGTCGACCTCGCCATCGGCGCCTCGCTGCCCGCCGGCTTCGTGCCAGCCGAAGAGGCGCGCATCGAGCTCTACGCGCGGCTCTCGCGGGTGTGCGATATCGAAGAAGTGGCGGGCATCGAGGCCGAGATCCGCGACCGCTTCGGGCCCCTGCCCGAGCCGGCGCGCAGGCTGATTCGCATCGCGCGGCTACGCGTGATCACCGCCCGCCGCGGCGTGCAGATGCTGCGGCGAACCGCCGACCGGATCGTGCTCATCGGTCAGCTCGACGGTCTCGGAGAGCTCGAGCCGTTCAGCCTGCCGATCCGTCC
>CAZMLI010000396.1:0-4504 GCA_964566865.1 uncultured Planctomycetota bacterium
ATTTGCATTCGGCCCGCCCGCGACCCATACTTATTTGCTGTTGCGGGATGGGGATGTGTCATCACATAGTGTCCGGAAGGAGCTCCCATGGCCCGCACAACACTTATCCTCCTGCCAGCCATCTTGCTGGTCGCCAGCCTGATCGGCTGCGCGACGACCGCGCCCGAAGCGCAAACCCCACTTGGCCAGAAGTTCTCGGAACTCGAATCGGTGGTCGACGGCCACGGCGAGACGCTGCGCGAGCTCGATACGAAAGTCGGCCAGACCAACGAACGAATCACCCATCAGACGATTTCAGTCTCTCAGGTAACCCAGAGCCAGCGCCGCCAGGGCAAGGAGATGATCGAGCTGACCGATTCGCAAACACGGCTGGATCAGGGCTTCCGCTCACTGAATCAGCGCTATCACGCCCTGCGGGTGATGATCGTGCAAACCCAGCTCGATGAGATCCGAGCGCGCATCGAATTCCTGCGCAAGCGGAAGCGGGAACTCGAGACCCAGTTGCGTGACGAGCAAGACCGTCTCCCCGAGGCTGGGGCCGCCGGCGCCAGCACCAGCTACAAGCAATAGCAGCCACAGCCCGGCGGCGCTTCCATTTGCACCTTGCGAGCCGCTCGCTCTATAATAGAGCAGAGAAAAGGCAGCCCTCCCGGGAGAAATAAGATGGAAGCAATTGGCGAACTGAGTGCCGGTCAGTGGCTGGATATCGGATTTGCTGGGATCATCAGCTGGTGCATGCTCTGGGGCCTGATTCGCGGCTTCTTCCACGAGATGATCAACCTGGTGGGCATGGTCACCGCCTTCATCGTCGCCGGCACCTTCTACCGCGCCGCGCACTCCACCTCTGGCACCGACTTCGGCATCGAGACGGTCTGGGTCGCACAGGGCGCCTGGTACTTCATCCTGCTCGTCGGGGTCTGGGCGCTGTTCAAGCTGATCAACTGGGGGGTGCACAAGTACGCGGTCAACGACGACTCGATCCAGTTCAAGAACCGGTTGACCGGCGCCCTGTTCGGCGCGCTCAAGGGCGGCTGCTTCATCGGGTTCATCGCCTGTTTCATGGCCGGCGTCAACACCAACAAGGTGCCGCTCGGCGGCAAGCTCCAGTCGCTCTACGAGAACAGCAAGACGATCACCTTCCTGCAGGACAACCCGTCGATCGTCAGGCAGTTCCAGAAGATGGCGCTGGTCCAGGGCGCCAGCGACGCAATGATCGACATCGCGGCCCGCGGCGCGGTCGAGTACCTGGGCATCGAGGATCCTCCGCTGAAGGCCAAGGCGGTCGAGGCGCTCAAGCCGTTCCTCGCGAATCCAGAGCTGTTCAAGCGACTGCACGAGTCCCCCACCGCCCTCGAATCGGCCAAGAAGTTCACCGCCAATCCGGCCTTCGCCAGGTTCCTCGAGACGTCGCCGGAGGTGCGCCAGGCGCGCGAGCGCAAGCGGTTCAACGGAGCGGATCTGAAAGAAATCCTTCAATCCAAGCAGACCAGACTCTTGCTTCAGGACCCAGAAATCCGCACACTGATCCTGGCGCTGGATCTGAAGCAGATCCGCGAAGAACTCGGCGAGACAAACAAGAAGGACTAGCGATGGATCAGATGGATGGGTTGGACCGACTGGCCGACGGCAAGACGGCCAAGATCGTACTGAACTTCCAGGGTGAGTTGAAGGGGATCAAGGAGCAGCACCCTGAACTGGCGGCCCGCGTCGACATCTTCGCGCAGCAGACCCGCGAGAAGATGCAGGAGATCAAGGATCAGATCAACCGCCTGCCGGATGACTTCCAGGACCTGGTCAAGATCCTGGTGATCAACGGCTGCCACAAAATGGCGGACGAGGTCTTTCTCTAAGCCGAGCTCTGCTCCGGGCCTGCAACTGCGGGCGCATTCCCCACGAAAACTGGCGATCCTGCTGGTGGCGCTGGTCGCCTTGCCGCTGGCCATCTTGCTCAGCCTCTCGGTGGAAGCGCTGCGCGCGCGCTTGACCCTCTCCGAAAGCGAGCTGGCCAAGCGCACCGAACGCATGCTCGCCGAGACACGCGATGAGATGGACCGCGCGCTGCGCGCGACCCTCGAACAGCGTGCCGCGCAGGCACTCGAAACCGCCGGTCCCGAGCGCTACGAGCTCGAGCCCGACGGCAAGACCCTGGCCCACCCCGCCAGCGGCTACTGGGCGCAGAAGCAGGACGCCCCGCTGCCCGGCATCTTCGGCCGCCAGCTCGACTGGGGGCTACGGCTGACCGACCCGCAGGCCCAGGTCAAGGCCTGGGACGAGATGCTGACCGACTGGCCCACACCGCGGGAGGAAGCGATCGTGCGCTTTCGTCGGGCGGTCAGCCTGATGCAGCAGGGCCGCGCCGAGGCGGCGGAGGCCGAACTGTCCAGGCTGGTCGAGACCGCCGGCCGCGAGCGCGACCCGGGCGGCATCCCGCTCTGCTTGCTGGCCCAGCTCTACCTGGGCCGACTGCACCAGAGCGTCGGCGAGACCTTCCGAGCGGTGGGCGTATTGACGCAGCTCGAGCGGCACCTCGCCGCGCGCGCCTGGCGGCTGGAGGGCTGGCAGCACACCTTCTACCGGGAGCAGGTCGATGCCCGGCTGGGCGCGCTGACCCCCAAGATCACCAGCTCCGATGAGCGCCGCTATCTTGCGCGCGGACGTGCGACCAACGCACAACTGGCCAGGCGTATCGCCTGGGTCGGCAAGCTGCTGCGCGAGGGCCTGGCGGCAGGCCCCGACTGGCGAGCCCGACCGGTCGCCGGCAGTGGGCTGATCTATCACCGACGTCGGCCGGACGGATCGATCGTGCTGTTTCACTACCCGCAGCAAACGGTCGAGGGCTGGCTGCCCAGCCTGCTCGGGCGTCTGGGCGCCGCGCGCCAGGCACGCTTCGTCCTGACAAGCGCCCCGGACAACCGGCACCTGGCGGCTGGCCCGTTGCTGCCGGGCATCCAGCTCGAGGTCGATCCCTGGGGGCTGCGAGCCACCGGAGAGACCGCGCGTCAGCGAGTCTGGCTGTATGCCGGGAGCATCGGTCTGGCGCTGGCGATGATCGCGATCGGCCTGATCACGGGCTATCGTTTCGTCTGCCGAGAAGTGGAGGCGGCGCGCAGCAAGGAAGCCTTCCTGGCCAGCATCTCCCACGAACTCAAGACCCCGCTGACCTCGATCCGGATCTTCGCCGAATCGATGGCCGACGGCGGCGTCCCCGAAGAGAAGGTTCAGGAGTATGCGCGCCGCATCGACCGCGAGTCTCGGCGGCTCGGTCGGCTGATCGAGGGTGTGCTCGACCTGGCGGCGCTCGAACGCGGCCAGGTCACCCTGTCGCTGCGCCCGCTGCTCGCCGAACAGGTCTTCGCCGAAGCCATGCTGCTGTTCGAGCATCGTGCGGCGGCCACGCGCTGCGGTCTCGAACTGGACCCGATCGGCTGCGAGCTCGGCATCGTCGCCGATCAGGACGCGCTGGTACAGGTGCTGTTGATCCTGCTGGACAACGCAGCCAAGTACTCACCCGAGGGCGGGCGGGTGTTGCTCGCAGCCTCGGCCGATGCCAGCGGCGCGATCTGCCTGCGCGTGGAGGACGAGGGCCCCGGTATTCCCGAGTCCGAGCGCACGCGCGTGCTCGGCCGCTTCTATCGCGGCAGCAACGTCGGCACGACGCCCGGCCTTGGACTCGGCCTGTCGATCGCCGCGACGCTGGTGCGGGCGATGCACGGACAGCTCGAGATCAGCGCCGCCGCAGGTGGCGGAACCGCCGCCCATGTCCGGCTGCCGGCTGCCTCTGATGAGGAGTCGGCCGGATGAAGCCCCGCGTGCTGCTGATCGAGGACGATGATTCGATCCTGCTGGCGCTGTCCGACAAGCTCGCCTTCGAGGGCTATGACGTCGTCACCGAAACGGCAGGCGACACCGGCTGGGCACGCATCCAGCAGGAGCCGTTCGACCTGCTGCTGCTCGACGTGATGTTGCCAGAGCTGGACGGCATCGAGATCTGTCGCCGGATGCGTGAGGCCGGCATGACGACGCCGGTGCTGATGCTCAGCGCGCGTGGACTCGAGAGCGACCGCGTGCTCGGGCTGGAGATCGGCGCGGACGACTACCTGACCAAGCCGTTCTCGGTGCGCGAATGCACGGCCCGGATCGGCGCGCTGCTGCGACGACGGCGGATGGATCGTGAGGAGGGCCGCGAGTCGGAGCGCGTCGCGCTCGACCGGCTGGAGATCGATTTCGACAACTTCAGCCTGACCAAGGACGGGACCGAGCAGTCGCTCTCGCCGACCGAGCGCGACATGCTGCGCCTGCTGGTCTCACACCGCGGCGAGGTGGTCTCGCGCGAGAAGTTTCTCAACGAGGTCTGGGGCTTCGAGAACTACATCACCACCCGCACCGTCGATTTCCACATCCGGCGGCTACGGCTGAAGATCGAGGACGACCCACACGCGCCACTCTGGATCAAGACCGTGCATGGAGTGGGGTATCGCTTCGATACCCCTTGAGCACTAGCTAG
>CAZMLI010000397.1:0-4500 GCA_964566865.1 uncultured Planctomycetota bacterium
TCGTAGATGATGTCGTCCATCTTCGAGCCGGTCTCGATCAGGGCGGTGGCCAGGATCGTCAGCGATCCGCCTTCCTCGACGTTGCGCGCGGCGCCGAAGAAACGCTTGGGCCTCTCCAGCGCGTTGGCGTCGATGCCGCCGGTGAGGATCTTGCCCGAGTGCGGCGCCTCGCTGTTGTAGGCCCGGCCCAGGCGGGTGATCGAGTCGAGCAGGATCAGCACATCGTCGCCGTACTCGACCATGCGCTTGGCTTTCTCGATCACCATGTCGGCCACCTGCACGTGCCGGCTGGCCGGTTCGTCGAAGGTCGAGCTGACCACCTCGCCTTCGACCGAGCGCTCCATGTCGGTCACTTCTTCGGGCCGCTCGTCGATCAGCAGCACGATCAGCTTGAGCGTCGGATGGTTGATCTTCAGCGAGTTGGCCAGCTTCTGCAGCAAGACCGTCTTGCCCGTGCGCGGCTGCGCGACGATCATGCCGCGCTGGCCCTGGCCGATCGGGGTTATCAGGTCGACGATCCGCATGTCGAGCTCATCGGGCGTCGTCTCGAGGATCAGCCGCTTGCAGGGATAGAGCGGGGTGAGGTCGTCGAAGTTGATCTTCTTCTGGACCTCCTCGGGTGGCTCGTGGTTGATCGCCTCGACCCGCAACAGCGCGAAGTACTTCTCGTTCTCCTTGGGCGGGCGGATCTGGCCGCTGACCGTCATGCCGGTGCGGATACCGAAACGCCGGATTTGCGAGGGGGAGACGTAGATGTCGTCGGGGCAAGGCAGGTAGTTGTAGTCGGGGCTGCGCAGGAAGCCGAACCCGTCCGGTAGCACCTCGAGCACACCGTCGCCGAAGAGCAGGCCGTTGCGCTTGGCCTTGTGCTCGAGCACCCGGTAGATCAGGTCCTGCTTCTTCAGGCCCGCGTAGTCTTCCATGCCCTGGCTGTCCGCCACGTCCTGCAGCTTGGCGACCGTCATGTGCTGCAACTCGGTCAGATTCAACGATCCCCCTGGAGGGTGCTGGATCGATGATTCGTCCGTGGCCGGGGTGGCCTGCCCCTGTCCCTTGCTGCGCGAACGCCGACCCGGTCGGCCATTTCCGCCCTGCGGTTCACTTTCTTCAGACACGCTGTTCCTCCAGTACCTGTTGCCAGATTTGCTGCACTCTGGCCCGGGTCGCTTCCAGATCTTTGTCGTTGTGGATCTTGTAGGTGGCGCGTTGCGCCTTGGTTTCGGGGGAGAACTGCTGCGCCTCGCGGCGGGCCAGCTCTCCGGGTTGCCAGCCGCGCTCGGCGGCGCGCGCCTCGCGCACGGCGCGGTCGCAGTGCACGTAGACCACGCAATGGCAAAGCGCGGCGTAGTGCTCCGACTCGAGCAGCAGTGGCACGTCGAGCAGGACGGACTGCCCGGCGGCGGCATGTTCGGTCAGCGCGGTGTCGATCAGCTGGCGCACGCGCGGGTGAATCAGCTGCTCCAGCGCGCGCAGTTCGTCCGGGTCGCCGAAGACGACCTGGCCCAGCGCCTTGCGGTCGACCGTGCCCTCGGGCGTCAGCACCGCCGCACCCCAGCGCGCCTTGACGGCCTCGGTCAGCTCGGCCGTCTCCAGCGCCTGGTGGGCCAGTCGATCCGCGTCGAGCACCACCGCTCCGAGCGCCGCGAACATGCCCGCCACGGTCGACTTTCCGCTGGCGATGCCGCCGGTGATGCCGATCACGACGCCGCTCATCCGGCCACCAACGCTTGACGCGAGCCGGCCTCGAGCCAGTTGGGGCCAATGCCGACATCGACCACCAGCGGCACGTCGAGCGTCATCGCTGCGACCATCTCCTCCGAGGCGGCGCGGGCGACATCGGTCGCGCGGTCGGTCCGGCATTCGAACAGCAGTTCGTCATGAATCGACAGCAGCAGGCTGGCGGGTAGCCGCTCTTGTGCAAGGCGCTCGCTGATCCGGATCATCGAGAGCTTGATCAGATCGGCCGCCGTGCCCTGGATCACCGTGTTGACCGCGGTGCGCTCGGCGAACGCCCGTCGCGCGGGGTTCTTCGAGTTGATGTCGGGCAGGTACCGCACGCGGCCGTTCAGGGTGCGCACGCTGCCGGCCAGGCGCGCCTCGGCGATCACGGTCTCGATGTAGGTCTCGACCTGCGGGAAGCGCGCGAAGTAGGTCTCGATGAACGCCTTGGCCTCCGCCTGGGTGATGCCCAGTTCCTGCGACAGGCCGAACGGGGTCTGGCCGTAGATGATGCCGAAGTTGACCGTCTTGGCGCCGCTGCGCTGGTCTTTGGTGACCTCTGACTCCGGTACGCCGGCAATGCGCGCCGCCACGGCGCGATGAATGTCGAGGCCCTGCTCGAATGCCTCGCGCAGCGCCGGATCGCCCGAGACGTGCGCCAGGATGCGTAGCTCGACCTGCGAGTAGTCGGCGGAGATCAGCGTCAGCGGCTCGTTCAGCTCGCCGAACAACCCGCCGTCATCGCCGACCTGCTCGACGCCCGCGATGAAGGCGGCGCGGATCGGCCGTCCGAGAGCGGTGCGGATGGGGATGTTCTGCAGGTTCGGGTTGGAACTCGAGAGCCGGCCGGTGGCGGTGGTCGCCTGGTTGAACGAGGTGTGGATCCGGCCGGTGCGTCGGTCGACCAGGTTGGGCAGCGCATCGACGTAGGTGTTCAGTAGCTTGACCAGTTGACGGTAGGCCAGCACCTCGCCGGGCAGCGGATGTTGGCCCGAGAGTTCCTGGAGCACGGCGGCGTCGGTCGACCAGCCGGTCTGTGTCTTGCGCACCGGCGGCAGGCCGAGCGTCTCGAACAGCAAGACGCCGAGCTGCTTGGGGGAGTCGATGTTGAAGGTCTCGCCTGCCAGGTCGAAGATCTTCTCGCGCAGCAGGGCGATCTGTTCGCGCAGCGAGTGACCCAGTTTTTTGAGCGCCGCGGCGTCGATGCAGATGCCGGCCTGCTCCATCTCGGCCAGCACCCGCAGCAGCGGGATTTCCAGCTTCTCCAGCAACTGGTCCAGGCCGTCCTGCTGCAGACGAGGTCGCAGCTTGGCGGCCAGCCGCAGCGCCAGGTCTGCTTGTTGGGCCGCCATGCGCGGCGCCTGCTCGTCCGCCAGCAGCGGCAACAGGTCGTCGTCTTCTTCGATCTGCTCCGGCTTGATGCCCAGGTGGATCAGCGAGAGTTCCTTCAGGCTGTATTGCTCGAGCGTCGGGTTCAGCAGGTAGGCCGCGAGCTTGCAGTCGAAGCCGATCTGTCCCAGCCTGACGCCCTGGCGCGCCAGCTTCAGTAGCAACGCCTTCATGTCGTGGCCGACCTTGGCCGGACGCGCCGAGGCCAGGATCTTGCGCAGCTCGTCGGACAGCGGCAGGTACCAGCCCGTGCCGGCTTGCCAGCTGACGCCAATGCCGCCCGGCATGGCTGCCAGGCCGATCTCGGGCTGCTTCTTCAACTGGGCCAGCACCCAGCCGACCAGGGTCTCGGTGTCCGCCGTCTTGTACTCGGGCTCCAGCTCGTCCGTCGGCGCGGGGCCGAGATCGTCGAGCAATCGGGTGAATCCCAGTTCGCGAAAGATCGGCGTCAGCGCCAGCGGGTCGGGCGGGCCCAGTTGCGACTGCGCCAGCGTCAGCGTCGCTGTCAGCGGCACCTGGTCGTCGAGCTGGACCAGCGCGTGAATGCCAGGGATCGATTCTTTCGCCTCGCGGATGTTCTCGCCCACCTTGCCCTTGATCTTGAGCTGCTCCGCCGCTTCGACGATCCGCTCCAGGCTGTCATACTCGGCGAGCAGCTTGACCGCGGTCTTCTTGCCGATGCGCTTGATGCCCGGCACGTTGTCGACGGCGTCGCCCACCATCGTCAGGAAATCGACCACCTGATCGGGACGGATGCCGGACTTCTCGGGCAGCTTGTTGGCGGTCAGGAAGGCGCCGCGCCGGGCGTCGAAGATCTCGACCCGGCCCTCGACCAGCAACTGGTGCGCGTCCTTGTCGGCCGTCACCAGCACGATGCGCAGGGCCGGCTCGGTGAACATCCGGCAGAGGGTCGCGAGCAGGTCGTCCGCCTCGTAACCGGGCGCCTCGAGCACCGTCAGCGGCCAGCCCGCCAGGATGCGCTTGATCTGGCCCAGTTGTTCGCGCAGGTCGTCCGGCATGCCCGGACGGTTCGCCTTGTAGTCCTCGAACTGCTCGTGGCGGAACGTTTTTTCGGGTGTGTCGAAGGTGATGATCAGGTGATCCGGCACGTGGTCGCGGACCAGCTTGCGCAGCATGTTGACGAAGCCATACACCGCGCCGGTGGGGCGGCCGTCGGGGGCGGTCAGATTCCCCATGGCGTGGTAGGCCTGATAGGCCAGGGAATGACCGTCGATCACGTAGAGGGTCTTGGGCATCAAAGCATCTGAAACAGCGAACTGCTTCGGGAGGGATCAGGGCAAACTTATGAGGCTCGAGCTACTGCTCGTGAATCGTTGGAGCAAGTCTCCCAGCGAGTGTGGGAGGGTTGGTTGCGGCTTCAACCCGCAACCT
>CAZMLI010000398.1:0-4473 GCA_964566865.1 uncultured Planctomycetota bacterium
GCGACGCTGGAGGTGCATCTGCAGGGGGCCGCCGCCTGGGTCGACGTGGCCCCGTCGGACGTGGCGCTGATCGAGGTGGCCGACAAGTCGGGGCCGCTGCAGACGCGCATCGCCCGGCGGCAGCAGGCTCGGGTGACCGGCCGCGGGATTCATCAGCTGCGCGTCGTCAGCCGCCAGCGCATCGATCGCAGCCAGGGTCAGTCCAAGGTGGTGCTGGGCCTGGTCCGCGCATCGATCACCCGCGTCTCGGCCACGGTCTCCGGTACCCGCACGATCCAGTTCGACCCGGCCGTGCCCGTCGTCTCGACGGTCACCGGGAAAGGGGACGCGGCGCGGACCCAGGCCACGGTCGCGCTGCCCCCTTCGAGCAAGGTGACCATGCGCTGGAGCGAGACCCGCGCGCCGCCCGAAGACCGGACCCGGATCAACTGCGAGACGATCCAGTTGCTGCGGCTGGAAGAAGGCGTGATCCGGGCGCGGGTCTTCCTGCGCTACGAGGTGATTCGCGGCAAGGTCAAGGAGTTCCCGATCGTGATCCCGAGCAATGCCGTGCTCTACAAGGTCGCGGGCGCGGGCATCGAGGACTGGCCAATGTTTGCCCGGACCGGCCAGGTCCCGCGCCATACCCGGGTGATTCTGGACAAGCCGCGACACGGCCGATACGAGCTGGTACTGGATCTCGAGATGCGGCTGGTCAAGGGCGCCGGCGAGCTTGCGCTGCCACTGGTCCGGCCGCTGGCGAGCGCGCGACTACACCGGCAGACCGGCGTGGTCGCCCTGTTCGACGGCGAGAAGGCCGCCTTCGCCGACGCCAGGACGGATCCGAGTCTGATCCGAGTCGGCGAGGACGCGATCCCGGTCGAGATCCGCAAGGCGTTGAGCGACAAGCCGGGACAGGTCTACAAGCACATCGGCGCACCCGGGCCGCTGGCCGCCAAGGTCACCGCGCCGCAACCCCGTGAGATCAGCTTCGACGCGCGGATTCACACCTTCTACAGCATCAAGGAGGGCGTGCTCAACGCGCGTGCTTCGGCGATGATCGAGGTCAAGAGCGGCAAGAAGGACAAGGTGATCGTCTTCCTGTCCGAGAATGCCAGGCCGCTGAGCTGGACCGCGCCGAGCCTGGCCCGGCGCCCCGAGCAGGCCGTGGGTGTGGTGCCGCCCAAGGGCATGAAGGCCTACGAGGTCCGCTTCACTCGCGCCTTCGAGGGCGGCATCCAGATCGCCGTCGAGTTCGAGTCCTTGCTGCCCAAGGCGCTGGGCCAGCTGACCCTGCCGGTCCTGAGCATTCAGGGGGCCGAGCTGGAGGAGGGGGCGCTGGGCATTGCGGCCGAGGCCGGGATCGAGGTCACCGCCGGCAAGGCCCGCTCGGTTCGCCGCGTCGACATTCCCGAGCTGCCCAACGCGATCCGCTTGCAGAGCAATCGAGAGCTGCTGCTGGCCTACACCTACGTCCGCGGGCCGTGGGCGCTCTCGTTGTCGATCAAACGCTACGATCTGGTCCAGACGCTGGCCGCGGTGGCCGAGCAGGTCTGGATCGAATCGACCGTCTTCGCCGACGGACACATCAAGACGATGGTGGTATTTCAGCTGGCCAACGAGCGCCAGAACCACTTCCGCCTCGGGTTGCCGGAGGGCGCGACCGTGCTCAAGCTGTTCCGCGACAAGACCCCGGTCAAGGCCAGTCGGGACGGCAGTACGATCACGCTCGAGCAGTTGCCCAAGAACCGCTCGTTCAGCATCACCGTGATCTACGAGACCTCCGGCAAGCCGCTGAAGTCGCTCGGAGAGTTGACGATTCCGCTGCTGCAGGCCGGCATCCGGATGGGCGATGTCCAGTGGCTGGTACGTTTCCCGCGCGATGTCTGGATCAAGACGATCGGCTCCGAGATGATCGAGTCCTCTCCCGTCCAGTACCGTGCCTCCCCGATCGCCGGAGCGCCAGAGATCAAACGCTACAGCGCCCTCGCCAATCAAGATCAGTATGTCGCCTATCTGTTCACCACGGACCAGGTGCGTCCCGAGCAGTCTTCCCTCTCGCTGAAAGTCGAGTTCGGCCTCTCCTGGAACGTGATGGGCCTGGTCGGGGGAGTCCTGCTGGCCTTGTTGCTGCTGGGACTGGGGATCCGCGTCAGCCTGCGCTGGCGCAGGGCCCACCCGCGCAGCGTCGCGCCACCCGCGCCGGCCGCCGAGGTCTTGCCCGAAGCTGACGCAACGCCCACCGATGCCTCGGCTGAGGTGGAGGATGCTCCGGAGCAGCCCGATGCCTGAGCTCCGCGAACGCTGGAGGGCCACAGTTTCGCTGATCCTGCTGACCGGCCTGCTGACCAGCTGTGGCTGCGACAAGGCGAGCAAGCAGGGGTCGGAGGATAAGATGGCGCCGGCCTCGTCGGCCCAGAAGATAGTGCCGATCAAGCTGAAGGCCTCGATCCACCCCGCGCTACCTCTCGCCAGGCGCCAAGCAGCGGATAAGCCCGGTCCCGCACGTGACGCGCTGGGCGACCAGGACCCGGACGACTCCGAGCATCCACGCGAGCGGAATGATCATGCGGCTTCGGGTGAGTTCGACCGGTTCAAGGAGAAGGGGGCGCGCAAGCCCCCCAAGTCGACAGCGCCAGCCAAAGGCAAGAAGTACCGCCGTTCCAGCAGGCCCCGTTACCTCCCTCGGTCTTTCTATTTCGAGAATACCTATCTCGGCGGTAACGCCGCTGTCGACGAGCGGCTGCGCCGACTCGACGCGGCCTGGGGCGAAGCGGACCGGCCCTATCGACTGGCCGGGCTCGGCCCCCAGGCGTTCGACCCACCCGCCAGCCAGGGCATGGCGCTGCATGTCTCGCTCGACCGAGCGTCGCTGGAGCGTCCCGGCCGGGTGCTGCTGCAGATCGGCCTCAAGGGCAGTCAGCGGTATGGCTGGCGGCGCCCGCCGCTGGACGTGATGCTGGTGATCGACCCGCCCGCGCTGCTGGAAGCGCGCAAGGCCGTGATCGAGATCGTGCTGCGGCTGGTGCGCCGCCTGGGTCCACAGGACCGGCTGGGCATCCTGGTTCCAGCCAGTCCGCCGCGCCTGCTCGCGCGCCCTCAGCGACTGCGCAAGCTGAAGCTCAGGCTGGCCGACCACCTCGAACGACTGTCCACGGTCCGGGCGTCGAATGCCGCCAGTCTCGGGGCCACCCTCGTTCGGGCCGGGCAACTGCTCGGGCAGGGCGACGGCGGCGGCATTCCGGGGACAAAGACCGTGCTGCTGGTGACCGGCGCGCCGGACTCTGCCCGCGTGCGAGCCGCCAGTCAGGCGGCGCACAGGCTAGCGCTGCAAGGGGTGGTCAGCTCGGTGCTGCAGACCGGCGCCAGCCCCGGCCGCGGCTGGTGGACGGTGGCCCACCGAGGCCAGGGCAACTACCACCGCCTGGCCGGCTCCACGGTGGCGGCGGTGATCGACGCCGAGCTGGGCAGCCTGTCGCGCGTGGTGGCTCGACTGCTGCGGCTGAACATCACGCTCGGTAGCCACGTGCGAGCGGTGCGCATCCTCGGCAGCCGCAAGCTGGACCGCGCCGAGGTGCGACAGCTCAAGCAGCGTGAGCAGGCGACCGATCGCCGGCTCTCCCGGAGCCTGGGCGTCGCCAGCGATCGGGGCGCTGACGACGACGGCATCCAGACCGTGATCCCCTACTTCTACGGCAGCGATGCCCACCTGATCCTGATCGAGCTGCAGGTGGACCGCCCCGGATTGGTGGCCGAGATTTCGCTGCGCTACAAGGACATGGTACGGCTGACCAACGCGCAGCTCCACGCCAGCGCCAGACTGAGCGCCTCGCCGCGCAAGCAGACGCCGATGCAGCGCGAGGTGGCCAGAAACTCGGCCCGGTTCCGCATTGCCAGGCATCTCTGGCGCGCCGCCTATTCCCTGGAGCGGGGCGACAGACAGCGGGCCCTCTCCCTCCTGCGGCAGTCGGCTTCCGCCAGCGCCTCGCGCGACAGGCAGATGCTGGAGACTTTCCAGCGCCAGCTCTCGCAAACCGATCTCTCGTCGCGACAGTTGCTAATCGAGGCCCTGCGGCTGGCCGCCAGACGAATGGTGGGCCATTCGCAGAATTCGCGTTCCGGGTCTACCCCTGACTGAGGGGGAAGGGAGGGCGAGGCTCCCGCCGAGCCGCTGCACAGGGCACTGCTAATTCTCGGCTCGGCAGGAGCCTCGCCCTCCCAGGTGATTTCGTGTCAAGAATTAGCTAACCGTGAGCGTCGTGGCCGCGCCCTCGCGGCGCTGACGGTCACTGCCGTACATCGGCGATAGGCTGGGACCCGCCTGTGTGCAGGCGCCCGGACGATCGGCGATCAACTGGTAGGACAACGCTTCGGGGGCGCGCTCGAGGTACAGTTGCAGCACCCCTCCGGTGGACTGCCAGGAAGCCAGCACGCCCGCCTCGACGAGGGCGTCCAGCGACGCGGCATCGACGCGCGCGTTTGCCGGCAACGGCT
>CAZMLI010000399.1:0-1609 GCA_964566865.1 uncultured Planctomycetota bacterium
CAGCAGCTTGACGCCGCGGATCACGCCGTCGCGATCCGGACCGCGAAACTGCGGCGAGGGGCGTACCGCAACCGTGGCGGAAGGGCGCCTGGCCCAGGGTGCGTCGCGGGTCGCGCGTTTGGCAGGACCCGGCGCGGTTTCGCGGGTCTGCCAGCGCCAGCCGAGCAGCGGCATCAGGTCGCCGTTGACGCCGGTGACTTTCAGCGAGCCCAGCCCCGCCAGCGCAAGCAGCGCGAGCAGGCTGAGTGCGCCGATACGTACGCGCCAGCGCAGGCGCGAGAAGAGCAGCAACCAGAGCATCAGCAGCAGGCCCGTGACGAGCACGGCCGCCGTGCTGGCGAGGAAACGATCCTGTCGCTGGTCGGCTTCGCGGGTCCAGACGAAGATCTGCGCGGCCGCGCCGAACAAGCCGATCAGGCCTATCGGCCACCAGCGAGGCCCGGGTTGGGGTTTTGGTGCTATTTCGGTCTGCATTCTTGGCTGATAATACAACATCACTGGTGATTTTTCGTGGGAACTGGATGAGGGAGCTGTGGCATGCCGACGATCTTCAGCCATGCGGCGATTGGATTTGCCGCCAACCGGCTGTGCGACCGGGAACTGCGCGACGATCCGCGGTTTCTGGGCCTGTCATTGTTGCATCCCGTGCTGCCGGACGTGGACGTGATCGCCTTCACCTGGGTGCCCTACGATCACCTGCTGGGGCATCGGGGATTGAGCCACTCACTGCTCTTCGCGCTGGTCAGCGGGCTGCTGGGCGCCGCGGCTTGCGGCGGTCTGCGGGCGAAGTTTCGCGGGGGCTGGGCCGGACTGGCGGCGTTCTTCTTCCTGATCACCGCGACACACGGTCTGCTGGACGCCATGACCACGGGGGGGCTGGGAATCGCCTTCCTCTCGCCGATCGACCCGACCCGCTACTGGCTCGGCTGGCGCCCGATCCCGGTCTCGGCGATCTCGCCGGGCCACCTGTTGACGCCCTACATGTTGAAGTTGTTGCTGGTCGAATTGCAGCTGTTCGGGGCCCCCTGCGTTGCGGCGTGGCTGTATGCGGCCGATCGCGGGCGTGAGTCGGATCGCGGGCGCTGGCGTCTACCGCTGGCCCTGGCGCTCTTGCTGCTGGGCGGCTGTGGCTGGGCCGCGCGCTACTGATGGGGGAGGCAGATCGGCCACGGCCTGCGTGACCGATCTCGTTTGCCTCGTCGTCCGCTACTGCTTCGGCTGCTTCAAATTGTAGGACTTCCGCAGCCGCGTTTTCTGCGCATCGCTGAAGTTGTCCCAGTTGCGACGCAGGTAATCGCCGATGGCTTTTCCGGGGGTCCGCTGCTGGATCACGCTGTTGTCGGCGCCAATCTCGCTGGCAGCGTTCGTGCTGGCCCCGCCATTCCGGTGACGCTTCTTGTGCCGCAGTCTGCGTAGCTTGCGGCGCTTTCCGGAGCGCTGGTCGTTGTCGTCGCTGGCACTGTCTGTCCCGGCATCGCCGTTGCCATGGTTTTTCCGATGTTTCATGCGCCGCTTTGCGCGTCGCTTGCGGGCATCCTGGCGATCGCCTTGCTGTCCCACGTCGCCGTCCTGCCCGTTCTGTCGCTGATGCCGCTTACGCCGCATCTTG
>CAZMLI010000399.1:1709-4473 GCA_964566865.1 uncultured Planctomycetota bacterium
CGCCGCTTCCGGTCCCGCTGGTTGCTGTCGCCCTGTTGCGCGTCGCCGGCGTCGCTGCCCTGTCCGTTCTGTCGCTGATGCCGCTTACGCCGCATCTTGCGCCGCTTCCGGTCCCGCTGGTTGCTGTCGCCCTGTTGCGCGTCGCCGGCGTCGCCGCCTTTGCGCTGCCGCCTGTTTCGCCTGAGCTTCTGCCCACGCCGGCTGCTGCGCTGGCCGGTCTTGCCCGCATCCTGCGCTTGCCGCTGGCCGTCGCGACGACGGCGCTGCGCCTTGCGTTTGTTGCGCTGCCCGCTGGCCCGGGACCGTGCCCCGCGTTTGCCTCGGCGCGCCTCCACCGGTTCGGCTTGCCAGCCGACCAGGATCATCGCGGCCACTGCTACTGCAATACTGAGTCTTGCCATCATCATCCTTTCATCATCATCTGCTGAGACTTCGAAAGACCCGCTGCGCGTTGAATAGCAAGCTTCGGGCCGAGCTGGAGCTGTGGCCGTAACAGGCGTTCAGGAAAGAAGTTGCGGGGTTGTGGTGTCGCGGGACGTCGCGGGGAGGGCTGTAAAGCCGCTTTCACTTGCTGACGCGGATTGTCAGCCGCTGCGGTGCGGGCAAAGCAAGACACCCGCGGTTTCCCGCGGGTGTCTGGTGAGTCAGTGGTCGCTCGGTCCGGCTATTACTTCAGGCCGGAGACGATCGACTGGGCCTTCTGTGCGGCCGACGTCGTCGGGTACTTCTTCTGCAGCATGTTCGCCGCGCTGCGGATGTTGGCGATCAGCCGCAGGTTGGAGCGCTTCTTGCTGCCGCCGGGCTTCATCAAGGCCATTTGTCCCTCGATGTAGGCCAGGATCTTGGCCGCCTTCAGCTCCTTCTGGAACGCCTTGTCGGTCTTGAGTTCCTTGCTGCGCTTGCTCGCCTTCTTGCCAATCTCGGTGCCCTTGAACAGGCCCTTCAACTCGCGGTAGTTCTGCAGAGCAGCGATCGGTTCCTGGGACTCGTCGGCGGCCGCCTGGCTCAGGCGGTCGTTGCCATACTTGAGGATGTTTGCCCGCAGGAAAGCGGCTTCCTCTTTCTGCGCATCCTTGCCTTCGGACTTCTCGATCAGCTTGCCGAGTGTATTGGCGATGGCGCCGTAGCTGCGGTTGCTGTGCAGCTTCAGCGACTGCCTCAGCACCGACTTCGACTTCAGCTGGCGACCGCGGGTCAGCCAGTGCGGCGCGTTGCGCATGACGGTCTCGAGCTGGCCGTCGATCTGGGTCGGATGGCCTTCCCAGACGCACTTGCCGGTGTGGTCGAACAGCCAGGCGCGCGGGATGCCGCTGGAGGTGTCGCCCTTGAGGCTACCCTGCTGGGTGATCGTGTAGTTGATGCCCTTGGCGCGTGCGAGCGCCATCACGTTGCCCTTCAGGTTTCCAGACTGGCGATGGATGGCGATCAGCGCGAGACCCTTGCTCTTGTACTTCTTCTGCACCTTGACCAGGTGCGGCACGGAGGCCCGGCAAGGTCCTCAGTTGTAGCCCCACATCTCGACCATCACCACGCGGCCTTTGAGATCTTCCAGGCTGAACTTGGGGCCATACCACCAGGTGCCGAGGTTGGCGCCTTCGAGGGAATCGACTTTCGCTTGCGCGACGCCGCTGAGGGCGAGTAGCGCTAGCGCAATGAGAAATCTGCGCATCGTTGCTGTCTCCATTGGTTGTCTGACCTGTGACTACCCGCTCTTTTTGTATACCAGAACAGTCGACCGATTGTGAAAATATTTAGGGGTTGCCACAATTGGCGCGGATGGGACAAGGTTGGGTATGACGAATAGACGCGGGTACTGGCTGCTGGTGCTACTGGGGGCGTTGATCTGTGGGTGTGGGAGCCCTCCCGACTACATCGCGCTCAACAGCGAATCGCAAACGGCATTTCGCCAGGCGGAACAGCTGTTCGAGCAGGACAAGGTCGAAGAGGGCGTGCGGCTGCTGCTGCCGGTCGCCAAGCTGCATCCCGAGGACGACCGCGTCAAGGCGCTGCTCGAGAAGCTCACGCCGGAGCAGCAGGAGGCCTTGCTCGAGAGCACGCTACTGGGCTTCAACAAGGGCAAGCGGGCGCCGGTCGACAGCTCGGTGCTGGCGCGTGTATTCTTCTACCTGCCGGACCGGATCTTCGACATGCTCGACGTCTTCGGCTTCGAGATCAACTTCGGGCCACAGGCCGGCGCCGGGTTCTGGATGACTCGCGCGATGCAAGCCGAGGCTTTTCTGGGGACCACCGCCGGCATCGGCATCTATCAGAAACGCAACATCGGCGGCCGGACGGAGGCACTGGTCGAGCTGACCCTGGGGCCGGCGGGCGGCACCGCGCTGGCGGGTGCGCGCGGCGGGACCGGCGGCGCGGACAGCACCGCCACCGCGCTGGTGCTGCACTTTCCGACCGCGGAACTGTACCAGGAGTATCGCGACTACTGGGCCCTCGGCGCCAAGGTCGGTGCGGGCTTCTTGGGCTTCGAGTTCGAGTTCCACATGGTCGAACTGGTCGACTTTTTCGGCGGCTGGTTTCTCTGGGATCCGCTCAACGACGACCTGGCGACGACCCGGATGCTACGCTTCAACGAGAACCAGCAAGACACCTACGAGAAGCTGATCAAGCTGATCGGTAAGCTCGAGCCCGAGGACCTGAAGGCCTATCAGGAGAAGTACCCGGAGGTTTTCCCGGAGCGCGGGGAGAAGTAGCGCCTAGCAGCCTGTGGATAAAGTGCGCGAGTGGATTCTTCGTGAGGATCCATCGT
>CAZMLI010000400.1:0-4449 GCA_964566865.1 uncultured Planctomycetota bacterium
CGTCAACGTACCTGGTACGGGTGCTTCGTGCTGGTCAACGTCAACGTACCTGGTAGGGGTGCTTCGTGCTAGTCGACGTCGACGTACCTCGTAATCGGTGAAATCTGTGGTTCACCGAACACGACAGGGACATGAAGCGTTGCGACCAAAAGCCGGCGTGGCTGCCTACTTGTTCTCGTCGATGAAGGCCCGGAACTTGCGCTCGGGCTGCCCACCGATGATGCGGGCGATTTCGCTGCCGCCCTTGAAGATCACCACCTGCGGGATCGTCGTCACGCCGAAGGTACCGGCGGCTTCGGGCGCGTTGTCGATGTTGACCTTGACCATCGTCACGTCGCCGTAATCCGGCTGAAGGGTCTCGAGCGTCTGGCTGACGCCGCGGCAGGGGCCGCACCACTCGGCCATGAAATCGACCAGCAGGGTGCCTTCGCCCTGAATCACTTGAGCCTGAAATCCGGCGTCGTCGAGGATGGGGAGTGCCATTGCGCATTGACTCCAATCGCGTGGGTATTTGTGGGTGATCGACCGCGGCGGATTATATAGCAAGACCCCTGACCAGCAGATAGAATCTCGTCGATGGGACGGTTCTTTCAAGAACGCTGCCGCGTGATCCGCAACGATCGCATTCGTGAGGGATTTTATATCCTGACGCTCGAGGGGCCGCAGATGGCGGCGCTGGCGCAGCCCGGTCAGTTCGTTGGCATCCTGCCGCCCGACACGACGCGCGCGCCGCGAGCGTACGACACTGCGGAGGAGTTGATTGCCGCGACATGCGGCGATCAACAAGCGCCGCAACCGATCGTGCGGCGCCCCTTCAGCTACTACGAGAGCGACCCCGCGAGCGGACAGTTCAAGATCCACGCGCAGGTGATCGGCCGTGGGACGGAGCTGCTCGGGCGGGTCACGCCGGGCGCTGAACTGGACTGCCTAGGGCCGCTGGGCCTGCCGCTGCCGCTGGACGATCCGGCCGACTGGACGATCCTGGTCGGGGGCGGCGTGGGCGTCGCGCCGTTTCCGTTCGCGGCGCGCAGGCTGCGCGAGATGGGGCGCCAGGTGATCGCGCTGTGCGGTGCTCGTGCGTCCCATCTACTGCCGCTGTCGGCCTGCGAACGCCCGCCGATCGAGTTGCCGGGCGGCACGCTCGAGGGGCCGCTGCTGGGCATCCCGGAGTTCGAGGCGCTCGGCGTCCCGAGCGCCTACAGCCTGGACCGCGGCGGACCGATTGGTTTCAAGGGCTATGTCACGCAGTTGCTCGAGCAGGTGCTCGGTCTGCTCGGGACCGATCGCGTGGTGATCCATGCCTGCGGCCCCTGGCCGATGATGCGCGCCACCGCTGCGGTCGCGCGCGATCATCAGTTGCCTTGCTGGCTGCTGCTGGAAGAATTCATGGGCTGCGGCGCGGGCGCCTGCATGTCCTGCGTCGTGCCGGTCGGGCGATCGGACGACTGGCGCTATCGGCGGATCTGCGTCGAGGGGCCTGCGTTTCGGGCGGAGGAGGTGGTGTGGTAGACCTGTCGGTAAAAATTGGCGAGCTGAGGTTGAAGAACCCCGTGATCGCGGCCTCCGGCTGCTTCGGCTTTGGCACACCCTACCAGGGACTGGACGGGTTCGACCTGTCCCAGCTCGGGGGCATGTCGATCAAGGGCACGACGCCCGAGCCGCGTGAAGGAAATCCGACGCCGCGGATCGTCGAGACGCCGTCGGGGCTGGTCAATTCGATCGGCCTGCAGAATCCGGGCGTGGAGGTGGTGACGACCGAGCTGTTGCCGCCGCTGCGCGAGCTGGATCTGGCGATCCTGGCCAACGTCAACGGCCGGACGATCGACGAGTACCGGCACGTCGCCCGCCGTTTCCACGAGACCGGCACGGCCGATGCCCTGGAGGTCAACATCTCCTGTCCCAACGTCAAGGAGGGGGGCATCGCCTTCGGCTCGGATCCCGAGAGCGCCCGTCGCGTCATTGCAGCGGTGCGGGAAGAGGGATCGCTGCCGCTGGTGGCCAAGCTGTCACCCAATACGGATGCTTACATCGAGGTGGCCGAGGCCTGCCTGGAGGCCGGCGCCGATGCGCTGAGTCTGGTCAATACCTTCCGCGCGATGGTGATCGACATCGAGTCGCGCAAGCCGGTGCTCGGCAGCGAAACGGGCGGGCTCTCGGGTCCGGCGATCCGGCCGATGGCGGTCTTGCAGGTCTACGAGCTGTACCGCGCGCTCGGTCATCGGGCGCCGATCATCGGCATGGGGGGGATCTCCTCCGGCCGCGACGCGATCGAATTCCTGCTGGCCGGGGCCTCGGCGGTGCAGGTCGGGACCGCGATCTTCGTCAATCCCTCGTTGTTGCGCGAGATCCCGGCCGAGATTGCGGCCTATCTGGAGCGGCAGCAGGTCAGTAGCGTGGCCGAGATCGTCGGTGGCGTGCAGACCCGTCAAACGGCCGCGGCGCGATGAACGCAGCGGTCCGGGCCCGGCTGTTGATCAGCGGTCGTGTCCAGGGCGTATTTTACCGGGCGTCGATGCGCGACGAGGCGCTGCGGCTGGGTCTGGGCGGCTGGGTCTGCAACCTGCCGACCGGGCAAGTCGAAGCGATCGCCGAGGGCGCCCGCCCGGCGGTCGAACAGCTGATCGAATGGTCCCGTCAGGGACCGCGACATGCACGCGTCGATGGCGTCTCGGTCGAGTGGCAGGAGCCAGTCGGAGAATCCGGGCAGTTCGAGGTTCGTTATTGAAGTGAGGATTTTCAGCCATTAAGATGCTGCGGAAGTTATTCAGCCCAACGAAACGAGCCAAAGCGATGCAGCACAGAATTCTTGCGGTCGATGATGATGAGAAAATTCTGAAGGTCATCGCCACCTTGCTTCGAAGGGAGGGCTTCGAGGTCGAAACGGAATCGAACCCCGAGGTGGGTTTGCAACGCGCACGGGACGAGGAGTTCGATCTGGTGATCCTCGACGTGATGATGCCGCTGCTCAATGGCTACGAGTTTTACGACAAGCTGCGCGAACACGAATCGACCAAGACCCTGCCCGTGTTGTTGCTGACGGCCAAGGGTAAGTACGACGTGATCCGCGATCGCTCGCGCTACTTCCTCTACGGCCTCTACGGCTTCCTGACCAAGCCGTTCTACGGTCGTGAGTTGATCCAGAAGACCTGGGACATTCTCGGTGTCGCCAAGAAGGGCGTGACCGGCGACTTCGAGGAACACATCTCGGCCGGGCAGGAAGAGTCAGGGCCGGAAGAGTCGGAGGAGTAAGTGCTGCGCTGGCTGCCCGTCCTGTTTTTTGGTCTGCTGCTCGGCTGCGAGAAGACGCCGCTGGATAAAGCGCGCAGCCTGACCCGCGACAAGCAGCACCTCGAGGCGCTGAAGGAGTTCGCCGAGGCGGTGCGCACGCAGCCCGAACTGGCCGGGGAGATCGTCAAGGAAGCCGACGCCGTGGTGGGCTTGTTGATGCCCGAGGTCAAGCAGCATTACGAGGCCGGCAACTACCAGGACGTGGTCAAGCTGACCGGGCGAATGCTCGCGGTGCGCACGAGCAACGATCAAGCACATCTTTACGATGGGTTGTCGCGGGTTGCGTTCGCCCCGGACCAGCAAGCCCAGATGGGGCTGGCGCTCACCTCGCTGAACCGTCATCTGCGGCTGGTCGGCAGGCTCGGCGAGCAGATGACCTACCCGCGCTATCTGGTCATGCGGCTGCGGGAGGTGGTCAGCCAGCTGCCGGTGCCCGGGGCGTCCAACCTGGTCCAGCAATTCGGCAAGGACATCGGCACGCCCTTCTCGACCCGTGAAGATCTGGGCTACGTGATGCGTACGCTGCTGTATCGCCAGATCGCGATCAGCGCGGCGGGGCAGGCCGGCGATGCCGAGGCGCGCGCGCGCGCGCTGTTCGGCTGGATGCTGCGCAACCATCAGCTGGGCAAGGGCAAGCAAACGGATCTGCGGGCCAAGCCGGTTGACGTATTGCTGCGCGGGTTCGGTGAGAAGTATGGTCTCTGCTGGACCTATGCGGAGCTGGCCCGTCAACTGGATCTGCGGGCCGTGCTGCGGCTGGATCCGATCGTCCAGCCGGACGGCGGTCCGCCGTCCCGGCCAGTTCAGTATCGCGTCTTCGTCACTGTCTGGACGGGCGACAAGTTGCTGACCTTCGATCTCGAGCGCGGCATCGAGATCCGCGGTCCGGTTGACGCGAAGAGCCGGTATCTGGTGGTCGGCGAGCCGCGCAGCTATTATCCCCGGATGCGCATTCTGGAGGATCTGTTGCGCAAGCATCGTCCCGCCGACGCGCCTCGCCTGTTCACGCGGCCCGACGAGACCCTGATGATGCTGCTGCAGCAAGTGCAGGGGCGCAAGCTGGGCACCGCCGAGCGAAGCAAGCTGGTCTTTCCGATCACGCAGAAGGGCAAGGCGGCGCTCGATCTCTGGGCCTGGCCGTTTGTCGTCGACATGCTGTAC
>CAZMLI010000401.1:0-4448 GCA_964566865.1 uncultured Planctomycetota bacterium
TACTTTAGAGGAATGTCTCGTTGAGCGCCACTGACCCACAGCGGACGACCGAGCGTACCATCGACCTGACCAAGGAGATGTCGCGCACGGGCGGTGCAGCGGAACAGCCCACAGATTCGCTCGGCGAGCGCCTGATCGGCGCGGGAATCTGCGGCGATCGCATCGTGCAGAGCGACGCCGGTGGCCGGTTGCCACACGGCGCCCTGCTGGTCAAGGGCATCCTGGGCAAGGGCGCTCGCGGCGAGGTCTATGAGGTCTGTCCAAACGACAACCGGCGCAAGCGCTTCGCGCTCAAGGTGCCGCTGTTGCCGCTGGAGCAGAACGCCAGCGGGATCCGCAACGAGATCGCCAAGCTGACCAAGCTGCGCGGCACTCACCTGCCCAAGCTGCTGATGCACGGCGAGTTCGAGCTCGACGGTCTGCAGGTGCCCTACTACGTGACGCACCTGCTGCAACCAATCGAAGCGGCCTATCCGGCGTATGGCAAGACTCGCCAGATGCACGCCATCCGGGCACTCGAGGTGACCTACGCCCTGGCACAGACGCTGAGCGATCTGGCGCAAGCCAACGTGGTGCACAACGACTTCAAGCTGGAGAACGTGATGTTCTTCGACACCCTGCCATTGCTGGTCGACTGGGGCACGGCCAAGTTCTCGGGTGAGATCAACGAGATCGAGGCTGCGCGCAAGGCCGGTAAACTGCACGGCACCCCCAGCTGGCTGCCGCCCGAGGTGATCCGGGTCGAGGTCGGCGATGACGGGATCAGCCGGGTGCTGCTGGACCTCGATGGCATCAGCCAGTTCACCGACGTCTACGGTCTGGGACTGATGCTGATGTTGCTGCTGACCGGACTCGAGCTGTTCGAGGGCGTGCCACTGGGCAGCGGCGTGCTGGATATGTTCAAGGACATCCACGAACAGTTTCACCAGCGAGACCTGCTCGGGAAGTACCGGCGCAGCTGCAAGAAGTCGCTCGAGCGGCTGTACCTGGCCACCGATTCGCTGTCGCTGGATCGCATTCGCGACGAGGATCTGGCCACGCTCTACGACATCAGTCCCTCCGACGGCATGCAGGCCGTCGCCGAGCAGACGACCCTCTGGCGCAGGCTGACCCGCAAGATCGGCGGAGCGCCGGCCCCGACGCCACGCCGCAAGCTGGACGGGCTGGCACTGCGCGAGCAGCTGATCAAGGACGTGCTCTCGCTGCACGACGACTGTGTCGCGCCGATCGACCCCGACGCGCCCCGCCGCAGGCTGCATGCCAGCACGCTCGTCGATAAGATGAGGAAGACCTGGCCCGGGCTACCGCTGTGGTACGAAGGCCGAGGCTACATGGCCTTGCCCACACTGGACTTGTAGCCAAGCCGCGATTGGCTGTATCCGAATTCGGCCCTCGGACCGTTATCCAGGTGAGCACCAAACCACCATTCCCCTGCGGAGACCTGAGATATGGCACGAATCACAAGTAGCCTGTTGCTGGCCCTGATGGTCAGCCTGACCGGATGCCTGGAACGACTGGAGATCGTCAAGATCGGCGCGGACGGCGCGGTGAGCGTCGAGCACCGGATCAAGGGCGACGGCGGCGACCTCACCGGCGGCAGCGCGGCGATGCCCAGCGAGACGCAGTATGCCGTGACCCGCTTCACCCGCCCCAGAAAGAACGGCAAGAACAAGGACCACTTCCTGATCGCCAAGGCGCGCTACGGATCGGTCGCGCAGATGCCCAGCGGCTTCGCGGCAAAGGGCGCCAAGCACGCCGCGCGCGACCTGCGCTTCGATAACCAGCTGGTGACGCGCAAGGAGGACGGACGCACCCGCTACATCTTCACCCGGACCTACGCACCGCGAGCCTGGGCCCACTACCGTTACCAGCGACGGCAAGCTTTTCCGGAAGAGGTGGACAAGCTGGCCCGCACCGACTGGGGCAAGAAGCCATGGAGCGAGCGGCGCAAGGTGATCCAGGCGATGATCGACTACGAGCGCGGCAAGAGCGTCGTCTGGTGCGCCGAGGCGCTCGCAGCGATCAAGCTGGCGCCACAGCGTGAAGCCGAAGCGCAGTCGGCGGCGCGCGCTGCGCTCGAGCGACATTTTCTGACCCACGTGACCACGACCGGCGTGGCGCAGCTGTTCAAGATGACCGCCAAGGAGATGGTCGCGCAGGCCACCCAGATGACGCGGCGGATCGAACAGCTGGTGGCGTCGACCGTCGCCCAGGCGGTCGGCCTCGACAAGCAAGAGACGGCGCGCTTCAGCGAGGCCTTCGCCTCGGCACGCCACGACTTCGAGGTCTCCGACGATCTGGGCGACGAGTCGTTCGAGGTCCGCATCAGCATGCCGGGCAAGATCGTCAGTCACAACGGACGCAGCCAGTCCGGCAGCAGCGTGACCTGGAAGTTCGACGGCAAGGATCTGCGCGACCGTAGTCATCGGCTGATCGTGATCTCGGTCGTCCAGACGCGCTAGCGAATGTCGAGTAGAGTCATGCCCGACGAGGCCCGGTTCGCGTTGCTGGTCGAACGGCACAAGGACCGGGCCTACGCCGCAGCCTACCGGATTCTGGCCAACCGCGACGAGGCGCTGGACGTGCTGCAGGAGAGCCTGCTGGCACTCTACCAGCGCCTCGGGGCGGTCGACGACGAGTGGGCCGGCCCCTGGCTGGTGCGCGTCGCCAGCAACCGCGCGATCGACCGCTGGCGCAAGTCCCGACGCGAGTCAATCGCGCCGGTCCTGCCGCTGCGCGCAGCGGAGTCGCCCGTCGACGATGAGCTGCGAAGCCAGGTGCTGGCGGCGCTCGACCGCCTGTCACCCAAGCAGCGCGAGGTGGTGCTGCTGCGGATCTTCGAAGAGCTGCGCTTCAGCGCGATCGCAGCCAACCTCAACATTTCCGAGGGAGCGGTCAAGACGCACTTCCGCCGCGGGCTGGCCGCCCTGCGCGACATCCTCTCCCCGCTGGATCAGGAGGCCCTGCACCGATGAGCCACGAACAACTACGAGACGACCTGGCGCTGTACGCCAGCGGTGACCTGGATGCCGCCCGCGCCAGCGAGATCGAACGACACCTCGCCGGCTGCGCAGATTGCCAGGTGGCGCTGTCCTCGCTGCAGCGGACCTTGACCCTGCTGAGCCAGACCGCTGCCACGACCGATCCAGATGTGGACCTGAGCGACTTCTATCCGGATCGAGTGGCGCCGGCATTGCCGCGCCATCGACCGCTACGCATCTGGGCTCTGCGCGCGGCCGCGCTGCTGCTGGCTTTCCTCGCCGGCGTCGCCACACCACGCCAGCAACCGGCCTCGACGCCGCCTGAAAAAGTGATCGCCAGACCGACGGTGGAATCGCCTGACAAGCGGCTCGAACGCGCCTACCTGGCCTCCACCCAGGGCACCGATGGGTTCTCCCGTTCGCTGATCGGTCTCTCGATATTGTTGCAGGAAGACCGCCCATAGTCGTATGATCAGGGGTCATGTGGCGCCTCCGGACTGTCATGATCATCGCGGTCGCACTGTTGCTGTGCGTCTCGCCCTCGCATGCGCAGCAAGCGCCACCCTGCGAGTTCAGCAGCCCGATCCTCGCCCTGCAGGACCTGCCGGAGCTGGAGCCCACCAGCCTGCTGACACTCGCGTCAGCCACCCGCCCCACCCACCGGCCAACCGGCCCCGCGCGCTCCCGCGCACCTCCGCACGCCTCCTAGTTCACGCGTTCCTACACCCAAGAACCAACGAACCAGGAGGAAGAACTGATGTCACATCACATCAGCAGGAGATTGATTGGATTGATCCTCGTCACGGCGGCGGCGATCAGCGCTTGCATCTGGGGCCCAGGCATCCACTGGGGGCTCGACCTGTTCGGCGGCGGCGAGATTCTTTACGAGATTCCGACCGACGACCAGGAGGCGATCGACCACACCACCGAGGTGATCGAGCGGCGACTCTGGGCCAGCGGGCTGGTCAAGGAGGCCGAGATCCGGCGCAAGGGCGCCCGACAAATCCAGATCCAGCTGCCCGGCGTCGACGCCAGCGATCTGCGACGAATCCACGCGCTCTTGACCGAGCTGGGCTCGCTGGAGATGCGGCTGCTGGCCGGCCCGAGCACGCCACCTCCGCGCAAGCGAACCGTGCCGGTCGTTCTGCGCGCACAGCCGAACCTCGGCGAGCAGGTCACCATCGAGCTCGACGACGACCACTGGACCGGCGACAAGCTCGAACGCGTCTGGGTCGAGATGGAGGACCTGCAGCGAGTCGTGATGTTCCGCATCGCCGGTGCGGACAACCGCCGGCGCTTCCTGGCCTTCACCGAGAAGGCGGTCGGGCGACGGATGGCGATCATCTTCAATGGCCAGGTCATCGCCGCCCCGGTCATCTCCACCCCATTGCCCGGTGGCGGGCAGATCACCGGCCTGGCTCCCGAGGAGCTGACCCAGTTGCAGCGGGTGATGAAGACCGGCGCGCT
>CAZMLI010000402.1:0-4429 GCA_964566865.1 uncultured Planctomycetota bacterium
CCGGTGCACCATGACGAGATGCTGTTCATCATCATCCACCAGGCCTACGAGCTCTGGTTCAAGCTGATCCTGCACGAGCTGGAGTTCGCCATCGAGTACATGGGGCAGGCCCGCGTGCTGCGCGCGCGCCACTTCGTCAACCGGGTGGTGGAGATCATGAAGCTGCTGGTGCCGCAGATTCATATCCTGGAAACGATGACGCCGGCCGAGTTCCTGCAGTTTCGCGATCGCCTCGATCCGGCGAGCGGCTTTCAATCGCTGCAGTTTCGCGAGTTCGAGTTCATTGCCGGCCTGAAGGACGCGCGTTACCTGAAGTTCTTCGAGCATCGGCCGGAGCAGAAGGCGATCCTCGAACGCCGGCTGGCGCAGCCCGACCTGCGGATGAGCTTCTACCAGATGCTGCGCAAGCTGGGTTTCGTCCTGCCGCCGGACATCTCGCGCGATGCCCTGTCCCAGGGTAGCGAGGCGGAGCAGCAGGTGCTGCGGGCGTTGCTGCCGATCTACCAGGATCCCGAGCACCAGTTGCCGCTGTACCTGCTCTGCGAGTCGCTGGTCGATCTGGACGAGCACCTGTCGTTGTGGCGCGAGCACCACGTGCGCGTGGTGGAGCGCATCATCGGCTTCAAGCGCGGCACCGGCGGATCGAGTGGCGCGGCCTACCTGCGCAGCACCACCTCGAAGCGCTGCTTTCCTTGCTTGTGGGACGTGCGCACGCTGCTGGAGAAGATCACATGAGCCAGACGCTGAGCCAGATCCGCGAGAAATTCCCGATCCTCTCGCGCAAGACCTACCTGGCCAGCCATACGCTCGGCGCCGTGCCCGCGGCGACCGAGGCTTCGATGCAGCGTTACTACCAGGTCTGGGCCGAGCAGGGCATCGACGCCTGGGATGGTCCGTGGTGGCAAAGCGTGACCGACTTCTGCGAGACACTGGAAGCGATCATCGGCGCGGCGGCGGGCAGCGTCGTGCCGCTGCAGAACGCCACTCGCGGGATGGCCGCGGTCGCCAGCTGCTTCACCTGGGAGTCGCCGCGTAACCGGATCGTGATGACCGATCTGGAGTTCATCACCAGCTATCCCTTCTGGCGCGGGCTGGAGTCGGTCGGTGCCGAGCTGGTCCTCGTCGAATCGGAGGACGGCGGCATCACGGTACCGACCGAGAAGCTGATCGCCGCGATCGACGAGCGCACGCTGCTGGTGCCGACCAGCCATGTCTACTTTCGTTCGGGGGCGGTGCAGGATCTGGCGGCCGTCACCCGCGCGGCGCACGCGGTGGGGGCGCTGGTGCTCGGCGACGGCTACCAGGCGGTCGGCACCGTGCCGGTCGACGTGGCGGCGCTGGAGATCGACTTCTACGTCGGTGGCAGCCACAAGTGGCTCTGCGGCGGCGCCGGCGCGGGCTACCTCTACGTCCGTCCGGAGCTGATCGGCCAGCTGCGGCCACGGCTGACCGGTTGGTTCGGGCTGGCCAATCCGTTCGACTACGAACCCGGGACCGGCGGAGGCACACCGCACGAGACGGCCTGGCGTTTCCTGGGCGGCACGCCGAATGTGCCCGCTCTCTACTCGGCGATCGAGGGCTTGAAGCTGGTGCGTCAGGTGGGGCTGGCGCAGATCAGCGAGATCTCGGGCCGCTTGACCAACCGGATCATCGAGCTGGCGGACGCACGGGAAATCGAGGTTCGCACGCCTCGGCAGGCCGCGCAGCGCAGCGGTATGGTATGCTTGCAGTTCGAAGGCGCAAGGGAGGCGGCAGCCGACCTGAACGCTCAGGGCATCGTGATCGACTGGCGCCCTGATTGCGGGATCCGCGTCTCGATGCACTACTACAACACGGATGACGAGGTCGAACGCTTCTTCTCGGCGCTCGATACGCACCGTCGCACCGTCGACGTCGACGTCGAAGTCCAACGTCCAAGAGGATGACTGATGCGAACGATCTTGATGGCCTTGGCAGTCCTTGCGCTCACCGCCTGCGGTTCGACCGATAACCAATATCAGTCGCCGTTCGCCGGGTCCCAGACGGTCGGTACACAGGGCCGCGGTAGCGGGGGCGCCGCGATCATGAAGGCCAGGTACACGACTGATGACCTGCAGGACAGCGTCGACAGGCTCAACCGCCGACGGTAAGTGTTCTACAGTCGACCCTGGATGGCGCTCGGCGCTGCGGTGCTGCTGGCGCTGACCGCCTTCTTTGCGACCCATGCGATAAAGGTCCCCGTCCAGTACAGCCTGGACAGTCTGTTCCTGGCGAAGGACGACCCCGACGGCGACGAACACAAGCTCGAGGACTATCGCCAGTTCGTCGAGCGTTTTGGCAGCGACGACAACGTCCTGACCGTGATGTACGAGGCCGACGACGTATTTTCCCCCGAGGCGATGCGCGCGGTCGAGCAGGTGGGCCGGCAGCTGGAGCAGATCCCGGGCGTCGAGCAGCAGCTGAACCTGGTCGAGGTGATTCACCTGCTCGATCAGCTCAAGCGCGGCGCGCTGTTCCAAGGCTTCACCCGCAAGGTCACCGACTTGCCCGGGCTGATCGCGCGGGCGCCGAAGTTGAGAGCCGACATGCTCGACGAGGACTCCTGTTTCGTCGGCACCTTCGTCTCGCCGGACGCGAAGGCGACCCTGATCTACCTGCAGATCTCGCAGACCGCCCGCACCGACAGCAAGCTTCGCGCACGCACGCTGGCCGGGATTCGACAGGCCTTCGACGAGGTCACGCGCGCGCATGGCGGGCAGTTCGCGCTCGCCGGAATCCCGGTGATCGAGGCACAGTACGAGGTGCAGATCATCCGCGACCAGGCCACCTTTCTGCCCACCGGCACCCTGCTGTTCCTGGTGCTGCTGGCGCTCTACTTTCGGCGGGTATTGGGTGTGCTGCTGCCAATCCTCAGCATCTGTGCCGCGGTGACCTGGACGCTGGGTATCGTCGAGCTGACCGGCAAGTCGCTGAACATCGTCAACGGCGCGCTGCCGGTGCTGCTGCTGGTGATCGGCATCACCGACGCGATCCACATCATGGCGCACTTCTATCGGCGGCTGGAGGCCGGCGATTCGACCGGCGTGGCGATGCGCGACACCTTTCGCGAGATGCGCGTCGCCTGCTTCATCACCTCCTTCACCACGGCGGTCGGTTTTCTCTCGTTACTGCTGATCAACGTGACGATCCTGCAGGACTTCGGCAAGTATGCCGCGCTGGGGCTGATGCTCTGCTACTTCCTGACGATGGCCGGCATCTGGATCGGTCTGGTACTGGCGAATCGCCCGGAACCCGAGACCGCCGACCCGAACGCTGAGGCGCCAGCGGTGGTGAGCGGACAGATGGAGGCGGGCCCTGTCGGTCTGTTGCCCTGGTTGGGACTGGCCGTGGGTGTGCTGATCTTCGCCGGGTTCGGCTATCTGATCCATTCCCGTCTGCAGGTGCAGAGCCGCTGGTTCCAGGACTTCGACAAGACCGCGCGGATCTATCAAGATGCGCACCGGATCGAGCAGCGCATCACCGGCGTCTTCGCGCTGGAGGTGGTGCTCGAAGGGGAGCCCGGCTACTGGCTGGAGCCGGAGCGGCTCGAGGCGCTGGCGCGTGCTTCGCGAGATATCGAAAAGCACGACGCGGTGACCACCGTGCTCTCGCTGGCCGACCTGCTGGCCGAGGCGAACTTCTGGCTGTTCGGCAAACGGGAGGTCCCGCGCAGCCGCGAGCAGATCGAGCGCATGCTGGAGACCGTGCGGCAGCGCGGCGGGGAGAAGATGCTCCGGCGCCTGTACTCCGACAGCGCGATCCATGCCACGATCCGGATGAAGGACATCAGCAGCGGGTTGTTCAAGCCGCTCTCGAACAAGATCAAGCAGGACCTGGCGCGTCAGTCGATCACTCCGGCGGCGGGGCGGCGCATCATCTACACCGGCAAGAGCGTGCTGGCCGGACGGGCGATGGACGAGGTGGTGCAGAACATGGTCAGCAGCCTGGGTTTCGCGCTGATCTTCATCTCGCTGACGATGATGCTGCTGTTCCGCTCGATCAAGATCGGGCTGATCTCGATGATCCCCAACGTCTTCCCGATCGTCGTCACGCTGGGCACGATGGGGCTGATCGGGATCGACCTCAACTTCTCGACGATGTTCGTCTTCTCGATCGCGCTCGGCATCGCCGTCGACGATACGATCCACGTGCTCGCGCGTTACCAGCGCGAGCAACGCAAGGGCCAGGCCGGCGTGCTGCGCCGGACCTACGCCTCGGTCGGCAAGGTGATCGTCGTCACCACCATCTTCTTGATGCTCGGCGTCTCGGTGCTGTATCTGTCCGAGTTCCGCTTCCTGCACAACTTCGCGCTGTTGATGCAGACGACCCTCTGCGCCGCGATCGTCGGCGACCTGATCCTGCTGCCCGCGCTGCTGGCCCTGATGGACCTGCCCTGTCCGGTGGGTAAAAA
>CAZMLI010000403.1:0-2060 GCA_964566865.1 uncultured Planctomycetota bacterium
CCCAGCATCCGGGCCGCCTTGCTCTTGTTGCCGTTGGTCAACTCGAGGATGCGCGCGATGTGCTGATGCTCCAGTTCTCGCAGGGAGGGCAGCTCGGCTTCGCCGATGGTGCTGGGATTGAGGAACTCCAGATCTTCGAGGGTCAGCTTCTCGCCCGAGGTCATCACCATCGCCCGCTCGAGGCAATTGCGCAGCTCGCGCACATTGCCCCGCCAGGGATGGGCCTTGAGTCGCTTCATCGCGCGGTCGGTCGGACCGTCGTTCCGCTTGCCCATCTCCTCGGAGAAACGGGCGACGAAGTGCTGCACCAGCAGCGGGATATCGTCCGGCCGATCGCGCAGCGGCGGCAGCTTGATCTCCAGCACGCGCAGCCGATAGAACAGATCCTCGCGAAAGGCCTCGCGCTGGACCTCCTTCATCAACCGGCGATTGGTGGCGGTGATCACGCGCGCGTTGCTGGTCCGGGTCTCGGTATCCCCCACGCGCGAGAACGTGCCGTCCTCGAGCACCCGCAGCAGCTTGGCCTGGACCCGGATGTCGAGCTCGCCGATCTCGTCCAGAAAGAAGGTGCCGTCCTGCGCCATCTCGAACTTGCCAGGCTTGTCACGAATCGCCCCGGTGAAGGCGCCCTGGACATGCCCAAACAGATCGCTCTCGACCAGCTCCAGCGGCAGGCTGGCCGAGTTGAGCGTGACGAACGGCCCCTCGCTGCGCCGCGAGCGATAGTGAATCGCCCGCGCGACCAGTTCCTTGCCGGTGCCGCTCTCGCCACTGATCAAGACACTGGCGTCACTCTTGGCCGCGCCGGCGATCAGCTTGTAGACCTGCTTCATCTGCTTGCTCTGGCCGATCATGTCGAACTGCGACTGGATCCCCCGGCGCAGGTCGTTCTTCTCCCGCTCGAGTCCCCGCACCCGGCGGATGTTCTGCACGGTGCCGCCGATCAGGTTTCCCAGGACCCCCATCAGCAACAGAAACTGCTGGTCCACCGGATGGCTGTCTGGCGGCAGCTTGAGGCAGATCAGACCGGCCACACAGCCCTCGATCCAGATCGGCGCCCCCACCATCCTGGGGCCGCGCTCCTTGCCCAGCACGGTGATCTCCTTGCGGTTGATCACCGCGTCGACCAGGTTGGTCTTGAGCGTGAACGAACCGCGAGGATCCGCGGTGACCTGGTCGGTCAGCTCTCGCGAGTGCACGTCCACCAGTGCCAGCGCGCCGTCGACCGCTTCGGTCTGCTCGATCAGGCCGGCCAGCACATCGGCGAAGAACGGCGCGAGCTGGGTCGCCGACTGGGCCAGGTCAGCGATCTGATTGACCGCGCCGAACAGGCCGTCCCAGGGTCCGGGTGGCTTGGCTCGGGTCGAGCGGGTGATCGGTGGCGTGGACTCCAGCCTGACCTCCCGGAGCAGATCGATCGTCGCGGTCTCGTCGTCCTCTTCGAGCGAGATGTGACCGACCGAGATGTCGCCCTCCTCTTCGAGAAACATCAGCGTCGTCGCGCCGAGAATCACGCGGTCTCCGGGCGACATGGCCCACTCATCGACCGGCAAGCCGTTGACCGAGGTGCCGTTCTTGCTGCCGAGGTCGCGCAGCCAGGCCTCGCCGCCCTGCAGTTCGACCACGCAATGCTCGCGCGAGCACCAGGAGTCGTCGAGTTGAATCACGCAGCGCTTGCCGCGGCCGATGACGACCGGCCGATCGTCATCGACCCAGTACTTCTGGCCGCTGCCCGGGCCCTTCTCGATCAGCAGGTATCCGCGCTTGGTCACGAGCGACTAGTGGCCTGCCAGGAAGTAGATGATCAGGCCGAACAGGCCGAGCATGCTGGCCGTTTCCAGCCAGTTGACCTGACCGTCGTCCTGGATCGACTTCCAGAGGATCAGCATCGTCGGGAAGCCGAAGAGCACCACCAGCACCGTATCCAGGTCGATCGGCAGCACGCTGCCATCGGACAGCGTCGGGATGATGCCGGCCTGGGCGAAGACGGCGAGCATGATCAGGATCAGTGGCTGGACGACGAACGGCACCTGCGTCACCGCACCCGAGGCATTGGACAG
>CAZMLI010000403.1:2160-4416 GCA_964566865.1 uncultured Planctomycetota bacterium
CGCGACGCCCCCGATCAGGATCGCGATCCAAGCCTTTCCGGTCCCTCCGCCGCCTGACATGACTGCATTATCCCCGCGCGGCGGGCGTCGGGCAAGCGACAGCTTGTCGGCTCACCGACACCTGACGGCAATTCACATCAACCCACAAACACTTTTGCCAATTGACCTTACGTTAATACTTGGTCTGGCCTGGGCTTTGCATCTACGACTCCCAGTGAACATTTTTCAGTTCTGGGAGGATAGCTGAGATGCATTATGGTTCGAACAAGCGATCGGGGTTCACCCTGCTCGAGGTGGCAATCGTCAGCGTGCTGTTTGCCGTCGTCGCAGGGGCAATGATGTCGGTGCTCTCCTCGGCCCAGGACAGCTCCGAGTCGAGCCTCGACCGGGCTGAAGCGGTGGAGCGAGCCAAGATCAGCGTCCAGCGCATCTCGACCGAGCTCGAAGAATCCGGCCTGTCCACGGTCGACTGCACCTTCCGCTATCACGCGCAGGCCATCAGCGCCACGCCGCCGACCCCGGCCTCGCCGGCGCCCTATCCGACCAGCTACCGCCTCAGCTACAACTACGACTTCAGTTACAGCAAGTATTACCAGTCCCAGTACGGCAAGCAGTGCACGCACTACAACAGCCCCTGGAGCAAGTTCCACGGCGTCGGCGCGCCGCGTTATCCGCAGGCTCAGATCGCCGAGCGACGCATGACCTACAACTACAACGGCCGGACGGGCGAGTACCTCCGGCGTTTCGGTCGCACCTGGCCGGCGAGTCACAGCCGCTGCCCGCTCGACGGGGCCTACCTGATGAATGGCAGCTATGTCGGCGCGATGAAGTTCTTCTCCCCCCGCGATGCCAGCCAGAACCACAACTTCGTCACCGACGAGTACTCGGTAGGTGAGGCTGGCCAGAATCTGACGAAGAAGGCCGACTGGCAGTCGATCGTCTTCTACATGCCCTACAAGGCGAAGAATTCAGAGGTGGTCGAGCTGCGGCGCTACGTCGTTTACAAGACCGACCTGTTCACCAAGGGCCCGCAGCACAGCTACTTTCGCGCGGAGCAGAAAGACTGGACCGATTGGGACGGCAACCGCGTCCGCAGCGCTCCGGGCAGCGGCCTGGTCTCGGGCCTGCCGACGATGATCGATCTGTTCGACTTCGGCACCGACGGCTCGCCCGACGGCAAACCGGACGGCAAGATCCCGCGCTCGCCCGACAAGTCAGATGCCCAGTTCGAGTACTACCTGGCCTACGCCTACAGCTCGAGCTACACCAACCGCTCCTACGCCTGGATCTACTGGATCAAGTACTACTACGACGAGACGACCGGCAACTACCGCTATACCTACCTGCGCATCGACCGCGACAGCGGCGACGTCTACTGGACCGTCTACTTCGGCAATGACAACTTCTCCAGTTACTGGTACCGCTATGCGCGCTTCACCCGCAAGCCCGAGGTCATCTCGCGGCGGGTCGTCGGTGTCGACTTCAGCACCGCGCAATCGAATCCGTACGACCTGACGAAGAACCCGGGCGGCGTGAAGAGCAAGGACACCGTGCGCATCACGATCGTGCTCGATCGCCCGAACGTGCGCAAGGGCACGCGCAAGTTCAACGAGAGCGTGCAGACGATCCAGGTCAGCCCGCGCAACTTCTAACAGGAGCCTCTGATGACCCACACCGAGAAGACCGAGAAGATGAACATCCGCACCGTCGTGGCATCGGTCGGGGCCATGACTGCCCTGGCAATCCTGGTCGGGATCTGGATCGCGCCGGAAAAGAAGCGTGAGACCCAGCCGGTCGAGCAGATCGTGCAGATCGACGCGAAGCTGATGGAGGCCTGGTTGCTGGCCGCGGAGGCGCTGGCCGACCAGCGATCCGACGGCACGGTGGCCCTTGGCTCCCGCAACCTGGCGGACTTCGTCGAGGAGCTCACGCAGGACCGCACGCGCCACGAGGGCAAGCTCGCACTGGCGGGCATGAGCTATCCGCGGTTCCTTGCGGTGACGCGCGCGATCCACTTTGCGCGCGCCAAGCTGCGGACCGAGGCCGCGGTGGCCGAGCAGATCGATCAGCTACATCAAGCCCAGGCGAACGTGCAGGTCAACCACCACGCAGCGGACGGCCCGCCGCCACTGATGTTGCCCGAACACCAGAAACCGCAACGCCAGTCGGGCGCCCAGACCGCGAGCATCACGACCTACCAGCAATTCTCCGGCCAGGTCGAGCGCGTGCTGGACCGGCTTGCGCTGGTCAGTTAGT
>CAZMLI010000404.1:0-1113 GCA_964566865.1 uncultured Planctomycetota bacterium
TAGATCCCCTGGTCCGAGCCATCGCCAGGATTGACATCCACCTCGGCGGCGAAGCGCTGGAAGTAGCGGCTATCCCGCGCGCTTCCGTGCTGCAGCCCCCAGACCGCGTCGCTGCAGGGCACGAACTGCCGCATCAGGCGCTGCACCCGCGCATCGGACCAGACGTCCCGCCGGCCCTCGATCGCGGTGATTCAGGTCGCGCCCAGCGGATGGCCGTCCATCACCCAGAGCAAGATCGGCTTGCGCGCGCGATGCGCCGCGACCACTCCGGCCCAGAGGCTCGGCTGCCAGCCGATCTTCAACCAGGCCAGCTCACTCGGCTTGGCCTGCAGATGCGCCCGCCAGCGGGCATAGTTCTTACGGGTCAGCTCCTGCGCACCCGCGGGCGCGCTCAGCAGCGCAATCATGGCCAGTAGTAGTAGTCGCGTTGTCATTTCCCTGAAGAGACCGGTCAGCCCCATGCGGGGACAAGAAATTTCCGCGGCCAGGTCAGCCGGGGGGGCTTTTGGTAGCATGCAACCAATGGCTTTATCAGTGGGTCCCTCGACGAGAGGGCTACAGCTAGGACTATTGCTCACACTGTGCGCCCTGCTGCAGGCATCCTGCACCACGACGCCACAGCCCTCGCAGGAGATGCGCGCGATCTGGGTCACGCGCTACGACTACAAGACCGAGCGAGATGTCCGGACGATCATCGCCAACTGCGCCAGCCTGGGCATCAATCGCATCCTGTTCCAGGTGCGCGGCAACGCCAGCGTCTTCTATCGTTCGGACCTCGAACCCTGGAGCGAACGCCTGGGCGGGACCGACCCCGGTTTCGATCCGCTGCAGATCGCGACGCAACTGGCGAACAGCCTGGGGATCCGGATCGAGGCCTGGATCAACGTGATGCCGCTCTGGAAGGGCACCCGACCGCCGAAGAATCCCGCGCATCCTTACCTGCAGCATCCAAAGTGGCTGATGGTCGGCAGCGACGGCAAACCCCAGGCGCTCAACGCGCACTATGTCTGCGCCAACCCGGCACGCGCCGACGTGCAAGCCCACTTGGCCGCGGTGGCGGCGGAGATCGCCGAGCGCTATCCGGTCGACGCCATTCACCTGGACTACATCCGT
>CAZMLI010000404.1:1213-4407 GCA_964566865.1 uncultured Planctomycetota bacterium
TACCCGGTGACGATCAGCGTGGCCGTCAACCCGCCCCAGTAAAGCCCCCTCGGTCCCTTCGGCACGCCGCTGCTGAGTTCGGCCAGACTGGTCACCAGCGTACCGAGATAGACATACAGCACCGTGCCCGGGATCATCCCGGTCAGGCTGGCCAGCGCATAACGCGAGAACTTCACCCGGGTCACTCCGAAAGCGTAGTTGAGCAAGACGAAGGGAAAGATCGGCGAGAGCCGCGTCAAGAAGACGATCTTGAACCCCTCCCGATCGACGGCGCGATCGATCGCGGCGAGGCGCGGCCGCCGCTCCAGTTGCCGAGCGACCCAGTCGCGCGAGAGATGGCGCCCGATCAAGAACGACGCGCTCGCGCCGAGCGTGGCGGAGACCACCACCACCGCGGAGCCGAGGGCCACGCCCCAGGCCATGCCCGCCGCCACCGTCAGGATCGTGCCGGGCACCAGAAAGATCGTGCTGACCAGATAGACCAGCAGGTAGATCCCGATCCCCGACCAACCCTGCGCGCGAATCCAGTCCATCCGCGACAGCAGCCAGCGGTCGAGCGGAAAGTAGCGCGACGCGACCACCAGGCCGAGCAACAACAGCAGGGCCACGGCTGGCGCAATCCAGGCCCGCTGCTCCGCTGGTTTCGCGGGAACATTCTCAGTCATCTGCGTTATCATACCGCCTGATGTCACACACCCTGGACAGGCTTTGTGAGGTGATTCGACAGCGGCGGCAAGAGCGGCCCTCGAACAGCTACGTCGTATCGCTGCTCGACGGCGGACGCGCGGCGACCGATGCGAAGGTGATCGAGGAGGCCGCCGAGCTGGTCGCTGCCAAGGCGCCCGCTGAAATCGTGCACGAGGCGGCGGACCTGATTTTCCACACCCTGGTGCTGCTGGAATCCGCCGATGTGGCGGCCGACGAGGTCTGGACCGAACTGGAGCGGCGCTTCGGCATGTCGGGACTCGAAGAGAAAGCCGCGAGAGGCACAAAGTGAGTACGGACGTATTGAAGATCGCGCTGCCCTCGAAAGGGCGACTGGCTGACCCGGCGGTCGCGCTGCTGCACCAGGCGGGAATGCGCTTTCGCCGCCGCGCGCGACGGTTGTACTGCTCCTGCAGCAATACCAACGCCGCGCTGATTTTCGCCAACGCCTCCGACGTGCCGACGCTGGTCGCGGAAGGGGTCGTCGACCTCGGTGTGACCGGCAGCGACCTGGTCGCGGAGACACCGGCCGAGCTGACCGTGCACCTCGCGCTGGGTTACGGCCGCTGCCGGCTCTGCCTGGCAGTGCGCGAGAACAGCGATTTGCGCCAACCGGCCGACCTCTCCGGCAAGACGATCGGCACCAAGTTCCGCCGCGCCGCCGAGCGATTTCTCGCCGAGCACAAGGTCGAAGCGCACCTGATCGAGCTGGGCGGCTCGCTGGAGGTGATGGTCGGACTCGAGCTGGTCGACGCGATCGTCGAGGTGGTCGAGACCGGCGATTCGCTGCGCGACAACCATCTGATCGAGATCGCCGAGATCGCCCGCTCGGAAGCGGTGTTGATCGGCAGACCCACCGATCAGCCGCAACCCAAGCGGGACCAGCTGATCCGCCGCATCGAGGGCGTGGTGATCGCGCGCCAGTATTATCTGTGCGAGTACAACCTGCCGACGGACAAGCTCGATCAAGCGCGGGAGATCACGCCGGGCTTCCACGCCCCCACCGTGCAACGCCTCGACGACGAGGGCTGGGTGGCGGTCAAGGTGATGGTCAAGCGCGGCGACCTGGCCGAGACGATGGACCGGCTCGAAGCCCTCGGCGCCGAGGCGATCTTCGCCAGCGAGATGACCAACTGCCGGCTCTGAGCCGGGTCGACTCGGTCGAGCTGTTTCACGTCAGCTTCAAGCTGCCGCACGTCTTCTGGCCCTGCTGGATCCCCGGCTACCCGCAAACCCACAACCGTTTCACGCTGCTGCGACTGCGCACCGCCGGCGGCTTGACCGGCTGGGCCGCGGGCACGGCGATCAACCGCGAGCGCCAGGGGCTCGGCGACCTGATCGGTCCTTACCTGCTCGGCCTCGACGCGACCGACCTCGACAGCGCGCGCGCCCGGCTGCGTGAGATGGCCTACCTGGGCTGGCGCAACGCCTGGATCGAGACCGCGTTTCTCGATCTCGCGGCGCAAGCCGCCAACCTGCCGCTGTACCGCTTCCTCGAACCGGACGCGCCGGAAGTGCTCTCGCTGCCGGTGTACGCCTCATCCGGCGAGGTGCGCGAACCGGAGACACGCGCCGACTGGTACGCGGCGGTCGCCGCGCTCGGCATAGAGACCTTCAAGCTGCGCGTCCACGCCCCCGACCTGGAGACCGACCTGCGCCACCTGCGAGAAGCCGCCCGCCACTGCGGCGAACTGCGCATGGCCGTCGACGCCAACCAGGGCTGGCCCGTCTCGCTGATCACGCCAACCGTGCCCTGGGACCTCGCGCGCGCAACCGCCTTCGCCCGTGCTGCGGGCGAGCACGATGTCGCCTGGCTCGAGGAGCCGCTCGACGCCGACAACGCCGGCGACCTGGCCCGCTTGCGCGCGGTCAGCCCGGTGCCGATCGCCGGCGCGGAACTGTCGACCGGCTGGACCGACATCGCGCGCTTCTTCGACGCCGGTTCGTTCGACAAGTATCAGCCGGACTGCACCTTCAGCGGCATCGCCGCGGCGGTGCGGACCTACCGTCGCTGCGCCGCGGAAGGGCTGGAATTCACCCCACACACCTGGACCAACGGCATCGGCCTGCTGGCCAACCTGCATGTCGCCGCCGCATCGGGCACGAGGCTGCCAGTCGAATATCCCTACGAACCGCCAGGCTGGATCCCCGCCGCGCGCGACGCCCTGCTCGCACAACCGATCGCGGTCAGCGGGGGGCGCATCCCCGTGCCACAGACACCGGGCCTGGGCGTCTGCATCGCGCCCAGCACCTTGCGTCGTCACGCACGTCGCTTCTACAAGCTGACGCCTCTGCGGCTGTCTTTACAGGTGATCCGCGACAAGGGCCTGGGCCAGGCCCTGGCGCTCAAGCGCAAGAAGGAAGAGGGGTAGCGTGCCGCGTGAAACGCACGACTATCTCATCCGGCAGGGATTCACCGAGGCGCACTGCGAACGGCTCGGCCGCAGCGAGGACGCCTCGGAGAAGCTGGCTTATCTGCGCGAGCACTT
>CAZMLI010000405.1:0-1923 GCA_964566865.1 uncultured Planctomycetota bacterium
CGCTGCGGGAAGGGGATCTCGATCCCGGCTTCGGTGAGTCCGTCGTAGATCTGATTGTGCAGCATGCTGGCGGTCGAGGTGCCGTGGGCGATCAGCGTCTGGAAGGCGAGCGAGAAGTCGAGGCTCGAGTCGCCGAAGCCGACGAAGTGGACGTAGGGAGCGGGATCCTCGAGCACGTTGGGATGCGCCTCGAGGATCTCGGTCAGCACGCGCAGCACCTGCTCCACGTCCGAGCCGTAGGCCACGCCGACCGGGATCTTCTTGCGGATGATCGGATCGGAGTAGGTCCAGTTGACCACGTTGTCGGTGATCAGCTTGCGGTTGGGCACGATGATCGACAGCCGGTCGAAGTTCTGCACGATCGTCGCGCGAATCTGGATCTTCTTGACCACGCCCAGCTCGCTGCCGACCTTGATGATGTCGCCGACGCGGATCGGCCGCTCGAGCAGCAGGATCAGCCCGCTGACGAAGTTGGCGATGATCTCCTGCAGGCCAAAGCCGATTCCGACCGACATCGCCGCCATCAGCCAGCCCAGGCTGGAGGGATTGACCTGCATGTTGAGCAGCGCCGCGCCGTAGGTCACCAGCATCACGGCGTAGCGCGAGAGGGTCAGGATGACGTAGCGGGTCATCGAGTCGGACGCGCGCATCCGCGGGAAGACCAGCAGTTCGTAGATGCTCTGCAGGTGGTGCAGCAGGAAGTGACCGCCGATCAGCCAGGCCACCGCCTTGAGCAGGTTCCAGAGTGTCAGCAGCGCCGTTTCGGAGCGGTAGAGTTCGAAGCCGGAGCAGAACTCGCGCACGCCGTTGACCAGGTCCAGGCTCCAGGCGGTCAGGACCACGCCCAGCACCAGCACGGCCGTGCCGACCAGCTGCGAGACCTGGGGCACGACCGACTTGAACAGCTCGTAACGTGTCGGGCCGTCGTCGTCGTCGTCGCCCGATTCGCTGCCCTTGCCCTCCTCTTCTTCTTCCTCTTCTTCTCCCTCCGCAGGCTCGGGCCCGATGTGCGAGAGCATCGCATAAGCCGCGCGTGAGACCAGCCGGGTACACAGCGCGTAGACGTAGGCCAGCAGCGTGACCGCGACGAGCAGGTTGAGGACGGTCTGGGTGAAGACCCAGGCGCCGATCCGGTAGCCCAGCAGGTCCATCACGATGATGCCGGCGAAGGAGAGGCAGACCAGGGGATAGGCGACCGACCAGGTCTGGAACCAGAAGCCCTTGCTGCCGGTCCAGGCCGCGATCAACGGGCCGCGCACGCGCAGCAGGTGGCCGAGCAGCACCGAGCCGAGGATCAGCAGCGTGCTGTAGAGCAGGCGGTTGAGTGAGGTCGGCGCCGGCGTCGTACTGGCGAGCACGAACCAGGGCAGCCAGAGCAGCAGGGCCAGCGTCGTCAGCCGACCGACGGCCGTCTCCAGCTGCTCGCGCACTTCCTCGCCGACGTTCAGTTGCTTCTCGGCCAGACCGCCGTCATGGAAGAAGAAACCGAAGAAGTGCCGCGCGAACAGCAGTCCGGCCAGCCCCAGCAGCAGGGACTGGGCCGGCGCGTTCCAGTCCGCTGGCAACTGGGCCGAGCGCAGCATCCAGGATGCCCCGAGCAGACACAGCGGTGCGATGCCGGCCACCAGCAACATCATCGTCAGCTTCTGCAAGGCGGAGAGGACCAGCCCGCCGCGGTAGTGCCAGTCCGGCGTGTCGAGTGGAATGGCCCAGACGATCAGTCCCAGCAAGAACAGCCCGATCACCCCGAACAGCCACTTGCCCGAGGAGCCGTTGGTTTCCGCGCTGCGGTAGGCATCCCTGAGCGCGGTGATCTCGGCGGGCGTCTGGGTCAGGGTCGAGAAGCTGAGCGGCGGCTGGGTCCGCATCCAGTAGATCCGGCGCACGATCAGCGCGTAGAGCTGCTCGATCAGTCCGAGTTGC
>CAZMLI010000405.1:2023-4359 GCA_964566865.1 uncultured Planctomycetota bacterium
CCAGTAGATCCGGCGCACGATCAGCGCGTAGAGCTGCTCGATCAGTCCGAGTTGCGTGGTGTAACGCGACTCCAGTTGCTCAAGCTCTACGATCAGGCTCTTGAGCAGCATGACCCGCTCGCCGAGCACACCCGACAGCTGTTCATGTTGTTCCTGGTAGGCCCGGTTCGCCTCGTCGGCGCGGGCGCTGCCGGCTGCGGCCATCAGCGCGCGGTATTGCTCGCTCAGCAGTTGCTGTTGATCGCTGGAGCCCAGCAGCTTCTGGGTCTTGTTCAGTTCCCAGGCCCGGTTGCGCAGCTTGCTGAAGGCGGTCTGGGTGCGATCGAGCTGCTCGCGGACCCAGTGCAGGCTGGTCTCGGGCAGCTGCTTCAGCCGCACGCGCAGTTGCTTGCGCCGCCGGTCCAGATGCATCACCGTTTCCTGCGAGATCGCGCCGCGCCGCTTCTTCTCGAGCTGCCGTTGCAGGCTCTTCAGCTCGTCGGTCAGCTGCTCGTTCTTCGGTTCGACCAGCGCCATGTCTCGCTGGATGCGCAGCTTCAGCAGCTTGTCTTGCGCCAGTCCGAGCTGATTGGCGGCGCGCTCCGCCTGCATCTCCAGCACGAAGCGTTTGATCGGGTCGGTCTCTCGCTTGGCCGCCTTGCGGGCTTCCTTGGCGCGTCGTGCCAGACTGTCCAGCTGGGGCTGCTGCTCGGCGCGCGCGGCGGCATCCAGGATCCGGGCATGGCGCAGTTGCTCGATGGTCAGCGCCATCTCCGCCTTGGCCAGCTGGATGCGCAGCTTGTCCAGCGCGAGCACCCGGTTGACCTGGGTCAGGGCCTCGCTGGCCGCCATCAGCGCCAGCACCTTGTCATTGACGGCCTCGGCTGACTCCGTCTCCAGCCGTTCGAGCGTGGTCTTTGCCTGCTCGACTGCCGCGGGCAGCGCCTTCAACTGGAGGGCGTGTTTTTTCTGCTCGCCCTGCACCGTCGCGAGCGACGTCTCGCTGGCCTGCCACTTCGCGGTCGCCTGGGTCAGGCGGCCGGCGTAAAGGTCGAGTGCGCTGCGGTCGAGCTTGGGCCGCTGGTCCTTTTTCAGCACCCCGGTCTGACCGACCGTGGTGACGATCTTGTCCTTGACCGACTTCTCGTCCGCGAGCTGACCTGATGCCTGGCGTACCGCCAGCAGCCGTTTGAGCAAGATCTGTCGAGCGCCTTCCGCGAAAGAGGCAAGGCGCTGCAGTTCCTCCAGCTTCATCTTCCGCCATTCGTCTTGCTTGTCGCGGATCAACGCCTGGCGCTGCTTGGCGTACTTGCGGCTCTGGTCCTGGATGCGCTTGACGAACAGCCCATGCAGCGTCGTCGCCGCGGTCAGCTTGCGGATCTGCTGGTCGACCCAGCGCAAGGTCAGCCGGGTGGTGACGCGCGCATAGCGATCGATCGCGCGCGGCGAGGCCGGCTGTGTCAGCGCCTTGGCCAGCTGCTTGCGTTGTGCCGGCAGAGGCCCCAGGGCCTGGGCCACCGTCTTCGGGTCGGGCAGTTTGCGTGACTCTGCGCGTAGGCTGACCAGGCCGTCGCGCACCTCCTCGAACCCCTCGCCCGCGGGGGCTTTCGGCTCGTCCGGCAGCTTGCTGATCGGACGCAGCAGATTGACCAGCACGCCGAGTCGGGCGGTGACGGCCGTCTTCCATTTCTCGGCTGCGGGCTGTTCGAATCCCGGCAGCAAAGCGGCGGCGGTTTTCCACTGCTTGGCCTGCAGTGCGGCCTGTGCCTTGAGGGTGATTTCTTTCTGCTGTTCGAGTGTCTTGTCCTGTGCGGCGAGCGGGCCGGCGAGGACGCAGAGCAGCAGCGCGGCGATGAGCGGAAGCTTGGATGACATAGCGGTCACGGTACCGACTGGACCGGGCGCGACAAGGTTAAAAAGAGCCGGTCAGGCTCAATCGGCGGCGGCGCCCCACTCCAGGTAGGGAATGTTGACGTAGTGCACCAGATCCGGCTTGAGCAGCCCACTCAGCAGCGCCCGCAGTTGATGAAAGCGTCGCATGTCCACCACGTGTCCGGTCGGGCAGTCCGCCCGCGGGGTGCAGCGGGTCGGTGTGCCGCTGCTCAGGTCGTAGTCCAGCTCGAGCTGCCCGTCGTCGAAGGTGCCCCGCTGCGCTTCCAGGGTCAGCTTGAACTCACGACCGCCCAGGCGGCCGATGATGGTGTCGACCGCGCCCTTGCGCTGGACAAAGAACCCTTCGTGCGTGGTGTGGGCGTCATAGGAGGTCTGGCTGGAGAAGATGCTGGGCTTCTCGATGTAGGGCCCGCCGTGCTCGGGACAGAAGATGTCGCAGTTGCCGCACTCGTTGCAGTAGTCGG
>CAZMLI010000406.1:0-4355 GCA_964566865.1 uncultured Planctomycetota bacterium
CTCTCCTTCGAAGCGGCGACCTGCAAAATCGCGTCAGACAACCGTTTCAGGTTAAAGGGTTTTTCGAGCGACTGACAACCGCATTCTGCAAGATAAGATTGTGTCTCGGGCGCACCCAGATCCCCGGTGATGAAGATCGTCTGCTCGGCAAGATGCGGCCGGCGTTCTCGCAACGCCTGGTGCAGGGTCGGACCGTCCATGCCCGGCATCCTGAAATCCACGATCAGGCAGTCATATTCAGTCCGGATGGCCAGTTCCAACGCTTCGACGCCCGTGCTGGCGGTGTCATACAGATGGCCCATGGAATCCAGCACCCGCGAGATCAGCGCCTGGATCGTGGGCTCATCGTCCGCAATCAGGACCCGCATCTGACTCGCCCCTGCGCTCTCCTCCGACGTGACTGGCGCTTCGAACGGCGCCTCAGGATCCTCTCGCACGGGCAGACGGATGGTGAAACGCGTCCCGGTCTCCGGTGAACTTTTCAATCTGATGCTCCCCCCATGGTCCTCGACAATGGCGTGCACCTGCGACAGACCAAGCCCGGTACCCTGTCCCACCTCCTTGGTGGTGAAGAACGGATCGAATACCCGACTATGGATCTCGGCTGGCACGCCCGGACCGTCATCGGCGACTCCGATGACCAGCTCCTGGTTCTCCAGCCTGGTAGACAGCGTGATCGTGCCCTCCTTGCGGTGCTGCGTGATCGCCTGAAAGGCGTTGTTGAGCAAGTTGAGAAAGGCCTGCGCCAGCTGATACGGGTCGGCGAAGGTCAGGGGCAGCTCCGGATCGAAGTGCTTCTCGACCTTGACGTTGTGCACGGTCAACTCGTACTCCAGGATGTCCACCGCCTCGTTGAGCAGTGCGTTCACCTGCAGGGTCGTCCGCTCGTTCTCCGTCGTCCGCCCGAGCGAGAGCAGCTTGCGCACGATGCGGCCGCAACGATCGCCCTCTTCGTAGATCCGCTGCACCTCCTCTGTCTCGTTGCCCTCCATCAACAGCAACTGCGCGTAGCCCATCACCGAGGTCAGCGGATTGTTCAGCTCGTGCGCGATGCCGGCGATCAGCTCGCCCAGACTCGACAGCCGCTCGGCCTGCTGCAGCCTCTGACGCGTCGCGAACTCGTCGCTGATGTCCCGAAAGATCAAGGTGAAGCTGTCCTCCTGATCGGACTGGCTGAAGCGCGAGAGGGCGAACGAATAGCGCTGCCCGTCCTCGGCGCTGCTGAATTCCCGGGTGAGCACACGCTGGTCGGCCAGCTCCCGCGTCAGCGCCGCGAATGGCTGGTCCGCGACCATCTCGATCCGCCCCCAGTTGCTCTGGCGGCAGAGTTTGTCGAGACAATCCTGGCCGACCGGATTGCAGAGCCCCACCACGCCGCGCTTGTCGGCCACGACCACCCCCTCGAACAGACCGTCAAGCAGCGACCGCAGGGTCGACGCCTGCCGCTCCAGGGCGTGATGCACCTGCTCGAAGGCGGTCGAGACCTGATTGCAGACCGTCTCGAGGAAACGTCTATCGCCGTCCGAGAAGACCTGCCTTGCGCTCGACATCAGGTAGATCACACCGATCGGCAGAGCCTCACCGCAGCAGATCGGCACGTACAGCAGGCTCTCGAAACCCTCCAGCAGCCCGTGCGACGAGAGTGACGCCGCAATGGCCTCCCAGCTCTCCCGCGACGGATCGCAGTGATCCTGGAACAGCAGGCGCACCGCCTGCTCCATGCGCTCGGTCGTCTCAGCAGAAACCTCGGCGCTGCTGTGGATCTTCTGCTCGAGACGACCACCCCGACAAATCAGCAAACCCCCCAGATCAAAGCCAATCACCTGGGACACACCACTCAGGATGATCGTGGCCAGCCGATCGAAGTCGAGCACGTAGCCGGTCGCCTGGGAGATCTCATAGAGGATGGTCAGCTCGCGGGTCCGTTCCTGGACCTTGCGCTCCAGCGCCTCGTTGAAATCACGCAGCTTCAGGTTCTGCTGCTGGACCGCAATCTCCAGCTCACAGCGCTCGATTACCTGCCCCGCCGCGTCGCAGACCGCGGCGAGCAACTTGACCTGTCGCGTGACCCTCGAACCGTTCTCCACCTCCAGGTAGACCGCCCCATGAACCCCCTCCTTGCCGCGAAAGGGTCCCACGAGCGCGCTGATCTCGCCCGTCAGATCGTACGCGACACAGGCGCGCTCCCGGCAGCACTGCTCGACCAGGTTGCGGTTGACCTGGATCCGGGTCCGCGGCTTGTCGTTGCTGGCCTTGCGGTGAAGCGCGGGCAACAGGCTCCCCGAAACGGCGTCGTAGCGAAAGATGACGATCCGTTGGTGTTCGAGCAGATGGTCGAGCGCGGAGAGCAGCGTCTGGTACACCCCCTGGGCGTCCGACGCAGCGGCTAGTTCCTGGCTGATCCGGTAGACCTGCAACAGCTCGTCGAGCTTTTTCGGCTGCTCCACTGCGCGGATCTCGGTCGACTCGTCCACCTCTCCGAGCAGGTGGGTGATGCTGGTATCCGTCAGCAGCTGTTCGCGCAGCTCGTCGCCAGTCGGCCCGGGGGTGGCCGCCAGCTCGACCGACGTCTTGTCCGGACTCGGACATGTCGGACAGAGGAACTGGAGCTGCGAAACTCCGCAGCCGATCGTATCTTCATGGTACAGCAAGGTCTCGGCGACCCGCTCGCCGTTGACCTGGGTTCCGTTGATGCTGCCCAGATCCTGCAGACGGTAGCCCTGATCGACACGCTGGATCTGAAAATGACCGCGAGAGACATTCTCGTCGAACAATTGAAGACCACAGGCGATATCGCGACCGACGATCAGCTTGTCGGTGACCGCAATACAGAGCCCCTTGCTCTTCCCAAGCGCGACCAGTAGTTCGGCCTCGATTCTAATGACTTATCTTACCACCCAAGCCAGACCCGAACTATTCATGTTAGGATTCGGGTGATATGCGCGTACAGATTCTGGTCGTGGAGGACAACCAGTCTCTCTGGGAGATGATTCGTCTCTTTTGCGAAAGCCACGACTGGCAGCCGGCTTTCACCGCCAGCGGCGAAGAAGCACTTGAGCACATCCGCGATCTCGGCATCGAGAACCTCGACGGCGTGATCCTCGACCTGTGCCTGCCCGGGATCAGTGGGTTCGAGGTGCTCCGGCAAGTGCATCAGCTCGACCCGTCGTTGCCCGTGATCGTCTCGACCGGCCTGGACGACGCGGAGTCCGCCGTATCCTGCATGAAATCCGGAGCTTACGACTACATCACCAAGCCGTTTCTTCAGGAAGAGTTCGTCATCCGGCTCGAAAAGGCGCTCAACCATCGCAGCCAGCTGCGCAGGCTCTCGTTGTTCGAGGCAGAGGACTACCTCTCGGCCAAGATGGGACCGAGCCAGGCAATCGCCCAGCTTGCAACACGGGTCGGTCAGGTTGCCCCGACCGGCATGACGGTGCTGATCGAGGGCGAAAGCGGGACGGGGAAGGAGCTGATCGCGCGCCGGATCCACTCGCTCAGCCGACGGTCCAACGGACCATTCATCGTGCTCGATTGCGGGGCCATTCCGGAGACGCTGATCGAGAGCGAGCTGTTCGGCTTCAAGAAGGGCAGCTTCACCGGCGCGAACGAGGACCGGATCGGCAAGTTCGAGGCGGCCAACAGGGGCACCCTGTTCCTCGATGAAATCGGCAACCTACCCAGAACGCTGCAGGCCAAGCTCCTGCGGGTGCTGCAGGAACGGGAAGTGACGCCGATCGGCTCGAGCAAGCAGGTCGCGGTCGACATCCGGATCGTCAGCGCCACCAACGCTTCGCTCAACCAGGATGTCGAAAGGAGCGAATTCCGGCTCGACCTGTACCACCGCCTTGCCGAGTTCCCGCTGGAGATCCCGCCGATCCGCGAGCGGCCCGACGACCTGCTGTACCTGGCGTCCCAGTGCCTGCGCACCGCCTGCACGGAACTCAACAAGGATCTCGACGGCTTCAGCGAACTGGCGCTGGAGCAGATCCTCGCCCGGAACTGGCCCGGCAACGTGCGCGAGCTACAGTCCGTCCTGCGGCGCGCGACGCTGGTCAGTGAGTCGCGCATCGAAACGATCAACTTCAGTGCCGGCCCAGGCCCCTCGCCGGGGAGCACGACGACGCGCTCGGAGGGCTGCTACGTGGTCCAGGCGCAGGCCGTGATCCCCGAAGAAGCCCTCGTCGACGGCGGAATGCCATTCAAGCCGCTGATGAAACGGCTCACCCGCCAGATCGAACGCGGCATCCTCTCCAACATTCTCGAGCACGTCTCCGGCAACAAGAGCAAGGTCGCGCGCATCCTCAAGCTGGACTACAAGACGGTGCACACCAAGATCAAAGAGTACAAGATCTAGC
>CAZMLI010000407.1:0-4343 GCA_964566865.1 uncultured Planctomycetota bacterium
TACTTCAGCAGGACCGGGTTGACCCAGTTGGCCAGATCGTTGACGTGCGCGTTGTCGGCGTAATCGGCCTCGAGTGTCAGCAGTCGCTTGTCCTTCAGTCCGATCTTCAAGGCCACCACGGGCATACCGCCGCGCAGCACGATCGTCTGGTGGACCTTCTTCCCGTCCAGGTAGACCCGGAAGATCACGCTGCCGCCGTCGCCGGCCATATCGTCGATCCCGACCAGGCAGCGGAACTCGCGGTAGCCCTTGCCCGCGATCTCGTAGCTGATCCGGGTCTTGGACTGCATGCCGATCCCCTTGTGGTAGATCTTGCCACGCATCTTCAACGGTCCACCGCGGCGATTGCGGTCGAACTTCGGCGGCCACTTGTAGCTGAAGAACGGGACGTGCTCGATCTTGCTCGGGCGCAGGTCGGTCAGGTAGAAGAAACCGCCGTTCTTGAACTGCAGCGAGCGGATCGACGAGAGCGCGACCTTGCGCGTCTCGCCGAGCAGCGTGCGGGTCCAGAGGATGCGTTGCGAGAACTTCTGCAGGGTCGCGCTGAACTGGCTGCCGTCCCAGCAGCTGACCAGCATATGAAACGCCGCGGACTTCGGGGCCTTGTTGAAGGGCGTGATCTGGATCCGGTAGAGTTCTTCCTGCCGAAAACTCAGCGTCTCGTCGCCGTCTTTCAGCTGGAAGACAAAACCGCCATCCTTCTGCTTGGTGATGCCTCCGAGGATCCCGTAGGCGTGGTCCGCGTTGGCCAGGTAGACGATGTCCAGGTTCTTGCGAGCGGGGACTTCGCGGACCTTGGCGGCCTTTCTGGGGTCGATCGGGAAGCGGATCTCGGTCAGATCGTCGGTCATCAGCTTGATCCGACCGCAGCTCTTGCTGTCCACTTCGAGCTCGTCCGCGCTGCCGCTGACCAGCTTGCCGTAGTATCGGTCTCCGCCGACCAGCTCGAAGCGCGTGCCCTTGGAGACGGGCGGCGCGCCGACGAAGCGGATGTTGAAGATGGTATCGAGCGCAACGATGCGGATTCCCGCCTTGGACTTGATCTTCAGCGCCTTGGCGGTGATGTCGACCAGCTCGCCCGCGTGCGTGCCGTCGATCGTCTCCACGCGGATCTGCGCAGCGGCTGTCGTCGACAGCAGGATCGCCAGCCCCAGTATCCATAGTCCTGTTCGCATGTTCGGGATAACCTCCGGAGTCATGATACGCCCGCGAGATGCTTTTGCCACCGCCCTGACATTTTGACAGCCAGCCGAGGGATTACGACAAAATGGCAGCGCCAGGGCGCGGTCAGCCAGCCGGGCCGGTGGTTGTAACGGTTTGAGACCAATGAAGTTAAGTTTGTCTCGCGGGGCGGCGGGATTTGGCATCTGGTTTGCTAAAAGCAGCTCCTCTGGGCGGAACGCCCACACGGGTAATTTAGCAATCACATCGAATGAGTAGCGCGGGGCGCTGTCCCGCCGTCAAGGAGACACATCATGGCTAAGCAGCTTGTCTTCGATCAGGAAGCGCGCAATGCGATCCTGCTCGGCGTCGAGAAGCTCGCACGAGCCGTCAAGAGCACCCTCGGCCCCAAGGGACGCAATGCCGTCCTCGACAAGGGCTGGGGCGGGCCGAAGATCACCAAGGACGGGGTGACGGTGGCGGAAGAGATCGAGCTCGAGAATCCATACGAGAATATCGGCGCGCAGATGGTCAAGGAAGTGGCCTCCAAGACATCGGACGTCGCCGGCGACGGCACGACCACCGCGACTGTGCTCGGCGAGGCGATCTACCGCGTGGGACTGAAGTACGTCACCGCGGGCGTGAACCCGATGTCGCTCAACCGCGGCATCCACAAGGCCGTGGCGCAGATCGTCGAGAGCCTGAACAAGCAGAGCAAGTCGATCTCGGGCAAGAAGGAAGTTGCCGAGGTGGCCTCGATCGCCGCCAACAACGATGCCACCGTCGGCACGATGATCGCCGAGGCGATGGACAAGGTCGGCCGAGATGGCGTGATCACCGTCGAAGAGGGTAAGGGCGCCGAGACCGACGTCACCGTCGTCGAGGGCATGGAGTTCGATCGCGGTTATCTGTCCCCGCACTTCGTCACCGACAAGGACGGCATGGAGGCGGTGATGGAAAAGCCGCTGGTGCTGATCCACGAGGACAAGATCTCCAGCGTCAAGAAGATCGTCCCGCTGCTCGAGAAGGTCTGCGAGGCCCGTCGGCCGCTGCTGATCATCGCCGAGGACCTGGACGGCGAGGCGCTGGCGACCCTGGTCGTCAACAAGCTGCGCGGCATCTGCGATGTCTGCGCCGTCAAGGCGCCGGGTTACGGCGCACGCCGCAAGGCGATGCTGCAGGACCTGGCGATCGTCACCGGTGGCAAGGCGTTCTTCAAGGATCTGGGGCTGGACCTGGAAAAGGTCGAGCTGGACGATCTGGGCACCGCCGAGAAGATCACCATCCAGGGCGACCGCACGATCGTCTTCAAGGGCGCCGGCAGCGATGCCGATGTCCAGTCGCGGGTCGGCCAGATCCGGCGCGAGATCGAGGACACCGATTCGGACTACGACAAGGAAAAGCTGCAGGAGCGGCTGGCCAAGCTGACCGGCGGCATCGCGCAGATCAACGTCGGCGCGGCGACCGAGACCGAGATGAAGGAGCGCAAGGCGCGGGTCGAAGACGCCCTGCATGCCACGCGCGCCGCCATCGAGGAAGGCGTTCTACCGGGTGGTGGCGTTGCGCTGCTGCGCGCCGCTGAAGGTCTGGCGGACCTCAAGCTGGATGACGACGAGGAGCAGCACGGTGTGGCCATCGTGCGCGAAGCGGCCCAGGTGCCGATGCGCACGATTGCCCAGAATGCCGGTGCCGAGGGTGCGCTGGTCTGCCGCAAGGTGCTGGCCAACGAGAGCGCTTCGTATGGCTACGACGCGGCGGCCGATCGCTACGGCGACATGCTCGAGTTCGGTATCGTCGATCCGACCAAGGTGGTGCGCAGCGCGCTGCAGAACGCAGCCAGCGTCGCCGCTTTGCTGCTGACGACGGATTGCTTGATCGCTGAGTTCGCGGACGACGAGGGCGAGGACGATCACGATCACCATCACCACGGCCAGATGGGCTTCTAACGCAAACTACCAAGCAGGAGATATAACAATGGCAACAGACACACAAGTTCGCATCCGCCCACTGGACGACCGCGTCGTCATCGAGATCGTCGACGCCGAGGTCACCACCAAGGGCGGCATCGTCCTGCCGGACACCGCTCAGGAGAAGCCGCAGGAAGGCATCATCGTGGCGGCCGGCCCGGGCAAGCTGCTCGAGGATGGCAAGCGGGCCGATCTCAGCGTCGCCGAAGGCGATCGCGTGATCTTCGGCAAGTACTCTGGCAGCGACGTCACCGTCGACGGCCAGGAATTCAAGATCATGCGCGAAAGCGATATCCTGGCCAAGCTGAGCTAAGGGGGGACCGATGGGTAAAAAACAACTACTGTTCGAAGAGGCCGCTCGGCAGAAGATCCTCGAGGGCGTGGCCACGCTGGCGCGCGCCGTCAAGGTGACGATGGGCCCGACCGGCAAGGTGGTGATTCTCGAGAAGGGCTTCGGCGGTCCGACCGTGACCAAGGACGGCGTGACGGTCGCCAAGGAGATCGAGCTCGAGGATCCGTTCGAGAACATGGGCGCCAAGATGGTCAACGAGGTCGCTTCCAAGACCTCCGACGTGGCCGGCGACGGCACGACGACCGCGACGGTGCTGGCCGAGGCGATTTATCGCAACGGCCTGCGCTACATCGGCACCGGCGTCAACCCGATGCGGCTGAAGCAGGGCATCGACAAGGCGGTCGATGTGGCGATCGAGGAGGTGCGCAAGCTGTCGCGCGATGTCTCGAGCAAGACCGAGATCGCACAGGTCGGCACCATTTCGGCCAACAGCGACGAGGCCATCGGCGAGTTGCTCGCCGAGGCGATGGACAAGGTAGGCAAGGACGGCGTGATCACCGTCGAAGAATCGCAGACCGCCGAAACCCAGCTGGAGCTGGTCGAGGGCCTGCAGTTCGACAAGGGTTACCTGTCGCCTTACTTCGTCACCGATCCGGAGGCGATGGAGGTCAACCTCGAGGACTGCTATCTGCTGCTCCACGAGAAGAAGATCTCCAACCTGCGGGACCTGCTGCCGGTGCTGGAGCAGGTGGCGCAGACCGGCAAGCCGTTCGCCATCATCTGCGAGAACATCGAGGGTGAGGCGCTGGCGACGCTGGTGGTCAACAAGCTGCGCGGTATTCTCAAGTGCGCAGCGGTCAAGGCGCCGGGCTTCGGCGATCGGCGCAAGTCGATGCTCGAGGACATGGCGATCCTGACCGGCG
>CAZMLI010000408.1:0-4328 GCA_964566865.1 uncultured Planctomycetota bacterium
ACAAGCTCACCGTCGAGATGGAGTTTGGTCTCAGCTCGGTTTGTTACCACTTTGTCCCCAAGCAGAGCAACGGCCAGCTGCTGATCTATCATCAGGGACACCGGGGCGGTTTCTTGCTGGGCCGGGAGATCATCAGCGATTTTCTGCGCCAGGGCTACGCAGTGATCGCCATGGCGATGCCGCTAATGGGGATGAACCACAAACCCGTCGTTCGTTTGAAGCGCTTTGGCCGGTTCAAGATCCAGTTCCACGATCAGCTGAAGTTGCTCGATCTTGCCAAGGGCCATGCCGTTCGGTTCTTCATCGAGCCGGTTGTCGTGGTGACAAACTACGGAGTGAAACAGAAGTACAAGACAATCAGTATTGTCGGTATCTCAGGCGGTGGCTGGACCGCGACGCTGGCCGCCGCTGTCGAGCCCCGGATCGCGTTCAGCTATCCCGTCGCCGGATCGCTGCCGATCTACCTGCGGTCGGAAGAGCTGCGCAACTGGGGGGACTACGAACAAACGGCCGTCGAAGTCTACCGCGTCGCCAATTATCTAGAGCTCTACGTCCTGGCCTCCACTGGCGGCGCAGGCGGTAAACGGCGCCACGTTCAGTTGCTGAATCGATTTGATGCAGTGGGCTTTTTTGGGCTCGGGTTCCGCACCTACGAGAAGCAGGTTGCGCAAGCTGTCAGCAATTGTGGCGGGGGGAAATTCGAAGTCCTGCTCGATGAAACGCACCGGGAGCACAAGATTTCCGAGTGGGCCGTTTCGAAAATCCTGGCCGATCTCAAAGCCGGCCAGGGCGAGAGGTAACAGCGCTTAACAGCTAGCCTCGCCCTCCCGTTGCAGTTGGCGGACTTTACAAGTTATCGAGAATGAACTGGGTCATCAGATCCCGCAGGTGGCGGGACCTGACGCCGTGGCGGTTGCGGGGGTAGATCATCAGCTGGAACTGCTTGCCGGCCTTCTGCAAGGCGTGGGCCAGTTGCATCGTATTGCTCAGGTGCACGTTGTCGTCCATCTCGCCGTGGATGATCAGCAGCTTGCCGTGTAGATTCTTGGCGGCCTTGACCACGGAGCTCGAGTCGTAGCCCTTGGGGTTGTTCTGCGGCAGATCCATGTAGCGTTCGGTGTAGATCGCGTCGTAGTTGCGCCAGTCGGTGACCGGCGCACCGGCGATGCCGAGCGAGAACATCTTGGAGTGGGTCAGGGCATAGCTGGCGATGTAGCCGCCGTAGCTCCAGCCCCAGATGCCGATGCGTTTGCCGTCGATCCAGGGCTTGCGCTTGAGCCAGCGCAGGCCGGTTTCGATGTCGCGCAGCTCGACGCGGCCCATGTCTCTGTAGACGGGCCAGCTGTGCTTGATGCCGGTGGTGCTGGCCGAGCGATTGTCGCAGATCCAGATCACGTAGCCCTTCTGCGCGAGCATCTGGTGCCAGAGGTAGTTGTTCGCGCGCCAGCTGTCCCAGACCGAGCCGGCCATCGGGCCACCGTAGAGGTAGCACATCACCGGGTAGCGTTTGTTGGGGTCGAAGTCGGGTGGCTTGATCAGCATCGCCTGCAGCTTGCCGCCGTCGTCGGTGGGAACGGTCAGGAACTCGGGTTTGTTGAGCTTGTAGTAGTCCAGGTAGTCGGTCCGGTTGGGATCGATGGTGCGCACGAAGGTGCCATCGCTGCGGTGTAGCGAGCTGCGGCTCGGGCTGTGCGCGCGACTGACGGAGTCGATGTAGTAGCGGAAGCGGTCATCGAATTGCAGGCGGTGGTTGCCCGGGGAGCGGGTCAGCCGGACCGGCTGGCCGCCGTTGAGCCGGACGCGGTAGCCGTGGGTCGCGATCGCGGAGTCGCGGGTCGAGGCGAAGTAGAGCCACTGTTCCTTGGGATCGAGGCCGAGCAGGCTGCGCACGTCGTAGTCGCCGCTGGTGACGGCGCGGGTCCGCTTGCCGCTGGCCGAGACCTGATAGACGTGGCGCGTGCCGCTGCGTTCGCTGACCCAGAGGAAGCTGCCGTCCTTCAGCCAGCGCGGATTGCCTCGCGAGCTGACCCAGGCCTTGCTCGTCTCGCGCAGCAGTTCGCGGTTGGCGCCGGTCCGCGGGTTCCCGCTGCGCAGGCTGAGCCAGCTTTGGCGGCGGTTCTGTAGCTGGTAGATCACGCGCTTGCTGGAGGGGTTCCAGGCGACGCGCACGATCAGGTGGTCCATCGCATCGAACTGCCGGTGGTCCAGCCAGGTCACCTTTCCGCCCGCCGCCTCGACGACGCCGAGGGACACCTTGGGCAACGGATCGCCGGCCTTCGGATAACGGGTCACCTCCAGCTTCTGCCGCGTCGGAATGTTGTCGGTGACGGTGTAGGTCTTGACGCGCGATTGGTCCAGCCGCAGCAGGGCCAGGCGGGACGAGTCGGGGCTCCACCAGAATGCGCGGAAGCGTCCGCGGCCGTACAGTTCTTCCTGGTAGACCCAGTCCAGTTCCCCGTAAAGCAACAGCGGGGTGCCGCGTGTGGTCAGCGCGCGCTCGCGGCCGGTCTCGAGCGCGACGACGTACAGGTTGTGGTTGCGCACGAAGGCCACCAGGCGGCTGTCGGGGCTGATCGTCGGGTCGCGCTCCGGTTCGGCCGAGAAGGTCAGCCGGCGCGCACGTTTGAGCTTTGTGTCATAGACGAACAGATCGTTGGCGCGGTTGATCAGCCGCCAGCGACCGTCCGGGCTGGTCCGTCCAGCGCCAGCCATGCTCGCGGCGACGCTGCTCGTGATGCCTGGCAACTTCGCAAAGGCCTGGGTGCGTTGTCGGCGATCGCCGCGAACCCGTGAGACCGAGCCGGTCCTGGCGTCGACGATCGCGGCGCGCTGGCCCTGCTGTCGTCGATAGCTGGTCGTGCCGGCGATCCAGCTGACCCGGGGCCGACTGGACCCGGAAAAGGCCACGCGGTGGGACGGGCCGTAGATCTGGTCCAGCGTCAGCAGTTGCGCCGGTTCGATGCGCTCGACCGATCGCAGCGGCAACGCCTCGCGCGACAGCAGCCGGACGATGGGCAGGTCCTGGCCCTGGCGCAGTGCGTGGTCGAGGAAGTTCCAGACCAGCAGGCTGTCGTCCGAGGTCGGCTCGAGCAGCGTCGTGGCCAGCGTGCCGAGCGGCTGGTCGGTGCGCACGACGTAGGTCTTCGCCGGCACCTCGCGGGTGAGGGTGCGCGCGGTGACCTGGGTCGTCAGCAGCCGGTGCTTCTGGAACGCGCGGCGGGCACGGGTCAGCTTCTTTACGCGATAGACCTCGCAGCGCAGGCGGCGGGCCTGGGTCAGCTGCTCGATCTTGATCCCGTGCATGCGCAGCCGGTCGACCAAGCGACTCTGATCGAACGGGATCAGGTAGGCCTGTGGTCGGGTGACGTGCTGTGTGGCCTGATAGTTGCCGAAAAAGCGCGCCGTGTAGTCCTTGTCGGGGCCCTTGATCGTGACCGGTTTGTCGAAGGCGGTCACCTGGGTCTTCATCGCGACCCGCGCGGCCGGTTCGATGTTTGCGAGCAGTCGGCGCACGACGACGTGGTGCTTCGAAACGTAGCGCAGGCACTCGCGCACGAAACGTCGGGTGGCGAGGATCCGCTGCTTGTAGGGAATGTAGCTGTAGGCCTCGGAGAGGATCGCCAGCCGGCCGCGCAGGCCGACATACTCGGTGCTGTAACGGCCCTCGTGCCCGAAGCTGGTCCAGCGATTGCGCGCCTTGTTGAAGTTGCCGTAATAGAAGGTGTGCAGCTTCTCGGCCTCCAGCGAGCGGGTCACCGCGGGCATCATCTTCTGGCGCAGGAAGTTGCGCACCGCCGGCGGGCAGGCCGGGTTGTGCGGGATGTCGTAGGTCAGTTGATAGCGGTGGCGCGAGCCATTGGTCGTGTGGCAGTCGATGAACAGGTGCGGGTCGAAGCGGTTGATCAGCCCGACCAGCGCGCGTGTCTCGGGCGCTTCCAGCTTGAGGAAGTCGCGGTTGAGGTCGAGTCCCTGCGCGTTGGTGCGCAGGCCCATCCCGTTGGTGGGTCCGATCTGTCCCGGGCGGTGTCCCTGCCCCATTCGCTCGTTGCCGTCGGCGTTGTAGTTGGGCACGACGACCAGCACCAGTCGCTCGAGCAGGGGGTGGTTGGGGTTCAGTGCCAGCTCGCGCAGCAGCATCAGCAGGGCTTCCTTGCCGGCGCACTCCCCGGCGTGGATGTTGCCCAGCAGCAGGGCGACGAGCTTGTCCTTGCCCGGCGTGCCGGCCACCACGGCGGCCATCGCGCGGCCGTCGCCCGTCTGGCCGAAGTCGACCCGTTTCAGGTGCGCGGCGCGCCCGACCAGTCGGTCGATCAGCGTCAGCACCTCGC
>CAZMLI010000409.1:0-4317 GCA_964566865.1 uncultured Planctomycetota bacterium
GGCTGGGCCTGGGCCTGGGGCTTGCCCCACTCGACCAGGTTGCCGGGCATCATCTTCAGGAAGGGGCTCGGACGGGGGAAGAAACGCTGCTGATCCGGCTCGGTGTACCAGGAGATCTCGAGGGTCTCGCGCGCGCGGGTCAGGGCGACGAAGAACAGCCGCTGCTCCTCGGCATGGTCGGTACCGAGCGGCATCAGCCCGTCGTTGGCGCCGCAGAGAAAGACGTGATCGAACTCGAGGCCCTTGGCGGCGTGCATCGTCATGCAGGGGCAGGGCATGTCATGCAGGTATTCGAGCTGGCTGCGCGTGCGCACGAAGACAGCCATCTGGGACCAGGGCACACCCGCCAGGTGCAGCTCGGCCAGACGCTGGCGTAGATAGATCGCCTCGTTATGCGGGTTGTGGTGCTGGATCACGCGCACGGGCTCCCCGGGTTCGCGCGTGCCCACCAGCTCCGAGCCGTGGCGCAGAAAGACCCGCGCGCAGGCCAGGATGTTGCCGGAGCTGCGATAGTTGACCGGCAACTGATAGGTCACCGCGCCGTGGGTCTGCTCGAAGCGGCCGAACAGCCCGGGCGAGACGCCGCGCCAGGAGTAGATCACCTGGTTCGGATCCCCCACCGCGAACAGCTGCGTCTGCGGGCCGGCGAGCGCCTCGAGCAGCTCGAGCTGCGCGGCGTCACAGTCCTGGAACTCGTCGATCAGGATCCAGCGTGGCGCGGGAGACAGCGGCTTGCGACGCAGGAGGTCGCGCGCGTGTGCGAGCAGCGCGTCGAAGTCCATCAAGCCGAGCTCGTGGCAGACCTCGTCGGCCAGCTCCGCCAGCTGCTCGATGTCGTCGGGGTGACGCATGTTGCCGTACAGCAACTTGCCCTGAGCCAGCGCTTCCATCCGCCGCGCCAGCTTGCGCTCGTAGCGAATCACCAGCCCGTGTGTCTCGATCAGCTCGCGCCAGAGCGCTTCGAGGGTCACCGGATCGATCACGCCGAAGTTGCCCAGCCGCCGGGCGATCGCGTGAAACGTGCCGGCCCAGCGCATCTGCACCGCGCCCACTCTCTGCTGGATCTCGCGGGCAGCCTTGCAGGAGAAGGTGAGCACGATGATCCGGTCCAGCGGCACGCCCTGCACGCGGTTCAGGTAGAGGATCTTCTGCACCAGCAGGGTGGTCTTGCCGCTGCCGACCTGTGCGCGCACCATCACCGCCCGGTCATCGGCCAGCACCGCGGCCAGCTGCCAGGCATTCAGCTCGCGCAGCGCCGCGCCGAAGCCGGCGTCGATGCGCTCGATCTCGACCAGCCGCCGCTGGAGTACATCCGCTGGCGGCGGGGGCGCCAGCTGCGACCTCGACTGCGACTGCGACTGCGCCGGGGCATGATCGGCAAACAGCTCGGCTCGCGGCTGCCCGAAACGGGCACGCATCCGCTGACGGATCGACTTGAGTGAGGCCGCGTATCCGCTCATTCGCGCAACAGGAATCCGCTGGCCAGCTTCTCGTCCGCAGCCCGCTCGGTCGTGGCCGTACCGAGCTTGAAGTCCTCGAGCCTGCGGCGCAGCTTGTGACGCGCCAGCTCGTTCCCCTCGGGCGCCTCGGCCGTCAGCCGCCAGCGCGACGGCAGCGCCAGCTGCGACGCGAGCAGCGCGCGCAGTTGCTGCTGGATCTCCGGCTGTTCGATCCAGTCCGCGACCCCTTCACTCGGCGCCTCGAGGATCAGCTTGTTGCCCTGAATTTTCACCTGCTCGACATGGCCCAGCAGTTCGCTGCCAGGCTGATCCTCGGCTTTCAACGCGGCCCGCACTGCGGGCCAGCAGCCGGGCAGGTCCTGCCAGGCGTGTGGCGGGGCAACCGATCGTTCGATCGCGGGAGCCGCTTGCCGTTCCAGGAAGCTGGCCAGCGCCCAGTGCACCTTCGCCCGGTCGAGCGCGTAGTCGCCGACGCATGCCGGACAGCCGCCCTTGCAGGGACAGTCAGCCACCATCTTCAGCGCATCGACCAGAATGGGTTCGGCCATCTCGAACGCCTTGGCCGCGAAGCCAATCCCGCCGGGATGGTTGTCGTAGAGCACCAGCGCCGTCTGCGTCACGCGCGATGCGGCATCGGTCGTCGAAAAACTCGAGCCGAGCAGATCCCCGCGCTCCGCCATCGTGCGCATTCGCGCGACCGCGCGAATCGCGTGAATCAAACCCTGCAGCGTATCGCGGTCTGCCGTGCCGAGAGCGGCCAGCACCGCTGGCGGTACGGGCCACCAGACCGCCTCCGTCTCGAGCTTGAAGGGCAGCTCCTGCTGCAGCTTCTCGTAGCCCAGGTTCTGATGACTGTGGAACTGCAGCATCTTGTAGCCGACCACCGTGTCGTCGACCCGAACGTCGCCAAAGAGTGCTGAAGTTTCCCCGGCCGCCACCCGCTCCTGGGTCACCAGCACCTCGATCTGAGTGCGCACGTCGGGCTGGGTGTAGAAGTTCTGCTGCACTGGCACGACCGTCGCCACGTGACCCACCAGATCCAGCTTCTCCACCTGATACTGCCGCCCGTCATGCAGATAGACCGCGCGGGTGTGCCCCTCGCGATAGACCTGCGGCCGGGTCATCTCGGTCAGCGTATCGCCCGTCTGGCGGTTGACGATCTTGAACCGGTCGCCATCTGTATTGCGCAGGCTGAAGTCGCCGGCCGGGAACGGCCCGCCGCTCCAGTGCCAGGCGCCATAGACCGAACTCAGCTCCCCGGCCTCTTCGAGCACCGGGATCACCTCGCCCAGATCGGGCCAGCTGGCCGCGTCGTCGATCGTCAGCGGCAGCTCCGCCGCGGCGCTACGGATGTGCGCCAGCTGCACCGTCAGGTTGTCCGGATCGACCACCGCGTTCTCGGTCGGCTGCCCGACCAGCCACTCCTGATCCTGGCCGATGTACTGATCCAGCGGATTCATCGCCAGCATCACGATCGCATGCGCCATGCGTCCGCGACGGCCCGCACGGCCGATCTGCTGCCAGAAGCTGGCGCGCGTCCCGGGGAAACCACCCTGCACCACCACCTCCAGCGAGCCGATGTCGATGCCCAGTTCCAGCGCGTTGGTCGAGACCACCGCCAGCAGCCGGCCATGAATCAGGTCCTGCTCCACCTTGCGCCGCTCGACCGGCGTATAGCCGCCGCGGTAAGCCGCCAGCAGCCGCGACTCGTCATGGTCCCGATCCACCTGCCGCAGCCGGTCCCGCGCCTCCTTCAGCACCACCTCGGTCTGCTTGCGCCCGCGGCAAAAGGCGATCGTCTTGACGCGTTGACGGATCAGATGCGGCAGAAAGGCCGCCATCTCGGCCCCCACCCCGCGCCGTGCGCCGGAATCCATCAGCGGCGGCATCCAGAAGTAGATCCGCTGGCCGGAAGAAGGCGAGCCGTCCCGATCGATCAGCTCGAACTCCCGATGGCACAGTCGCCCCGCCAGCTCCTGCGGGTTGGCGATCGTCGCCGACGAACAGAGGAACTGCGGCTGGCTGCCATAATGCCGGCAGATCCGCAGCAGCCGACGCATCAGGTTGCTGAAATGCGCGCCGAACGCGCCGCGGTAAATGTGCATCTCATCGACGACGATGAAACGCACATGCCGAAAGATGTGGGCGTAGCCCTGCCGTCCGTGAGCCGGCAACAGCCCCGCGTTCAGCATGTCCGGATTGGTCAGCACCAGGTTGGCCTTCTCCCGCACCCAGCGCCGCTGTGCCGGCGGCGTATCGCCGTCGAACACCCCGGCCTCCAGCCGCGGCCCATCGGCATCCGCCTGTTGCACCTCCTCGATCAGCTCCTGCAAGGCCCGCAACTGATCCCGCCCCAGCGCCTTGGTCGGATAGAGCAGCAACGCGCGCGTGCTCGGATCCTCCAGCATCGCCTGCAGCACCGGCGCCAGGAACGACAACGACTTGCCGCTCGCGGTGCCGGTGGTGATCACCACCTGCGCACCCCGCCCCACCGCCTCGAACATCTCGGCCTGGTGGCTGTAGAACTGCTCGATGCCCTGCTGCTGAAGCGCCGCCCGCAACGCCGGGTGCATCGTGCACGGAATGTCCACATGACGCGCCTCTCGCGCGGGAATGTCACGGGTCGCAATGATGCGGTCGCTGAAACGACCAAAGTCGAGCAATGGAATGTCCCTCCTGCCGCAACAGTACCGGCGAGCTGTGACACCGAGGGTAGACGGAATTGCCGAATGTCTTTTGCCAGCAGAACTTATAAATTTCAGATAGTCCTGTTTTCCCGTTTGGCCCTCCCCCAGTTCGCTATGATGTGAGCGCGATGCAAGAGGATGCACGGGAGATGCAGAACGCCGAGACGCTG
>CAZMLI010000410.1:0-4316 GCA_964566865.1 uncultured Planctomycetota bacterium
GGTTTGTTGATCGGCGGTTTGTTGATCGGCGGTTTGTTGATCGGCGGTTTGTCGGTCGGCGGTTTCTTGATCGGCGGCGTCTGGGTCGGTGGTTCCTTGGTCGGACTCAAAGCCGGCGGCGCCTCGGCCAGGGCTTCGTCTGCCGTCGGGGTGGGCGGTGCGTCCTGCGCTCTCTTGAGTGAGAAGATCTTGAGCCAGATCAGCCCGGAGACCGACAGGATCAGCACGATGGCCGCGAGCTGAACCGACTTCCTGCCCCGCGGGGGGCCTTGCTGACGCGAGGATTCGATCCGGCTCAGGCGCTTCGACGGCACCACTCGACGACTGGGCGGCGGCGGGGGGGGCGGAGGGGGCCGGTTGGGTTCCTCTGCGTCCGCTTCGGCGGGTGGTTCGATCCGGTCCGTGCCGGTTCCGTCATCCGCCTCGAGCGCGTCGAACAACGACATCCCGCAGCTGCAGACTTCCACGCCGTCCTCGACCTGCGCGCCGCAATGGCAGCTGATCTCGAGGATCCGCGCCGAGTCGTTCTCGGCCGGTGGCGTCAGCTCCGTCTTGCAGCGCGGACAGTTCATCGGTTTGTCGCGCTGGTGGACCTGCACGCGTACGCGCTGTCCGCAGTCGCAGGAGAACTTGATGCGCACCGCATCGGCCAGTCGCAGCCCCTCGGGGATCTGCACTGCGCCGACGGTTGGCAGGGCAGCGTCGCTCTCGCCGTTGGTGGCCTGATCGGCGAGATAGCTCCACATGTCCAGGCCGCAGCTGCGGCAGAGTGGGGTCCCGGCCGGATGCTGCTCACCGCAGGTGCAGACGATGTGCGTGACCTGCTTGGTAAAGCCCTTCGGAACCGTCAGGTCGGCCTCGCATCGCGGACAGCTGTAGTGACGGCCAATTGCCTTGGCCGTCACCAGGATCTTCTTTTCGCAATGCTCGCAGAGGAACTTGATTTTCATCGCGTTCCGGCTGTCGGGATCAAATCTGCTTCAGGAAGCCGAGCGGTTTGTCGTACGGCTTGTACTCGGGAAACATCTTGTGCTTGAACGCGTCGTAGCGGAACAGGCGCGCCAGCACCTCGGCGAAGACCAGGCGGAAGTCGGTGTGCACCGGCATGTCGCGGCCCTGCCAGAGCTTGCTCTTTTCCAGGCCGGTCCACTTGCCGTAGATCCGCTTGCCCTGGATCATGCCGCCCATGGCCAGCATGAATCCGCCATGTCCGTGGTCCGAGCCGTTGTTGCCGTTCTCGCGTACGGTCCGACCGAACTCCGACATCGTCAGCACCAGCGTGCGGTTCATCCGCGGACCCAGGTCGGCGGCGAAGGCCGCCAGCACCGACGAGACATCGCCCATCATGCGCGAGAAGGTGCCGTCGTTGCCGCCCTGGCGGGCGTGATGGTCCCAGCCGCGATAATCGACGGCGGCGATTTCCAGCCCCACGTCGGCCTTGATCACCTGCGCGATGCCCTGCATCTGCCGGCCGAAGCCGGTCCCGGGGTACTTGGCTTGCTTGCTGCCCTTGCTGGCCTTGAGGATGCGCTCCAGGCGGCGCAGGGTGCGGATCGTGCTGCGTCCGGACTGGACGATACTGTGGCGCGCTTCACGCTCGCTCTTGGCGCCGTCCCGCTTGACCGCGTCCTCGCGCTCCTTCTGGCTCATCGCGCGATTCATCGCAGCGTCTTCCTTGCAGGAGCCGTAGATCTTGTCGAAGGCGTCCAGCGAGGTGCCGGAGGTGGTGCCGGGATAGGCCAGCACTGGATAGTCGCCGCGCATCGCTCGGGGCAACAAGGTCTGCATCGCCAGGGCCCGCAGCGCGGAGTCCGCGTTGCCCTTTTTCTTGGTCGCCGTCAGGTAGCGGTTGAGCCAGCCTTCGGTGATGGTCCGGATACCCGGCGCCGCGTACTCCATGAAGTCCTGCGCGTCGAAGTGGCTGCGGGTCCGGTGCGGCGAACCGACGTTGATGATCGGCGCCACCATGCCCTGCTGGAACAGCGGGTAGAGCGGAGCCATCACCGGGTTGAGTCCGAACATCCTGTTGAGCCGGATCACGCCCTTGTCGGCCGGGTCCTTGCCGTCCTTGGACGGGATCCCGATGGTCGGCCGCATCTGCTGGTACAGCGGGTCGCCGTAGGGCACGATGGTGTGCAGCGGATCGGCGCCGCCGCGCAGGTAGACGATCAACAAGGTGGGCGGGGACTGCTCGCCCGACTTCTCGTCGGCGAATACCATCTCGGGGGCCAGGCTGCCCAGCACGGAAGCGCCGAGGACGGCCGATCCGGACTGGCGGATGAAATCTCTACGCGTGGTCTTCATCGGTGGTTCCTCGTTATTGTTGCTGAAAAGTGGGGGAGCCGAGCAGGATGCCCAGCAGTTTGCTGGCCAGCTTGCGTCGGTCCATCGAGTTGGCGACCATCTCGTCGAGAATCCGGTTGGACCGTGTATCGAGACCATCCGGCAGACAGGTGAAGATCAGCTGCTTCTTCATCTCCTGGGGCTTCAGCCGCAGGATCGGCGCGTAGTAGTTACGGGGCAGGCGCGAGCCGGGAAAGCGGCCCGAAGCCAGCTTCAGCGCGAAGTTCCAGCGGTGCACCAGCACGCCGGGATCGAGCCAGGCTTCGGCCTGATCGTAGTAGCCGGTCGGGTCGTCGCATTCATAGACCGGCTGGCCCATGCTGCGCAGTCCCTGCAGCAGCGGGCGAACCCGGGTGATCTTGGCCTGCGTCGCGCGCAGCGCGCTGGCGACGAATTCGAACGGCGTCTTGAACTTGCAGCGGAAGTTCTCGCGGGCGTAGAACTCGGGGCTCATGATGATCGCCATGTAGACCTGCTTCAGGTCGCCCTTGCTCTTGAGAAAGGCCTTGGCCACCCGGTCGACCAGCTTCTCGCTCGGCCGATCGTTGACCAGATAGCGGCAGAGCTTGAACGAGATGAAGTGCGCGGTCCGTCGGTGGCGGGCCAGCCGGCGGATGATCGTCTCGCCTTCGGTGATCCCGCCCTTGCCGTTGAACGTCCAGCCGAGCACCCGTTTGGGCCGGGTATCATGCGCCCGTGGGCGGAACATGAAGCCGAAGTCCTGGTTCTGACCGTAGGAGACCGACCAGCCGGTCAGCGCCCGGGCGCATTCGACCACGTCACGTTGCGTGTACCCGTTGTCCACCCCCAGGGTGTGTAGTTCCAGCAGTTCGCGGGCGTAGTTCTCGTTCAGGCCGCGCTGACGCTCCAGCTTGCGAATCTTGAGCGACTTGCGCTTCTTCGGCTTGCGCTTGGCCTTCTCGAGCGCCTTCTTTTCCTTCTCGGTCAGCGGCTTCTGCGAGAGCGCGTTGTCCAGGTAGACCAGCATCGCCGGGTGCTTGGCCGTGGCCATCAACATCTCCTCGAACTTGCCGAAGACGTGTGGCCGGATCGCGTTCTGCTCGTAGTGGTTGGCCAGGTAGCGCACCTGGGTCTTGTTATTGTCCACGTTGAAGTGGTTGCGCCAGAAGCCGACCATCACCTCCTGGAACTGCCGCTTGCTGAAGACGGCGCGGATCACCACCGACTCGCGCAGCTCCATCATCGCCTTGGCCCGCAGTCGGTTGCGCATCCTGCGCTCTTTCTGGGTCGGCGGCGAGTTCTTGTAGCGCGGTCGATAGGTCGAGAACACCTCGCCCTGCGACATCTTCAGCGAGGGGTACTTCTTCAGCACTTCATCCAGCTCCGAGTTGTCGATCTTCTCCGGCTCCATCTGCTCCAGAACCCAGTTCATCCAGCCCACCTTGAGCAGCTGGTTGACCTGATCCGGGGAGGGGCCGAAGGCGAGGCGGCTCAACACGTGGAAGCACTTCTCCCGTTCGCTGAGCACCATCTCGACGCTGCGGCCGCCGGTGTCCTTTTTCTCCTGAGCGGCCAGTGGGGCCGCCATCAGGAAGGCGAGCAAGAGTACGGAGCATCGCCGTAGATTTGTGGGATTGGTGGCGGTCATTCGTGTCCTCACAGTCGCGCTGGTGACAGGGTTCACAACCTTGTTGATGTCCGGAGCGAGAATAGAGATTCTGGCAGGTCAGTGGAAGGAAAATCCACCCTCGGCGCCGATCTTGATCTCGTCATGCAAGACCACTCAGCAATGCAAATGTCGTACCCGCTGCGCCGAGACCGCTCAACATGACTAACCCGTTGGGCTGGCACAGGTTCCGGGACCCTCTCGATCCGCGGCGCACGCGGACGTCGTAAAGGTCGTTTACATTGCTAAAAGCAATTTACGCCGACTTGGATTGAATCCTCCCACCCGCGCCACGTCGAACCCTCAAACGAACCCACAACCGTTGGAGGAGTCGATGAAACTTCGC
>CAZMLI010000411.1:0-4283 GCA_964566865.1 uncultured Planctomycetota bacterium
GGCAAGGCCAACCGGTTGCTCTCCCGCTGGGCTACCGAGATCTACGCGCAGTGGGAAGAGTCCAAGCAGTACTTCGCCCGCCCCGAGCGGGTGCGCGTGCTGGGCAACCCGGTTCGCCGGCACGCCATGCAGGGAACGCGCGAGGAGGCGATGGCGCGCTTCGGACTGGATCCAAACAAGAAGACGATCCTGGTGATGGGCGGTTCCCAGGGTTCTGCGGCAATCAATGATGCGATTCTCCGGGCTGCCCCCAGCTTGGCCCGGTTCAAAGAACGCATCCAGTGGATACACCTGACGGGGGAGAGGGCAGCGCGTGTTTGGAAGGGGGCCTTGAAAAACACATCTCTCTCCTCCGTCGTTCTTCCATATCTTGATCGGATCGAGCTGGCCTATGCTGCCGCCGATCTGGTCATTTCACGGGCGGGAGGGACGACGATTGCGGAACTCCTCGCCCGGGGTATTCCATCGGTGCTGGTGCCTTATCCGCAAGCCGCGGAAGACCATCAGCTGCTGAACGCCGAGGCGGTCAGTTCTCGTGGCGCCTGCCGCGTGATCCTCGAAGCAGATTTCACGCCGGCCACCCTGCGCCTGCTGGTCGAAGAACTGGTCCTGCAGGACGAGGCGCGCAACCGGATGGCAAGCGCGGCACGGGTCGTGGGCCGGCCCGGCGCGACGGATGCAATCGGCCAGCGCTTGCTGGACCTGCTCGGCGTGGTGCCCACAGACCACAGGCTCGAAGTATCGAATGCGGAGTGCGCAATAGGGAGTGCCGGAACCAAGGAGGTCGCTGAATGAAACTCGTTGACTTGATCAGGGCCACGATGGAAGACCAGGCGTCCGCCAGGCAGGATCTGGCGGAGGAGAAACGCCCACAAGGAATCGTTCATCTGATTGGTGCCGGCGGCTCCGGCGTTGGCGCGCTGGCGCGCATCATGCTGGATCGCGGTCACCAGGTGACCGGATCCGACAGTCGCAATTCACCCCGCCTGGATCAGCTGCGCCAGATGGGCGCGCGCATCGTGGTCGGGCATGGGCCATCCAACATTTCGCCGGCGGCGCGCATGGTGGTCGCGTCGGCCTCCATTCCTCAGGACAACCCGGAGATCGTCGAGGCCCGCAGGCTGGATATCCCGGTGCGCAAGTATGCCGAGGCGCTCGGCGGGCTGTTCGCGCAGAAAAAGACCAGGATCGCCGTCGCCGGTACGCACGGCAAGACCACGGTCACCGGTCTGGTGGCCTACATCATGGCGGCGCGTGGAATGGATCCCGGCTATCTGGTCGGGGCGCCGATTCCTTCACTCGGCCGCAGCGCCTCCTGGGGCACCGGTTCGACGATGGCCGTCGAGGCCTGCGAGTTCGATCGCTCCTTCCTGCACCTCTCGCCCAACATTGCCGTGGTGACCAACGTCGAGGCGGATCACCTGGACTACTATCGCGACCTGGCCGAGATCCAGGACGCCTTCATCGACTTCGCCTCGCGCATTCCCGAGAACGGCGTGCTGATCGTGCACGAATCGGCCGCGGGGGTCTTTCAGGACGCGTCGGTCGCACGTGGCGGTCCGGTGGCCTGTCGCATCGTCAGCTACGGCGAATCTTCCGCAGCGGACTGGTCGATCGACTCGGTCAACCCGATTCAAGGTGGCGGACTGCGCTTCCGCATCAGCCATCGGGGCCAGATCGTCGATCATGCGCTCGGTCGCCTGTGCGGTCGGCACAATGCGCTCAACAGCCTCGCCGCGCTGCTCGCGGTGCGTGAGGCCGGGGTGCCGATGCGGCTGGCGATTCGCTGCCTGCCCGGCTACTCGGGCGCGCAGCGTCGCCTGCAACAGGTCGCCGATCTGGATGGCATCCGCGTGATGGACGACTTCGCGCATCATCCGACCGAGGTGCGCGCGGCGCTCGAGGCCGTGCGCAGCTCCTACGGGCCCCGGCGCCTGATCGCGGTGTTTCAGCCGCATCAACACAGCCGGACCCGGATCTTCCTCGAGCAGTTCAGCGATGCGCTCGGCGCCGCCGACGAAGTGATCATCCCGCAGATCTACGCGGCGCGGGACAAGCCGGAGGACATCGAGTCGGTTCGCAGCGAGGATCTGGTGGCGGAGCTGGTTCGCAGGGGCACGCGGGCCTCCTTCTGCAAGGAACTGGATCAGATCGTGCACTCACTCGCCGGCCGGCTGACGGCGGGCGACATGGTGCTGACGATGGGCGCGGGCGACGTGCACCGGGTGGCGTTTGGCCTCGGCGAGCGCCTGCGGGAGGCCTCATGATCCTCACCGAGGACATGGTGGAGGTCGAGCGCATGGTAAAGCTGCCGAACTCACTCGGAATCGAGGCCACGGCGGAGCTGTATGTCTGCCCACGCAACGTCGACGAGACCGCCTCGATCCTCAACCATGCGATGTGCCGGGGCAAGTTGCCCCGGGTGATCGGCGGCGGGACCAACCTGCTGCTGATCGGTCCGGTCATCTCGGGTGTGGTCCTGCACCTGGGTGCGATGCGTCAGATTCGCGTCGCCGGCACACGGGTCACCGTCGGGGCCGGTTGCCTGCTGCCGCAGCTGATCGGCGAGACGGTGGCGCGGGGCCTGTCCGGTCTGGAACTGCTGGCAGGCATTCCAGGAACGCTGGGTGGCGCGGTCGCACAGAACGCCGGAGGAAAGTACGGCGTGATCGGCGACGTGGTGGAGTCGGTGACCTTGCTGCTGCCCGGCGGTCAGATCGAGCGCCGGCGCGAGTTCGACTTTCGTTACCGGGACTCGGGGTTGAAGCAGGCCATCATCCTCGAAGCGACGCTGAATCTGTCCGCGACAGCCGATCCCGTCAAGTTGCGCCAGACCTACCGCATGATCATGGCCGAAAAGAACGCCAGTCAGCCGCTTTCCGCCGCCTCGGCCGGCTGCATCTTCAAGAACCCGTCGCCGGAACAGCCCGCCGCCCGCTTGCTTCAGGAAGCCGGCTGGAAGGGGCGCAGCGTCGGGGGTGCGATGGTTTCGAAGATCCATTCGAACTTCATCGTCAATCAAGGCGGCGCGACAGGCAGCGATGTTCTCGAGCTGATTGAACAGATCGAGCAGGACATAACGCAGCGCTACGGGCTCGATCTCGAGCGCGAGGTGGAGCTGTGGTAAGCCAAAAGGAGGTCTCGAGATGACGAGTTCTGCACGATTGACGCTGGTGATGTTGCTGATTTGTGTGCTCGGCACCGCGCTGTTGCTGGATGGACGGAAGAAGAACGACGGCACGGAGGCGGCCGACGATCAGCTGGCCGCAGCCAAGGGCGACCGAGGCGGGTTGAACATTGTGACCACGATCAAGCCCCCGACGCGGCCAATCAGGCGGAATGGGGAGTCTGAGAATCCAAATCGGATTTTGTTTGGCCCGAAGGGCGCCGTGATCGAGGTGCCACCTCGTAAAGACGTGGCCCCGCCCGTCCCGATCAAGGAAATTGGTTCGCGTACTTACACCGTGATAGCGGGCGACAACTGGTGGGTCATCTCCAAGAGGAAGTATGGCAGCCATCGCTACGTGTCTCTCCTGCGCAAGGCCAACCCGAAGGCTTCGAGCCAGCGTTACCTGAGCATCGGCCAGAAACTGATCCTTCCGTCGGTCGGCAGCAAGGTGCGTGAGCTTGAGCAGCTGGAGCAGAGCCAGAAGACACGGCGTGCTCCGAAATCCGCGCCCGCACGACGGTTGCGCGGCGGTCGCAGAGTGCACGTGGTCGCGACCGGCGACAAGCTCTGGAACCTGGCCAGGCGGTTTCTTGGCAGCGGCGCCAAGTACTGGATGATCCTGGATGCCAACCGCGGCCGGATCGCTAACCCCGACCGCCTGCGCGTGGGCACTCGCCTGGTGATGCCGGCGGCCCGGTGAGAACAATGGAGATTCATGAAGAGGCCTTCGAGGCACTGTCGACCTACTCGCGAAAGCACGAGCGGGAGGAGATGGACGTGCCGGTGACCCTCGAGCTGGTGCTGGCCGATGGCCAGGTCTTCGCCACGGGCAGCGGGCGTCTGCGCGACCTGAGCGCGGAGGGCGCGCTGGTGACCAATATCGAGCTGGATGCCGATGCGCTGCCGATCGAGAAGTTCACCCTCTCGCTCAAGATCGAGGGCGGCAAGTTCGCGGGTGTGCAGGCCGAAGCGACACCGGTGCGCTTCGCGATGACCCCGGAGTACGGCCTGGGCGTCAGCGTCACCTCTCTCTCGATGGATCTGGACGCCTGAGTGATGCAATCAATCCCGACCCCTGTGAGCCGGCGGGGATGTCCTGCGTGGACATCCCCGC
>CAZMLI010000412.1:0-4274 GCA_964566865.1 uncultured Planctomycetota bacterium
CCTCGCCCTTCTGGCCCTTGCCCTTCTGACCGTCCCCTTTCTGGCCCTCGCCCTTCTGACCGTCCCCTTTCTGACCGTCGCCCTTCTGACCGTCGCCTTTCTGGCCGTCGCCCTGCTTGTTTGATCCCTGTTTGTTCGGGGCCTGCTGTGCCTGATCTGCCCGCCCCTGCTGAACTTCCTGCTCCTTTTTGAGCTGGTTCAGCAGATCGTTCAGGCGATCGACCTCCTCCCGGACCTTCGGATCATCCGCCTTCGGATCATCCCTCTTCGGGTCATCCCTCTTCGGGTCATCCGCTCGGACCGGGTCGTTCTTTTTCTCCCGCAGCGCGAGAACCACCGGGCGATAGATCGAGCAGACCGCGCTGCGTGCCATCTGCCCCTTCAGATCTGTCACCTCGACCTGATAGAACAGCCGCTGGCTCGCGCCGAGCTGCTCGCGCAGATGCCAGGCGTACGTTCGCGTCAACTCCCGGCCCTTCAACTTGCCCAGCGAAAGCTGATGCTTCAGGGCAGCGTTCTCCGCACTCCAGAAATGCAGTCGTGCGCTCAGCAATCCGATGTCGTCCCGTGCGCGATAGGTCAGGGAGACAGCACCCTTCAGGGGTAGCGCCGAGACACGCCGGGGCAGGATGATCTCCACACCCGGCTGCTGGTCCTGCTCAACGGTGATCGGCTGGCTGAAAAACCGCAGCCGCTTGCTCCCCGGCGGATCTTCCAGAAAGATCCGATACTCGCCGGAACGTCGCGCCGCGAAGCTGAAGCGAATCCTGCGCCCGCTGAAACGGGCCTTGGCGGAATGCTGATTGACCGTGACCTGCAGCGAACGCACAGCCCGCGACGCCTGACAGCTCACCTCGACGCGACTGCCCGCAAGCGCCTCTACCCCGCCTTGATCGGTCTCGGTCACAACCGGCAAGCCCGTGTAGGACGGGGGCCGGATGGTCACGCGGTATTTCTGTAGAGTGATCGGCGCGATTGGCACGAGCCGGTGCACCGGCGAACTGGCGTCGCCGCAGTGAACCCGGAACTCCGTGGGCACCAGCAGCGCGGGCAGGATCGCGTGGTAGTGGCCCGGCTTGACCGGCGCCAGCGGGGTCTCGCGCCAGTTCTCGGCGCCCTGCGCACGGTACAGCACCTTTCCGCTGCGCGGCAGCCGACCGACCACGACCGTCTTGATCGTCACCTGCGTGCCGCTGGGAAACTCTCCGCCGGCTGGAGAGAGAAACTCGATTCGGGTCTGCGTCGGCGGCGGAAACCCGCTCGCCGGCATCACCGCCCGATTGAACAGCAGGCCGGGTTGATCGGTTCCGACGATGCAGTAGAAGAAGGCAGCGAGCGACAGGCAGCCAAATACCGCCAGCGGCCGGATGATTTGCGAACACTGCAGCACCACCTTGTCGGAGTCGACGAAGGTCAGCCCCTTGAGCGCGTGATTGACCAGCGGCCGCGCGCTGCTCTCGTCCAGCTCGAGCGCCCCGCGCTGCCAGTGCAAATAGGTCGACAGCGCGTTCTTGAACTGCGGGTAGTGGGCCTCCACCTGATGCACGACGTACAGCGGCGAGAGGCGTCGGCGCAGGTAGTAGAAGGCGATGTAGACGCCGCCGCATGCAAGGCCCAGCAGCAGGACCCGTCGCAACCAGACCCGTACGTTCTCGGAGAGGATCCAGACCTGGTCGGCGTACATCTCGAGCAGCAGGTAGCAAACCGCGCAGGAAAGCAGGACCAGCACGTCGCCCAGCAGATCATGCGTACCGATCTTCTTGCTCAGGGCGCGGATGCAAGACGTGATGTATTGATGTGCGTCGCGAACGCGAACTTTTGCCACGAACTGACCCCCTGGTTCCTGGCCAGCATAGGATTTCCCGCGCTGGATGTCCAGCTATGGGACGTTCAGGAAGGGTCCGGGGTTCCCTTATCTCGCAACGGGGGCGAGAGGCAGTCGGTCACCCACTGGCCGGTCACGCGGAAGTAGCGCCCCAGCCCATAGATTCGCGGATAGACGATGCGCGCCTTGCGCTTGCGCACCGCCTTGCGCACCAGGCGAGCCAGCGCATCGACGGTGCCGGTGGGCACGTTATCGACCAGCACTGAATCGACGAACTGCTTGCGGGCGTCGGTTTCCATCGGCGTGCTGACCGGCCCCGGATAGACGGTGAGCACGTTCACGCCGGTCTTGCGCAGCTCCACCCGTAAGGTCTCCGAAGCCGCGGCCAGGCCGGCCTTGGAGGCGCTGTAGTCGGCCATCCAAGGAGTCGGGGTGATGCCCGCCATGCTCGAGACGTTGACGATCGTGCCGCTGCCGCGTTCGACCATTCCGGGCGCCACCCGGTAAATCAGTCGCTGGGGCGCGAGCAGGTTGATGCGCATCATCAGCTCTCGACGCTCGTCCTCCAGCTCCAGGGCGTGCACGACGTACTGCACGCCGGCGTTGTTGATCAAGACGTCGATCGGGCCGTGCGCTTGCTCCGCCGCCTCGACCCAGTCACAGCAGCTCTCGAGCAACCCCAGATCCACGCGGTGGCAGCTGGCCTCGGCCGCGACCTCATCCGCGAGCTGCTCGAGTAATTCCAGCCTGCGCGCGACCAGCGACAGCTTGTTGTCAGCCGTGCCGAACGCGCGGGTCAGCGCCGCCCCGATTCCGCTGGACGCCCCGGTTATCGCAATGTGCATGAGAAGATCATTCCTATACGTTCCGCATCTCGTTGACCAGCCGCTGCGGATCGATCCGGTAGCGGCCGAGCAAGCTCTGAACCGTCTTGCGAGTCACGCCGAGCTTCTCGGCCAATGCCGACTTGTTGAGCTTGAGCGTGCGCGCGCCTTGCAGCAGTTGATCGGCCAGCTGTGCACGGATCGCTGCCTCGACCGCCGCCGCCTTGACCTGTTCGAGATCCCGTGAAGCCAGAAAGGTCTGGATCAGCTGATCGGCGTCGATCGCCGCAGCGCGTACAGCCGAAGACGGTGCGCCGGCGATCGGCTGCCCCGTCATCTCGGGGGGCAAGTCGGCCAGCGTGACGGCCGGCCCGCTGGCGAAGATACGCAAATGGTCGACCAGGTTCTTCAGCTCGCGCACATTTCCGGGCCAGGGATGCGCGCGCAGCAGCCGCTCGACTTCCGGATTGAAGCAGAGGTTCTTCTTGCCGTCGCAGAAAACGGAGATCAGCAGCGGGATGTCCTCGGTTCGCTTGCGCAGCGGCGGCAGCGTCAGCGAGGTCGAGTGGATCCGGTAGTACAGATCCTGCCGAAACTGACCGGCCTCGATGCGCGCTGGCAGATCGTTGTGCGTGGCCGAGATGACCCAGACGTCGACCGGTCGTTCTTCATTCGACCCGACCGGCGAGACAACCCGCTCCTGCAGGACACGCAGCAGCTTGGCCTGCAGGTCGAGGTTAAGCTCACCCACCTCGTCGAGAAAGATCGTGCCGCCCCGCGCCGCCTCGAACAGCCCTTCGCGATCCTCGATCGCGCCGGTAAAGGCACCGCGTTGGTGGCCGAAGAGCTGGCTCTCGAACAGCTCGGACGGGATCGCGGCACAGTTGACCGGCACGAAGCGGGCGATCCGCCGGCGGCTGGTCAGGTGTAGCGCCCGGGCCGCGAGCTCCTTGCCGGTGCCGCTCTCGCCGCGGATCAAGACGGGCGGGTCAATGCCGCTGTTGGCGATCTGCTGGATCTGGTGGAAGACGCGGTGCATCGACGGGTCGCGCGAGATGATGCCGCAGAACCGGTCGGAGTCGGTGGCCAGCGCCACCTGATCCGACAGGTGCGCGTAGGCCTCGGCGTTGCCGATCGCGATGCCGACACCCTCGCCGAACAGCCGCAGGATGTCGCGCTCCTGATCGGTGAAGCCGCGGCCGCCCGGCCCTTGATCGACGTACATCACACCGCGCACCTCGTCGCCGCGGCGGATCGGCAGGCAGACCACGGAGACCGTCGACTGGGCGGCGAGGGAGTCGGAGCTGTCCATCGCCTGGACCACTGGAATGTGCACCGGCTCCCCGCTGGTCAGACATTCATGCGCCACCGAGAACGAGATCGCCCCGGCCAGCCCCGAAATCCGCTGACCCTGGTCGTCGAGCGCCACGGCACAGGACAGTCCCTGGCCCTCGCGCAAATAAATGCTGCCCTTACGCGCACCGGTCAAGCGGATCGCGGCCGACAGCGCGGTCTCGAGCACCGTCGAGAGCGCTGCCTGGGTGTGGTCGACACGATAGACCGTGAGCAAGGCCTGTACCAACATCTCGCGGGGGTCCAACCGGCTGTCTCCCTTCTTGGCTGCA
>CAZMLI010000413.1:0-4274 GCA_964566865.1 uncultured Planctomycetota bacterium
TACGACAGCCGACGCACCTTCTCCCAGGTCAGCTCGTTGTAGTGCGCCCAGTGCTGCCAGTTGCGATAACTCATCCCGAAAAGTGCCTGCGCATCCGCTTCGGGCGGCAGCCCTTGAAAGTGCCGCATCGTCAGCCGGACGATCTCGAGCGCGGTGGGTTTGCCGTGCTGCTTGGCCAGCTCGGAGAGGGTCTGGCCCGGACCGTCGCCACGCAGGATCTGCTGCCAGAGCCCGGCCGGACTCTCACCCGCAGCCTCCACCGGCGGCAGGCTCTCGAAGCTGCTGAAATCGAGATCTTCGAGATCGATCCGGCGCTTGCGCTGCGGCAGGTTGATCACGGTCCGCGTCAGGCAGTTGATCAGCTCGCGCATGTTCTCCGGCCAGGGCTGCTCGACCAGCTTCCAGAGCGCCGCCTCGGAGATCGCCTCGACCTCGCGCCCGAGCTCGCCCGAGAGCTGGCCGAGGTAGTGCACCACCAGCAGCGGGATGTCCTCACGGCGCTCGCGCAGCGGCGGCACGTCGATCCGGTAGATGTTCAGCCGGTCGTAGAAATCGGCGCGCATGTGACCGGTATGGACCCGCTCGGCCAGGTTCTGGTTGGTCGCGGCCAGCACGCGCACCTGCGTCTTGCAGACCTGCGAGGCACCCACCGGCCGATACTCTCGCTCCTGCAGCACCCGCAGGAACTTGGCCTGGTTCTGCAGGGTCATCTCGGCGATCTCGTCGAGAAACAAGGTGCCGTCGCCGGTCGAGGCCAGCAGCCCCGGCTTGTCGCGATCCGCGCCGGTGAACGCGCCACGCAGATGGCCGAACAGCTCACTGGCCAGCAGCGCCTCATGGAACTCGCCGCAGTTGAGCGCGGTCAGTGTTCCCCGGCCGGAGAGCTGATGAATCGCGCGGGAGACCAGCTCCTTGCCCGTGCCGGTCTCACCGGTGATCAAAACCGTCGCCGGCGTCGCCGCCACATGGCGAATCTGCCGCCAGACCGCCTGTAGCTGGGGTGAGCGTCCGACCATCTCCGGCGACTCTTCGAAACGGTCGAAGGGCGGAATCTCGGCAATGCGCAGGTTGGCATAGAGCCGCACCGCGCCCGCCAGGGACTCCTGCTGCGCTTCGTAACGCAGGCGCCGCTCGCCAATCACGCGGGTCAGGCCGCGCAGCACCTCGGAGACGCGCTGCCAGCTCTTCTGGGGATCGTCGCTGATCTTGGTCAGCCAGGTTTCCTGGGTGATGCCGTAACTGGACGCCTCGAGCACCTGTCGCGGCATCAGACTGTCCGGAAAGGCGGTCAGCATCACCACCTCGACGTGCGGCCAGCTCTCCCGACAGAGCCGGAGGATGCGCAGGCCATCGGTCGGCCCCCCACCCACCGCCTCGAAGTTGAGGTCGCTGACCAGGATGTCATACGGCTCGCGCTCGGTCACGCGGGCCTGCACGCCTTCCAGGCTGCCGACCATCTCGCACTCGAGCAGATCGCCCAGCGGCTCGGCGACCTGGCGGCGGAACGCCTCGCGCTCGCTCTTGTGATCGTCGCAGTAGAGCAGGCGCACCGGCTTCATCGGCTGGCCTTTCGCCGGGCCTGCAGCGCCTCGTTGTACTGTGCGATTCGTTGATCTAGACGATCCGGAATGCATAGCTCGAAGTAGATCTCTCGCGTCTCCCAGCTGAAGATGCCGGCGTCGGTGCTGCCGAAGTAGTACTCGTCGAGGAAGTGGCGGATGACGAACAGCCCCAGACCCTTGCCACCCTGACTGGTCTTGCCCGGCGTCCAGGCCTGCGCCAGGTTTTCCTCGACCTTGCGGCGCAGGCAGGGCTCGCAAAACGCGTCGAGAAAGTCGCTGTTCTTGAGCCAGTAGAGCGCGGGGACCTGCGCCTGACACAGCGAGCAGCTGAGGCTGCGGCCGGGGGCCGGCGCCTTGCTCTCGATATCCAGATCGTTGATGAAGCGCAACTGCACCATGTCTTCGCGGCGCGAGACGATCACTTTCAGCCGCCGCTGTCCCGAGCAGTTGCGCAGGCAGTTCTTGATGAACTCGTAGAAGATGAAGTCGAGCACCGGCTCCCGCCCGGAGGTTACCTGGCGCGCCTGTTCGTCCTCGAAGTGGATGATCAGTCCCAGCTCGAGGTTCTTCTTCAGCTGTCGCTGGATCTGTGGGTCGTCCTCATCGGCGTCGAGTTCCCGCGATTCGAAACGGCCGACCTTCTCGCGCACCAGGTGGATCAGCCGGTGCAGATCGAGCGTCCGCAGCCCTCTGGGTACCTGTCGCACATCCGCCCCGGAGCTCTTCATCATCTCGGCGAATTCCTGCAGGAAGTTGATGAAGCCCAGCCGCGCCCGGTTGGTGTCGTGAATGAATTCCATCGACTGCTCGATCTGCTCGGGCACGTCTTTGGCCGTCTCCAGGTAATCGAGGATTTCCTGGCTGTAGTGGTGGAACGCCAGCACCTCGTTGCCGATCGAGTGGGTCAGACCCGCGGTCAGGTTGATCCAGTTGTCCACCTCGCGCTCTCGATGGTCCTCCTGCGCCGAGGCAGCCTCCCGGCGGGCCTGTTGCATCTGGTACTGGGCAAACCGCATCCGCTCCTCGGCATCCCGCGCGTTGGCCACCTCCGCCATCGTCCTCGCGCGCCAGATGCCGGCCAGGTTGCGGATCACGAAGCCCACGCCGAACAGCCCGACGAACCCCAGGCCGCTCTGCAGGTCCGGAGATCGGGTCAACGGCAGGAACCAGGCTGCCGCCAGCGCCGGGGCATACCACAGATAATAGACCGGCAGGAAGGTTCCGATGCCGCGCCGTGTCGGAGCGGGACGGCCATCCCAGCTCTCGAGGTCGACCTCGGCGAAGATCGCCATCAGCACCACCTGGAGATAGTAGAGCGGCGCGAGCGCGGAGCCTCCCCCGCCCGTGACATGGATCAAGATGCTCAGCAGCATCAGATCGATCAGCGACAGGGCCTGCTTCCAGCCGGCGTAGTGCGGGATGCCGGTCCAGAAGTTCTCGGCCACCATCGACAGGCCGTAGAGCATCGTGACCGTCAGCCAGAAGCGCGCCGGCAGGTCCAGAAAGGTCTGGGAGGCGAGCGGGAAGATCGTCGCGAACTGGACGTAGGTGAAGCATGCGCTGCCAAACAGCAGCCCGAACAGGATCAGGCGATCTGCGTGACCGGCGGCGTGGTCTCGAACCAGTGCGAGCGTTGGCGGCAGCGTCATGGTTGGCACTCCACCTGTCGTGTTGCAAAAGCTGTGCCGCGAGCGCAACCGCGCGGCGGGGGAGCCGCCGCGAACGGCGGGTCAGAAAACTCTATCCCACGCGTACCACTACTCCTTCAACTTGTCCCGATAGGCAAATGTCAGCTTCCAGTCCCAGGCGTCTCCCGGCGGCGCACTGCGGGGGGTACCGACCATCCGCATTTTCTTGGTCGTCAGCTGGGGAATCACCCGCCGCACCCGGTGGATGTAGAGCAGGATCTGCTTTCGGGTCTGGCCCTTGATCTTGACCTCGAAGAGGTGCTCCCGAAATTCCCCGACCGCCGAGGAACTCTGGCCAATCGGCTCGGGCTCGATCCCGCGACCGCGCGCGATTTGCTGGAGCTGGGTGCGGATATTGGTCCGCCCGCCACTCCCGCTCGACTCGTAACGCTGGATCTCCAGGCTCAACTTCTGCAGCTCGGGATAGCCGTCGATCACCCGCGCGCGAGCCACCTTGTAGCGCCGCACTTGCTTGTAGTTGTAGCCCGCAACCGCGGTGGCGACGACCGTCATCAAGACCATCGAGATCAGGAAGAACTGCGTCATGTCCCGTTTTTCGGGGTTGGCTGTCTGTTTCATTTGAGCACGATGCGGTAGCTGATCGAGAGCCGCTCACCGTCCTTACTTCGTTGGGTGCCGCCGTGAATGCCGCGCTCCATGTAGTCATGTTTCGCGACGATCGCCTGGACCACATCCCACAGCTTCGGCTCCTGGCCCCGGCTGACCGTGGCGCTGAAGCGGATATCGTCGGCCTTGATCTCGAACATGGTCACGAACAGCTGGTCGGGGTGGCGGCGGGCGAACTCGCGCAGGCCGCTGAAGAAGTCGAGCCAGACGTCGAGCACGGGCCGGATGGCGGTTTCCCCCTCTCCGCCATCGGGGTTATATTCCTTGCGCAGCGCGTCCAGGTCGTCGACCAAGGCGGGGAACTTGTTCTCCAGCTTCAGCTCCTTGATCGCGGTCTCGCCCCGATCGGGGTCCTTCCTGTACCAGCGGTCGAGGACCAGCTGGCGGGCTGGACGCA
>CAZMLI010000414.1:0-4262 GCA_964566865.1 uncultured Planctomycetota bacterium
GGCGGCCCCGTCGTGTTTGCACAGACCGAGAAGGCAGACGAGAGAAAGTGTCACCGATGTACCCGGTCTGTACCGTACCCGGTCTGTACCACGCCGGTCAAAAAGACCACCCATGTTGCCGTTTTCACACGCCCCTCTTGCCCTACAGAGACCGTGGCTTGGAGTTCAAGATCCTCCGCGGCTCCGCGATCTCCGCGGCTCCGCGTGAGGCTCCGCGGTCTCTCAGTTTCTCCGCTGGCACGTAACCCTTGCGCCATAGTTCAACGAATCATCACCAACCTTCTCGCGGCACGGCTTGCTGATGTAACTCGTTTGGCCGCAATGGCTGAGTGATCAAATCTTCCTGTTTCGAGAAGACTTGAGACGTTAGTAGTATAGAGCGCGCTGAGATCTTGCGTTGTCAGCGTTTGCGTTTGAGCTGCTCTGTCAAGCGGCTCTGGAGCGCCGGGCGCGCGGCCGGTGGCGCGAGCAGCAGTGCCTTGCGCAGTGCCTGGATCGCCCCGGCCGGTTGGCGGGCGTCTGCCAGCGCGTGACCCAGATTGGCCCAGGTTTGCCAGTTGCGTGGCGCCAGCTTGGTCGACTGCCGCAGGTCGCCAATCGCGCCGGGCAGATCGCCCTGTCTGGCGCGTAGCGAACCTCGGTTGATGTAAGCGCGGGCGAAGCGAGGGTCGAGCTGGATCGCCTGGTCGTAGTCCTTCCGGGCGCGGTCGAGGTCGCGCTTGAGCTGATGGACGTAACCCCGGTTGTAGTAGGCGATGGACATCTTGCGGTCGAGTCGGATCGCGCGACTGTAGTCTGCGATCGCCAGGTCCAGGTTGCCTCGCGTTTTGTGGGCGACGCCGCGGTTGAGGTACGACCTGGCTTTCCGCGGCTCGAGCTTGATCGCGCGGGTGTAGTCGGCGATTGCCCTCAGCGGATCCCCGCTGTCCAGGCGGGCTTCGGCGCGTTCGTAATAGGCCAGCTCGAGGGCGGGGCTCAGCGCGATCGCCCGGGTGAGGTCCCGGATTGCGCTGGCGAACTTGCGCTTGCGATTGCGCAGTGCGCCTCGCCGCAGGTAGGCGTCGGCTTGCTCGGGATCACGTTCTATCGCGCGGGTCCAGTCCTCGATGGCGCCGCTCAGGTCACCCTTCTTGGTGCGCGTCCTGGCCCGGTCGCGGTAGGGTTCGACCGGCCGAGGGTCGAGCGCGATGGCCTGGTTCAGATCGACGAGCGCGCGATCGAGCTCCCCGCGTAGCCGGTGCAGCCTGCCCCGGTTGGCGTACGGCGCCGCATAGCGTTGGTTACGCTGGATCGCCTGGGAGTAGTCGGCCATCGCGCCTGCCCGGTCGCCCAGCCGTTGCCGTGTAGCCCCGCGGTTGTTCCAGGTCGGGGCATAATTCGGATTGAGCGCGATCGCCTGGTCGAAATCGGCCAGCGCTTGTTTGTGACGGCCAATGCCCAGCAGCTGGTTGCCCCGGTTGTAGTAGGCGCGGAAGGCGCTCGGGTCGAGCAGGATTGCCCGGGTGTAGTCGGCAATCGCGCCAGCCGCATCGCCGGCCTCCGAGCGGGCATTTCCGCGGCTGATGTAGTTCTCGCCCATGCGGGGGGCGAGCCGGATCGCGAGGGAATAGTCGGCCATCGCGCGTGGCAGGTCCTTGCGCCCACGGTAGATGTTGCCGCGATTGATCAGCACGACGGCCCAGTCCGGCTTGAGCTGCAGCGCCCGGTTGTAGTCGGCCAGGGCCCCATCCAGGTCCCCCAGCTTGGCTCGCAAGACCCCTCGGTTGTTGTAGGGCTTCGCGTCCTTGGGGGTCAGCGCGATGGCCTTGGTGAAGTCGGCGATCGCCAGCGCGTGCTTGCCCTGGAGGCGGTATGCATTTCCCCGTCCAAGCCAGGCGGAGGCGAGCTCAGGGGCGAGTTTGATGGCCTGGTTGAACTCGACGATCGCCCCGGGCAGATCGCCGGAGAGCTTGCGCAACGTGCCGCGTAGACTCCAGGAGCGCGCATGCTCGGGGGTCAGTCGGATGGCGCGCGTCAGGTCGGCCATCGCACCGGTCAGGTCCTTTCTGATCAGGCGGGTCGCTGCACGCCTACGGTAGAACTCGACGCCGACTTCTTTCGCGGGTTGACGGATCGACAGGGGCTCACCGATCGCGGCAAAGGCCGGATCGATTTGCTGCCAGATCCGGGAGCCACTGCCGTGGTAGCGCAACGCCCGCACCAGTGGGTGATAGGCGGCTTCGTTTTCGGTATGGCAAAGTGCCAGTCCGGCTTCGATCGCCAGCGTCGGCTCGCGGACCACCGCCAGCCAGCGGGCCAGCGGGGCGACCGTCTCGGGAAAGCGGAGCCGCGCCAGCGCCCGGCAGATGAAGACCGCCAGGTCATGCTCGGGTTGGCGCCAGACGACCTGATTGCCCGCCTGGTGGGCTTTCTGCGTCAGCAGGTCCAGCTCCTTGGCGAGGATCTGGACCGTTTGCAGGTCCTGCCAGCCGACGGCCTCGAAGACCAGGTCCTGGACACGCTTCCAGCTCTTGCGGCCCGGTCGCCCGAGCCCCCTGCGGATGTCGACGATCATCCGCTGCAACCGGGCCTTTCGCTGTTTCAGCAAGGCCAGCCGGGCGGTTTCCACCTGGCCGAGCAATTCTGCGACCCGGGCGGGGGGGGTGCCGAACCGCCGCAGGTCTCGGTAGGCCTGGCGCGCCAGCGTGTAATCGCCGCTGCGGACGGCAGTTTGCCCCAGCGCCTGGCCCACCTGACGACGCCAGCCTCGCGCCTCCGGACTGGTCGGGTCCAGCGCCAGCGCCTGGTCCAGCTTGCTGGCGGCAGCCAGCTGCGCCTCCATCGCTTGCTCGACGTCGAAGGCGCGCCCAGCCTCGGTCAAGACCCGTGCCTCCGCCACCAGCTGGCGGATCTCGCGCTGTTCTTGCCGAATGCGTTGCCAGCGCGTCCCGGCCAGCACGATGCCGATCGCCAGCACCACCAGCAGGCTGGCCAGGCTGGCGGTGCGGTGTCGCCCGGCCCACTTGGCGACTCGCTGCCAGCTGCGATAGCGCACGACGCTCAGCAGATGTCCCTCACGGTAGCGGCGCAGATCGTCCTGCAGCGCCTCGACCGATTGGTAGCGGGCAGTCGGCTTCAAGGCCATCGCCTTGATCACCACCGCCTCCAGTTCCCAGGGGATGTTCAAGTGGGGCGCTCGCTTCGAAGGCGGTACCACCCTTCCGCTCTGGATCTGCAGCAGCAGCTCGTGCATGGTTGCTCCCTCGAACGGCAACCTGCGGCAGAGGACCTGGTAGAGGATCGTGCCCAGCGAGTAGATGTCGGAGCGCGAGTCCAGCTTGTGGATCTCACCGCGGGCCTGTTCCGGGGCCATGTGAGACGGCGTCCCCAGCAGGACGCCGTCCAGGGTGAGGGGCTCGGTCGCCAGCTCGCTGTCCGGTGGCTGAGTCATCGACCGCGGCGCGGGTGGTTCGGCCGATTGCCCCAGCACCTTGGCCAGCCCCCAGTCCATCACCAGCACTTCTCCGAACTCCCCGATCATCACGTTCTCGGGCTTCAGGTCCCGGTGGATCACACTCCGGCTGTGGGCAAACGCGACTGCGTCACAGACCTTGAGGAAGATCTCCAGCAGTTCGTGCAGGGAGGTCTCATGGTCGTCGATCACCGCTTGCAAGGTGCGCCCCTCCACACGCTTCATGCTGAAGAACAGCCGCTCTTGCTGCGAGACGCCGATGTCGTGAACGGGAATGATGTTAGGGTGTTCGAGCTGGCCGGTCACGCGGGCTTCGCGAACGAAGCGTTCGATGCCACGCTTCTGGCTCGTGGTTGCGCGGGTGACCTTGATCGCCAGTTCGCGCCCCAGTTCGGCGTCCCGCACCAGCAGCACCTCTCCCATGCCGCCGGCACCGAGCGAGCCCAGCAGCTCGTAGCGCTCTGGCAACTCGATCTGCGCTGTGCTGTCGTCGGCTGCGTCCTGCCAGCGCGGCATGGTGCTGCTCTGGGCCAGCACCTGCTCCGCCTCGGGGCCGAGCAGACGCTGGAGGTAGGCCTTGGCCGGGTTGGTCTTGGCGAGCGGATCTTCGGGCGAGGGAGATTCTGTCACGGTTGTCACCATCGTGAGGGATGGCCCCCTGACGGGTCAAGCCTATAGCGGCTATTTGGGGTATCCACTCCGCTCAGGTAGCCACCAGCGATAGGCTTCGCTTGCTTCGGTAGCCTTGCTCTTGTGAACAGGCGACAGGGAACTGGGAACTGGCGATTTGGAATTTGAAATGGCCGAAATT
>CAZMLI010000415.1:0-4262 GCA_964566865.1 uncultured Planctomycetota bacterium
GCGTCGTCCGGGGTCAGCTCCTCGTTGCGGATGGCGACGATGCGGGGGTCGCGCAGGGAGAAGCTGTCGCCCTTGTCGCGGACGACGCCTTCGAACTGGACGGTGACCATGATCTCGGGCATCACCTCGAAGCCGGCGCGCTGACCCTGGGCCGAGTCGTGGGTCAGCGTGCGGCCGGTGAACAGGTTGCCGCTCATGATGCGCTCGGCCAGTTGCTGGTTGGTCTGGGCGTCGAGCGCGTTGACGGTGCAGACCTCGCGCCAGCTATTGTCGGTCTGCGAGCGAGCCGACAGGCGAAACGAGCCGAAGTTGGGCTGGCCGTCTTCGCGGCCGGACCAGAAAGCGCCGGTGATCGGCAGGTCGAGCGTGATCTCGGGCTTCTTCTTCATCCAGTCGCTGGTCCGTCGGCCCATCTGGTAGGGCGCGTCCTGCTTCTTGGCGATCGCGCCTTCGAAGCCCTGGTTGCGGAAGTGCTGGAACAGCACCTTGAACTGGTTGTGGTCGCGGGCCAGCTGACCGTCGGAGATGCCGAAGGGCATCGGCAGCGGCCAGCTCGCACAGGGCCCGAAGAGCTGCTCCAGTTTCAGTCGGCGCTCGGTCAGCGGCAGATCCGTCAGATCCTGGCCGTTGAGGTAGAGCAGGTCGAAGGCGGTGTAGCGAAAGCGCACGGTCGAGCGGTCCTGGTTGGTGATCGCCTTGTAGACGTCATAGACCGTCGCCTGGCGCAGGCCGTCGATCGTCAGGATCTCGCCGTGCAGCTCGCCGTCGAGGATCATACCGGGCACCGGCAACTGGCTGATCGTCTGGGCCAGCTCGGGCAGCATCATCGTCCAGTCACGCTTGCGGCGCGTGTAGAGCGCGACCAGCGGCTGGCCCCGGCTGTCGACCTGGCGGTGGGCCATGATCCGGATGCCGTCGTACTTGCGCTCGATCCACAGCGGCCAGCTGGCCTTGCTCGGTTCGAGCTGGCCGCCGGCCAGCGCCGGGATGACGGGGTTGAGCGGCCGCAGCACGATGCGCTTGAGCCCCTCGGCTCCCTCGGTCTCGATGATGCGCGCCAGATCGAGGTGGTCGTGGATCGCCGCGGCGTTGATGATGCGATCGGGATCGCAGCGGTAACGCTGGCCGACGGCGCGCCAGATCAGCTCCATCTTGAAGCGTAACCCGGTGGCCAGGCGTCGCCGTAACAGGCGGTAGAGCATGTAGCGTTCGAGCCGCCCCGCGCGGCCGAACAGGTCGAGCAGCACCTCGCGTCGCTGGCGCAGCGAGATGCGCGGCAGACCACGCAGCGCGCAGAGTGCCTCGCGCGCGGTGATCGGAGGATCGGAGCGGATCGCCTCGGTGTGTTCGATGAACAGCAGCCCCATGTCGCCGATGCGGGGCAGGCGAGTCAGGATATCCTGCGTGGTCAGGAAGGTCAGGCGCGCGAGCACGGCGACCAGGCTGTCGAAGCCGACGCCGCTGGGCTGGCCGCCGAACGGATCGCCCATCAGCACGCCGATCTTCTCGGGCAGCGAGAGGCCCAGGTCGCGGTCGATGAACTGTTGCACCAGCGCCGTTTCGTCGGTCTCCGGCGCCTGCCACTGAAAGCCGAACAGGTTGCCCACCGCATCGGCGGTCATGCCCGACAGCGGCAGGTAGATCCCGCGCGCCATGCTGTGCAGCGGGATGCTGGCCAGCGCGTGCGCGTCGGTCTGCGGATCCTCCGCCAGCAGCGTCTCGATCGCCAGCCCGAGCGCGGGTCCGATGCCGAGCCTGCGCCTGACGCGCAGCGGGGAGGGGTCGTCCAGTCCCTTGGGGCCGAACGATTGAATGGCCGAGCGATAGGCTTCGAGCGGGCTCTCACCCCTGGCCCAGTGCAAGACCTGGTCCTCGCAGACCCGCTGCATCAGGGCGCGATTTCTGGGACCGAGAAAGCGTCCAGCGGGTGATCGGGGTGCAGCACCAGCTTGCCTTCGGTCGCGGTCTGCGTCACGCGTACCGGGTGCGCCACGATCGGCGTGGAGATCGACTTGACGGTGCGGATCGTCAGGATCCGTTCGCGGTAGGTGCCGCCCCAGAGCGCCGCCATGTCCTTCGACGACAGGTTCAGGTACTCCATCAGATAGACCACGTCGGCGGTGTGCATCAGCGCCTCGCCACCGGCGGGTGCGCCGGTGTCGCGGATCTGGCCGATGGTCAGGCAGGTGATGCCCTTCTCGTGGTTGTAGGTCTTGAGCGTGGCCAGGTTCTCGGCCGTCTTGTTGCGCGAGGGATCGAGCGTATTGAGCGAGTCGATCACGACGAAGTCGATGCCCTCTTTCTCGACCAGATAGCGGTAGCGGTTGACGAAGTCGGACCAGGCATGTCCGCGGTGGTACTGCGACAGCATGATCCATAGATTGGGCGCGATCTTCTCGCGAAAGCCGGCCTCGTCGAGACCCTGCGAGGCCATGCAGATCTTGGTCAGCCGGCTGCAGAGGTCGTCCCGCCCGGAATCATCCGGGTCGACGAACCCCTCCTCGGCCACGACGTAGGCCACCTTGCCGCCGCTGGCGGCGACCTGCGCCATTGCGGCCAGCGCGGTGCGGCTCTTGCCCTGGCCCGGAGGGCCGCAGAAGGCGATCGTGCAGCCCTTGGGAATGCCGCCGAGCGCGTGTTCGCCATCCTCGGTGAGGCACATGCGATCGAGCACCGTGCCGGTCGGGATCGCGACCTGCTGCTTGAGCAAGGTCTCGAGCGTGGCGGGCCGCACGATGTCGGCCATCAACTCGTCGTCCTCGTCGGGAACCGCCTCCGCACCGGTGAAGGGCTGCGCGGCCGGATCGACACCCGCGACGCCGCCCACCTGGCCCATCATCATCTGCATCATCTGCATCATCTGAGCCATCGGCCCCGCACCGCCCATTGCGGGCATCATGCCGGGCATCTGTTGCTGGGGTTGCGGCTGCTCGACTTTATCTTTGGCCATCTGGGTTCCTCCGTTGGAATTGAACATGTTAGCACTAGAATTCTGGTATGAGCGATATTGAGCGCGAAACGATGGAGGTCGATGTACTGTTCGTCGGCGGCGGGCCGGCGAATCTCGGCGGTGCGATCCATCTCGCGAACCTGATCAAGGCGCACAACCAGAAGATCGACAGCGGAGAGCTCAAGGGCGAGAAGCTGGAGCCCGAGATCCTGGTGCTGGAGAAGGGCGCAAATCTGGGCAATCACAACCTCTCGGGCGCGGTGATGAACCCGATTGCGTTCAAGGAGCTCTTTCCCGACATCGAGCCGCCGGAGTCGACGCCGGTGACCTGGGACGGCTTCTATTTCTTCACCCGCAAACGCAAGCTGCGGATCTGGCCCACCCCCGGACTGTCCAACCACGGCAACGTGATCCTCTCGATCTCGCAGCTGGTGCGCTGGCTCGGAGAGCAGGCCGAGGCCACCGGCCTGGTCAACATCTTCCCCGGCTTCGCGGCCAACGAGATATTGATGGAGGGGGACACGGTGGTCGGCGTGCGCACGCGCGATACGGGCATCGACAAGAACGGCGAGAAGCGCGCCAACTTCGAACCGGGGATGGATCTCAAGGCGCGGGTCACGGTGCTCGGCGAGGGCACGCGCGGGACGCTGACCCGGCAGCTCGAGAAGAAGGCGGGCATCCAGGAAGGCCGCGCACCTCAGCAGTACGCACTCGGCGTCAAGGAGGTCTGGAAGGTCGCGCCCGAGAAGCACAAAGAAGGGACCGTGATCCATACGCTGGGCTGGCCGCTATCGGCCAAGCAGCAGGTTGGTGGGGGATGGATCTACCACATGGCCAACAACCAGGTCTCGATCGGGCTGGTCAGCCGGCTGGATTACGACGACCCGCTGTTCAACCCGTTCGATGAGTTCCAGCGCTTCAAGACCCATCCGCATCTGGTCGACCTGTTCGAGGGCGGCGAGATGATCGAGTACGGGGCCAAGTCGATCCCCGAGGGCGGGTTGAACTCCGTCCCGCGCTGCGCCCTGCCGGGCTGCCTGATCATCGGCGACTCGGCCGGCCTGGTCGACGCGATGAAGCTCAAGGGCATTCACATGGCGCTCAAGAGCGGCATGCTCGCGGCCGAGACGATCTTCGAGGGGCTGGTGGCGGGGCAGGTGACGCCGGAGATCCTTGCGCGTTACGAGCCACGGCTGCGCGAGAGCTACGTCGGCAAGACGCTGCACAAGGTGCGCAACTTCAGCTATGCGCTGTCCGGATCGACGGTGGCGACGATGCTGCGCGTCGGGGTGCTGATCGCGACCGGCGGCAA
>CAZMLI010000416.1:0-1895 GCA_964566865.1 uncultured Planctomycetota bacterium
AAGACCATCGAGGACCAGCAGGCCTGCAGGTCCTCCGGCGTCAACTGCGCCAGTCGGGTTCGCAGCAGGTCGAGCTGCTGGCCCAGGTACTCGGCGACGGCGGGTGGCAGCGCGTCGCGCTCTCCCGTGGTGAGTGCTGCGGGCAGGCCCGCGTCCTGGAACTCGCAGGCCAGCGCGCGCGTCAACAGCGAGAGGAACGGGGTGGGGTAGAGCGACCAGGTCAAGGCGACCGAGCCCTCGATCGCGCTGGCGGCGTGCCAGCTGCCGCGTGGCAGGAACAGCAGATCGCCGGGACGCAGCACCTGCTCGGTCAGTGCCTCGTTGTCGGGCGAGCGTAGTGGTTGCTGCGGATTTGCCTGGTTGTGTGCCTGCAGGTCCTCGGCAGTGCCGAAGATCGAGGTCTCGAGGCTTGCTGCAACGGGCTGCGGACCGTAGTGCCAGCGCTTGGCCCCGGAGATCTGCAGGATGACCACGCTGTGGTTGTCGCAATGCAGTGGGAACCCGTGACCGTCGGGCGAGACGTAACAGTTGAAGACGGACTGCTCGGTCAGTCCCAGCTGGCTGCCGGCGCGGCGGCAGAAGCGGTCCAGCCGCGCGTTGACTTGCTGGAGCCGCTGCACGCAGAGCGTCATGCCGCTGGCGTAGAGCGAATCGAACTGGTCGGCCTTGACCGGCGTCGCGGCCGTCCCGCTGCCGGTGGCCTTGATCGGGAGTTGCCCGCTGTCGAGCGCCTGGCGCAGCGCTGGTTCGTCGAAGAAATCGGCGAACTTTTCCCGCGAGCCGGGAATGTAGAGCGCCTGCTGGCCCCAGTGTTTTTGGAGGAACAGCTCCGGCGTGATGGGAGCGAGCAGCTCGGCCAGGTCGGTGATGTGGCGCGACATGGGCCGAGTATACCGCGTGGTAGGATGCGGGCATGACAAGTTACTTCCAGAACAAGCACATCTGGATCACCGGCGCCTCGAGCGGTATCGGCGAGGGGCTGGCGCGCAAGCTGGCCGAGCAATCCTGCCGTCTGTCGCTGTCGGCGCGGCGGGAGGGGTTGCTGCAGGCGCTGGCCAGTGAGCTCTCGGCGGGCTGCCTGGGTGCCGGGGCTTTTGCGCTGGATGTGTCGGATCGAGCGGCGGTCGATCGAGTGCATCAGGCGCTGGTCGAGGCCCACGGTCCGGTGGACATCTTGATCGCCAACGCCGGGATCAGCCAGAATGACACGCCGATCAGCGCGATGTCGTCGGAGGCTGTGGATCGCTTGATCGCGGTGAATCTCTCGGGCGCGATCCATACGATCAAGGCCGTGCTGCCGTCGATGATCGAGCGGGGGAGCGGACAGATCGTCGGCGTCTCCAGTCTGGCCGGCTTTCGAGGGCTGCCCAACTCCGCGGTCTACTGTGCCACCAAGGCTGGCTTCTCCAGCTTTCTCGAAGGGCTGCGCATCGAGCTTCGCAGCAGCGGCGTCGCGGTGAGCGACATTTGCCCTGGTTTCATTCGCACCCCGATGACTGCAGACAACCAATTTCCGATGCCGTTCTTGATGGAGCTGGATCCCTGCGTGCGCATCGTCCTGCGGGCCATTCGAAAACGAAAGGCGCACCTCGGCTTTCCCTGGCAGTTGCACAACGTCCTGCGGCTGGCGCGCAACTTACCGCCGTTCATTTTCGATCGCGTACTGGCGCTCTCCGGGCGAAGTTGACGGGGGGTTGGCGCAGTAGTACCCTGTGCGCCATGGCGCGCACGGCGATCATCGCGGGCGCCGGTCCGGCAGGACTGACGGCCGCCTACGAACTGCTCAAACGGACCGAGATCCAGGCGATCGTCTATGAGTCGACCGACGCGATCGGCGGGATCGCACAGACGGTCAACTACAAGAACAACCGGATCGACATCGGTGGGCACCGGTT
>CAZMLI010000416.1:1995-4253 GCA_964566865.1 uncultured Planctomycetota bacterium
TCGCACAGACGGTCAACTACAAGAACAACCGGATCGACATCGGTGGGCACCGGTTCTTCTCCAAGTCGAAGCGGGTGATGGACTGGTGGTTCAACATCCTACCGTTGCAGCGCTTGCCGGAGCTGGATAGCGCGGAGTTCGACGGCACGCAGGCGTCAGGCGACGCGCCGGATCCGGACCAGGAAGATCAGGTGATGCTGCAACGCGCGCGCCTCTCGCGGATCTTCTATCGACGACGGTTCTTTCCGTACCCGCTGCAGATCTCTATTCGGGTCTTGAGGCAACTGGGCCTGGCGAACACCCTGCTGGTGATGATCAGCTATCTGAAGTCCAGGTGCTTCCCGCTGAAGGACGAGACCTTCCTCGACGCGTTCTTTATCAACCGCTTCGGCAAGCGGCTCTATCAGACCTTCTTCAAGGACTACACCGAAAAGGTCTGGGGCATCCCCTGTGAGCAGATTCGCGCCGACTGGGGGGCTCAGCGAATCAAGGGCTTGTCGTTGCTCGGAGCGATCAGCACGGCGTTCAGGGATCTGCGAAGTAACGACGCCGAGCGCGCCCAGGAGGTTCGAGAGACCAGCTTGCTCACACGGTTTTTCTACCCCAAGTACGGTCCGGGACAGATGTGGGAGACGGTCGCAGACCAGCTTCGTGCATGCGGCGGGGAGGTGAAGCTGAATCGCCCGGTCAGCGGTGTGGAGTTGACCGACGGCAGAGTGACCGCCGTGACGATTGCCGGCGAGCGGGTGCCGTGCGACTACTTCTTCTCGACGATGCCGCTCAGACACCTGATCCAGATGATCGAGCCAGCGCCGCCGCCGGCAGTGCTCGAGGTCGCAGCGGGGTTGTGCTATCGCGACTTCCTGACGGTCGGGCTGCTGCTGCGCAAGCTGCGGGTGAAGGAGAAGGGTCGACCGGCCGCGACCCGGCTGCCGGATAACTGGATCTATATCCAGGACGGCGATGTGCGGGTGGGGCGGGTTCAGTGCTTCAACAACTGGAGCCCCTACATGGTGGCCGATCCGGAGGACACGGTCTGGATCGGTCTGGAGTATTTCGTCAACAAGACGGACGCGCTCTGGCAGATGGAGGATGCGGCGCTGATCGAGCTGGGCACGCGAGAGCTGGAGAAGATCGAGTTCCTCTGCGCGGAGGACGTGCTCGACGGCTGCGTCACCCGGATGGAGAAGGCCTACCCGATGTACTCTGGCAGCTATGAACGGCTGTCCGAGTTGCAGGACTGGGCGAGTGCTGTGCCGAACCTGTTCTTGATCGGCCGCAACGGGATGCACCGCTACAACAATCAGGATCACAGCATGCTGACCGCAATGACCGCGGTCGACAACATCGTCGCGGGGCGCGAGGAGCACAGCAACCTGTGGCAGGTCAACGTCGAGCGAACCTATCACGAGACGCGAGCGTCGTGAACCCGACCCAGGTGCTGACGGCGGCGGCGAACCTGCTGCTGATCGAGGAGCTGCAGCGTCTACTCGCGCGCTTCAACGAGCAGGGCATCACCGTCTTCTTGCTCAAGGGGATCGCGTTGCTGCTCGATGAGTATCGGGACGGATACCACCTGCGGCGGATGGGGGACACCGATATCCTGGTCGCGCCCGAGCAGGTCGAGGCTGCCCAGCGAGCCCTCGAAGGGCTGGGTTATTCGTTCTACGCCAACCGTGGACTGGTGTATGAGCGACGGGGTCGTAATACTTATCTGGTCGACTTGCACAGCGAGCTCGATCACCTGCCCCCGGCCGAGCTGGCGGCGGTGCTCGACCGCAGCAGACTGGTCGAGGTGGCGGGCCACCACGCGCGCGTGCTGGCGCCGGATGACAACTTTCTCTACATCGCCTGCCACATGGGCCTGCATCATGCCTACATCACGCCGAATGGACTGGCCGATCTGGACCGTCTGGCGCGGCGACATACGCTCGATTATCAGGCGATTGCATCGGCCGCAGGGCGCTGCGGCGTCGAGGCCCCGGTGGGGGAGGTGCTGCGCATTCTGCTGCGCCGTCATGCGACGCCGCTGCCAGCCGCCTTGCTCGACGCGCTCGCAGCGCGCGGCCGTGGACGGGTCGCGGCACGCTTCTACCGCAGGATCCTGACGCGCAATCGCTGCAACCACGGCTGGGGCGTATTGTTGCAGATCCTGTTCCACGGGACGCCGCGCCAACGGCTGCTGCAACTCTGGCGCTACCTGTTTCTCGAGCGGGAATCGATGCGCCGGCGCTATGCGCTCGACTGCGATCGCGCGG
>CAZMLI010000417.1:0-4234 GCA_964566865.1 uncultured Planctomycetota bacterium
CACTGTCTCCAACCAACAGCCGCTGTCCGGGCTCACCGCTGGGTCTTTTCAGAGATCACCAGATCGCCACACAACAACATCACTTGCGCGTCGCGAATGATGTAGCGATCGTTTCTTTCCACCTCAGAAAGGTCGCTGGTGGACAGATTCTTGAACTGACGCACCACCTCCTTCGCACGGCGCCTCGAGATGTTCGGCTCCAGCAGTTCCTGAAAAAGGGGCGGGGTGGTCAACAACGATGACTGCGCCAGCGTCCAGTCGCTCTGCCGGCTGAAGAGCTGCCGCAGCGAGAAAGGTGGCACCTGACGCAACTGGGCCAGCTCGAACACGACCGCCCGCTGAAGCACCTCGTAGAACGGGGGATTCTCGCGTCGGGCGACACTCAGCAGATGGTCACGGGTGGCTTGATTGAGCTGCTCTATCAGCGCGGCCAGCAGCAGGACCGAATCGTCCGGCACCGCGTCCGAGAGCGAGGATTTCATCAGCGAGACCTGCTGAACAGTCAGACAGACAGCCAGCGGCCTGCTTTCCGCGAGCATGTTCCCGCAGGTGAACAAGATCTCGACAGAGCCGGCCTGAAGTAGAATGCCGGACTCTGTCGAACTGATGCTGTAGCCTATTTTTTGCATTGTGCGGGGATATACACCACCCGCGCCGAGATGCCCCGCTACGTTGCCAGGTCGTTCATTCCCGATCGTGCAGGCCAGCCTTTCGACCGGCCTTCATCAACTCGAGGCAAAGTCGACTCATGCCAAACGCCTGCCTGAGACGCAGACCGACTGCGCGCGGCGACATGTCCACCCGGCGTCGGCGGCGCAGCCTGGCCGCCAAGGAGAGTCGGCCGAATTCGGCAAGATCCGCACTGACGGACAGCGGTGACCGCTCCGCATCAGGCATCGTCGTGCTCGGTGAGACGTTGGATGTCCACCAGGTCCTGTGGTCGACCGGCCATGGCTTTCATCTCGATCAAGGCCTTCTTGGAGATGACCTGGATCGTCGCGCGGTCCGTCGGAACGCGCTGACGCGACTTCCAGAATCGTTGCACAACCTCACCGGTCAGGATCAGATCGAGCATCACGTGTGCATCGTCGACGACCTTCGTGACTCGCTGAAGTTCCATTCCGGTTTGCCGAAAGGTCATCAGCCCTGCGGGAAACTCATACCCCAGCTGCGCGACAACTGCCAGAACGCGCTCGAGGTCCTCCTTGCGGATCAGCAAGTCGATGTCCGTCGTTGCTCTCGGGAAGCCGTGAATCGCCAGCGCGATTGCGCCCACCACCGCATATTCGAGCTCGGCCTCGTTCAACGCCTCGACCAGCGCGTAGAACTCTTCGTAAACGTCTATCTCACTCACACTCAGTTACGCTGAAAGTAAGCCTTCAGCGCGCTCTTGATCCGCTGACTGGTCTCCATCAAATGGGCCTCGCTGGCCGCGTCCTGCGCGAGTTTTGCCGCCAGCGCCGCGTCGACGCGCCTGCCCAGGAGAACCAGTGAACGATAAGACAACGTCTTGGCTTCCTCGTGCACGCCCCACCGTCTGCCGAGCGCCTGGTCGACCAGCAACCCGAGGTAGCTGCGCTGCAGACTGCGACGCACCGAGCTGATGTAGGGCGCGCCGGCCTTGTCGCCAAGTTCGGTCCAGATCATCCGGTCCAGCCGACCAAAAAGGTCGGAGAGGGTGAAGCGCGCATTCTTCGGCGCCTTCAGCTCGTTGTCGTGCAGTCGAGACACGGAGAACGGATTCATCAACAGGAACAAGGTGGCGTTCTGCACCGCCGCGATCCGGTCGTGGATCGGGAACTCGAGCCACTCGTCATACTCGTCCGAGCCCCAGTGTCCCCAGCGTCCGGGGCCCAGATGGTTGAGCAGCTTCGGGCTGAAGCTGAAGGCCTGCTTGCCAAATATCTCGCGATCGAGGAAGTCGAGCGCCGCTTGCTGCTTGGCCACGCTGACCAGCACGAACGGCGCGCGTCCGTTGGGGTCGCCGCGATGATCGCGGTGCACGTACTGCCCGCCGACGAAACGGGCTGCCAGCATCCCAGCTTGCGAGTACTCGGAGAACAACATGCTGAACACCCGCCGCGCCTTTTGATAACTCTGCCCCTTCTTGACCGAGCGGTCGACCAGCTTGGGCAGCAGCTTGCGGACCAGACTCAGGCGATAGCGAGCATAGGCCACCGGATCGGAGCCGAGGTCCCACTGATTGCTCAGCGGATCCGGATCGAAGGTCGTGCTGTCCTCGTCGGTCAGATAGGCCAGACCCGCTTCCGCGACGCGCGCGGCGATCTTGGCCAGCGCCTTGGGGGTCGAGACGGTCGTATAGCCATACTCGATCGCCCAGTAGTCGTACGGACCGATGGTGGTCATCTGGTACAGCCGGTTGTTGCCCTTCTGGTCGATGCTGAAGTTGACCGCGTTGTAGTCCATCACGCTGCCGCTGAGCACCTTGACCGGCTTCGCGCGGGTGATCTGCTCCACGCTGCGCCAGCTGCTGGCCTTGAAGTTGTGACGCAGGCCCAGCGTATGGCCGACCTCGTGCATCACGGTCTCCTTGATCGTCTGGCCCACATAGGCCTCCGGGATCTTGCCCGTCTCGCTCGCCAGCATCACGCCGGCCAGCGCCAGTTGCCGCGCCTTCTCGAAACCACACAGGCACAGCGGCCGACGGCGAGCGCCTGCGCGACCCATGCTGCGAAGCTGGCGCAGCTTGAGCAGCCGCGACTGCGTGCGCTTCGAGCGCTTCGAGCGAATGCTGCGAATCGGATTCCACTCGGGGTGCTCGGTCAGGAAGGTGGCCAGCTTGTGGTCGGTCAGGCGCCGGGCCAGGCCCACTGCGGAGTAGCTGTAGTATTCGCCGGACTGGTAACGCACGAACGCGTCGTCGAAGAAGATGTCGGCGTCGAGGATCTCGCCGGTCCGCGGGTCGACCCGCGAGGGGCCCATCGCGAACGCGTCGCCGCTGGTGCCCCAGCGAAAGAAGTTGTAGCGAGCGTCCTCCGGATCCAGATCGGCGAACTCCGTCTTGGTCTGCTGACGAACGACGATCGCGCCGGTGAAGCCGATCTTCTCGTAGGCCTTGTTCCACTCCAGGATCCCATCGCGCACGTAGCGGCGGAAACGGTAGGGCACGGTCTTCTCGATATAGAACACGATCGGCTGCTTCGGTGGGCTGATCTTCAAGGTCGCGTCGATCTTCTCCAGCCGCCAGCGCTGTGCGTAGCGGTTGAACGAGGTCGGCGCGCTGTGCTTCTTGCTGTAGTCCTTGATCGCGGTGATGAAGTAACCCACCCGATCGTCCGCGATCCGCGGCTTGAATGACGAGGCGTTCGGCAACGAACGCAGGCTGTAGTGGATCCGGATCCGTTGACCGCCCGCGATCACCTGATCCACGCCGAGCTCGAGATTGTGCGGAAAGACCTTGGCCTTGCCCCAGCGCACGAGCGAGCTGTCCACGCTACCGAAGGCGGCGAACATCCCCCCCAGGTCGCCGAAGAACATCGCGCCCAGGTCGATCAGGTAACCCCCCTCGCCCTTGATCACCACCGGCACCGCCTTGACCACCGACTCGGTGTAGGTCCGCTTGACCGACTCGGCCAGCGGATCGCCCGCCTTGGCCTTGAAGCGCACGTCCGGCCGCACCAGCACCAGCTTCTTGCCCTGGAGTTCCCAGTGCACCAGCATGTCGCCCCACTGCCAGCCGGCGAACGGCCCGCGGGCAATGCTGACCGCCAGCAAGAACGGTTTGCCGAGCTGCCCCGACGGCACCACGGCATACGCCTTCGCCAGCTTCTTGGCCGTGTAGAGCTTGTAGAATCCCTTGGAGAGGGTCATGCCCTTGACGTGATCGCTGAACGACTTCTTGGTGTCGGCGAATACGAGCAGCGGAAACAGCATCAACAGCAGCACAAAGCATCGGACGCGCATCGAGAGACCTCCAGGGCAATCGGGGGAAATGAGCGGATATGCTAGCAGCTAGCGGATGCTGCTACAATCGCCCGTATGCCACCGCAGACACGTTACCGGCTCGGCGGGCGGGACTACGAGCGCCTCGAAGACCTTCCGGATGCCTATCGCAAGCTGCTGATCGGCATCCCTCCCGGCGGCCCGGGACCGATCGTCTTCGACCTCGATGCGCTGACACCGATCGTCGACGGGACCGCCGATCTCGCGATCAGCTACCAGCTCGGCGATCAGGTCTGGACCCGCTTCGAGGACATCCCGGAGAAGTACCGCA
>CAZMLI010000418.1:0-4232 GCA_964566865.1 uncultured Planctomycetota bacterium
TTGGGGTCGTCGCTCTGTTCGATGGCTTCGTTGGCGCAGAACTGCTCGAAGCTCAAGCTGCCTTCTTCGAGGCGCGCACGTGCGACGATGCGCTCGTAGCGTGACTGCGCGGGCGCCTCGACGTTGATCAGTACGAAGTTGCCCTGCTCGCGCAGCCGCTCGACCTCGCCGGCGTTGCGGATCGAGGTGATGACGTGGTTCTTGTCCGCCTCCAGCCGCGTGAGCGTGCGCTCCGCGAGGATCTGCGCGCCGTGCAGCTCACGCAGCTCGTTGCCCACGCGGATCAGGTTCTCGCGTGTCGACTCCAGCCCGCGGCTGGTCAGTTCGGCTCGGATCACATCCGACAGCGAGTGGTGATAGAACCCCTTCTTCTCGAGAATCTCGGCGACGGTGTCCTTGCCCGAGCAGTTCTTACCAGTGATCCCGATGTGCATCGAGCGCGTGCTCCTAGTGTGCCAGACGGTCCAGGATGAAGGCGTACTCCATCGCGGTTTCGCGGAAGCGGCGGAAGCGCCCGGAGGCGCCACCATGTCCGGTCTCCATGTTGGTGTGCAGCAACAGCTGATTGTCGTCCTGCTTGTGGTGGCGCAGCTTGGCGACCCACTTGGCCGGCTCCCAGTACTGCACCTGCGAGTCGAACAGTCCGGTCAGCACGAACATGTTCGGATAGCGGCGATCCGCCACCTGGTCGTAGGGCGAGTAGGACAGCATGTAGTCGTAGTAGACCTTCTCGTTGGGATTGCCCCACTCGTCATATTCGAAGGTCGTCAGCGGGATCGATTCGTCGAGCATCGTCGTCACCACGTCGACGAACGGCACCCGGGCGATGATCACGTGGTACAGCTCGGGCGCCATGTTGGCCACCGCGCCGACGAGCAGCCCGCCCGCCGAGCCACCGCCGGCGACCAGCTTGCCGGCCGTGGTATAGCCCCGGTCGATCAACTGCTGGCTGACGTCGATGAAGTCGGTGAAGGTATTGAGCTTGTTCAGCAGCTTGCCGTTCTCGTACCACTGGCGGCCCATCTCTTGCCCGCCGCGGATGTGGGCGATGGCGTAGATCATCCCGCGCTCGAGCAGGCTCAGCCGAGAGGCCGAGAAGGAGGCATCCATCGAGTAGCCGTAGGAGCCATAACCGTACTGGTACAGCGGCTGCGGCCGGCTGCGATCGAGGTCCTTCTTGTAGACGATCGAGACGGCGACCTTCACGCCATCGCGCGCGGTGACCCAGATTCGCTCGCTGTGATAGGCCTCGGGATCGTAGCCCCCGAGCACCTCGTCCTGCTTCTTCAGCGTTTTCTGCTTCGTCTCCATCTCGTAGTCGAAGACCGAGCTGGGGGTGACCAGCGACGAGTAGCTGTAGCGCAGTGTGCGGGTCTCGAAGTTGCGATTGTTGCTGGGCCTGGCACTGTAGGCCGCCTCGCCGAAGTCGATGCTGTGCGCCTTCTCCGGGGCGGCCCAGGGAATGATCCGGATGCCGAGCAGCGCGTTGGCCCGCTCGCTGACCACCAGATAGTCGCGGAACAGCTCGAAACCGGACAGCAGCACCTCGCCGCGGTGGGGCACCACCTCCTGCCAGCGGGACTTGTGCTTGCTCTCGGAGAGCTTGGCCGACATCAGCCGGAAGTTGGTCGCCTGCCAGTTGGTGCGGATGTAGAACCGGTCGGCGGCGTGGCCGATCGAGTACTCGTGCGCGGCCTCGCGCGGCAGGAACGGTTCGAATTTGCCCCGCGGATCGTTCGCCGCCAGGACCCGCTCCTCGCTGACCAGCGTCGAGCCACAGTGCAGGATCAGGTACTCGCGGCTCTTGCTGCGACGGATGCCGATCGAGAAGGTGTCGTCGGTCTCTTCATAGACCAGCGTGTCCGTACTGACCGCCGTGCCCAGCTCGTGTCGCCAGAGCTGATAGGCCCGCAGCGTCTTGGTCTCGCGCTTGACGTAGAACAGCGTCTTGTTGTCCGAAGCCCAGGCGTGCGACCCGGAGCAGCCGGGGATCTGTTCATCGTAGCACTTGTTCGTGCCTAGATTCTTGAAGCGGATGGTGTAGATCCGGCGGCTGACCTTGTCTTCGGCATAGGCCAGGATGTCCTGCTTCTCGCTGACGGTCAGGCCGCTCGCAGCGTAGTAGTCGTGCGTGGCCGCCTCGACGTTGACGTCGAGCAAGATCTGCTCCGGGGCTTCGAGCGTGCCTCTCTTGCGGCAGTGGATCGGGTACTCCTTGCCCTTCTCGTAGCGCGTGTAGTACCAGTAGCCCTCGAGCAGGTAGGGCACCGAGGCGTCGTCCTTCTTGATCCGCCCCTTGATCTCCTGGAACAACGTCTCTTGCAGCGCCTCGGTGTGGGCCAGCAGCTGCTTGGTATAGTCGTTCTCGGCCCTCAGGTAGGACAGCACCGCCTCGTTCTCACGCTTGTCATCGCGCAGCCAGTAGTATGGATCGGGCCGCGTATGGCCGTGGTTCACCAGGTCATGCGCCTCGCGTTTGGCGACGGGCGGGTCGGGCTTTTGCATCTTGTGATCCTTCGCACAACCGGACAGCAGGGCCAGCGCCCCGAGAATGGCGAGCGTGTAGCTTTTCATGGCGCAGATTCTATCTCTAACTGATCCGCTACCCCAGTGCTTTTGCGCACCAGGGGCAGAAGTCCCAGAACTCACGAATCACCGAGCTCCGGCAGCCACGGCACTCGTTGGGCAAGGCCGGGATCTGGATCGCGCTGGTCCGCTTGGCGTGGCACCAGGGGCAGTAGCGCATGCCCTCGATCATCGGCCCCTCGCACTTGCCGCAGGCGACCTTGTAACGCATGTTCTTGCGTTGCCTGCCGTCGGCCCCCGGCAGGCCCGGCGCCCAGCACCAGGGGCAGAAGCGCCATTCGGCCAGTAGCCCGCGGCCGCACAGGTCGTGATAGTGCGGAAAGGCCGTCGCGCCGATGAAGTGAAAATCGGTCAGGCCGCACCAGGGACAGGCCTGCATGTGTTCACTGATCGGTCCCTGGCAGGTGGGGCAGACATAGCGCAGGAACAGTCGCTTGCCATGGATTCGTTTGCACTCGCTGTGGCGCAGGTTTCGCCACTTGCCCAGCTTCGGCTTGCGCTTCTTGGCCCGGCTGTCAGGGTCGAGGCGGCGCCTGAGCGCGGGCAGCAGCCGTTCGAAGGTGGCCAGCATCTGCCGGCCATCGTGATGGCGCCGCTTGTACTGCGGCTGCGTGGCCTTGCGCAGCCAGTCGACCAGCACCTGGGGCACCTTGCGCCGCAGCTTGCGGTTGCCCTCGAAGGGCCACTCGAAGGGCCAGCGCGGCAGCACGCCGGTCAACATCTGGTAGATCACCAGCCCGAGGCCGAAGACGTCGGAGGTGGCGCCCGGAAAGCCGTGAGCCTGTTCCGGCGCCATGTAATTCAGCGTGCCGGACGAGCTGGCCGTGACCAGCGTCTTTTCCACGATCATCGACAGGCCGAAGTCGGCCAGCCGGATCACGTCATCCTCGAAGAGCAAGATGTTGCTGGGCTTGATGTCGCGGTGCACGAGCTGGTGGTCATGCGCGTAGGCCAGTCCCATCAGCATCTGGTGGATGTAGCCGATCGCCCGGTTCGTCGAGAGACGCCGGCGCATCCGATCTTCGAGGGACTCCAGCGCCAGGTCCATCGACAGCAGGTAGCGGTCGTCCACCCGGTTGGCGTTGCGGATCCGCAGCACGTTGGGGTGGTCCAGCGAGGCGCCGATGCGGACCTCCTCCTGCATGACCCCCTCGAGCACCTCGTCCTGGTCCACCGGATCGCTGACCTTCAGCGCGACCCAGCGCTGCTCGATCAGGTCCTTGGCGCGCCAGACCGTCGCAAAGCCACCGGATCCAAGTTTCGAATCGAGCTGGTATTTTCCCAGTCTGGTACCCCGCCGCAGCCGCGCCATGGCGCGCACTATACTCTGCAGAGCGGGACCCGTCGATGCGAAGCTTGAGTTCGGCGCCGCGCTCTGTCAAACTCGGTCGGTTGAGGTCGCGGGCAGACATCAAATGGGGGAAATCGATGCGTAGAGTCATCGCGCTGATCGTATTGTTGAGCCTCACCTCGGCCACGAGCCAGGCGCAGGAATTGGCGCCAAAGCTGGGCTGGGATTACGAGGGTTTCTCGTCGCTATCGACCGCCGCCGCCGCCGCGCGAAAGGCCAAGAAGCGCCTGCTCGTCGGGCTCTCCGGCGGAAACACCTGATGACCCTCCTGGCGCTTCGAGAGCGGTTCGCTCTC
>CAZMLI010000419.1:0-4206 GCA_964566865.1 uncultured Planctomycetota bacterium
GGGCTCGCCCTGGAGGCCTGCCAGGCCGCAATCGACATCGATGGTGGCCTCGTCGTGGCGCACCAGAGCCTGTCCTGGCTCTACCTCGAGAGCCACAGCTACAAGCAGGCACTGACCTCCGCCAAGCGGGTGCTGGCCATTCGCCCCTGGGACAATACGATCAGGCTGCTGATCGCCAACATCTATGCGCTGGCGGGGGAGTACAAACGGGCGCACGACATGCTGCTCGAGATGGCGCAGGTTCCGGTGACGCCGAAACCGACCCAGCCCAGCGAGAAATCGCTGATCCACGAGCTATTTGCCGGCGGACCGTACTACGGAGAGGGGCGCAAGATCAACCATGGCGAGGCACTCGACATGGCCAAGTCCATCTCCGAAATGCAGCAGGCGATGATGAGCCAGAACCCGAAGAAGGCACAGGAATTAATGTGGCGCGGTCTAGTCAGTATCGGCATGGGCTACTATCATGGAGTCGAATCCGCCTATACCAAGCTGCTACTGCGGCCGATCGACCAGGCGATCAAATCCAAGAAGCCGGTGAGACTCGGGATGCTGCTCCTCAAGAACATCACCAAAGAAGAGGTCGTCCTCTATTACGTGGCGAAAACCCGGCTGAAAGAGGGCAACGACGCTTTGACGAGGCAGACGCTCGATTACCTGCTGATGCGCTATCCGGAGCATCAACTGGCCCGGCTGGCCAGCGCGGAGCTCGCCTTGCGCATGAAGGACCTGCAGCGAGCGATGGACGACACGGGCAAGCTGCTGGAGAACGGGAAACGCTGGGGCAGAATCTTCCAGATCCGCGCGGCGACGCTCCTGCGGAGCAAGCAAATCGCCAAGGCGGAACGGGTTCTGCGCGACGGGCTTAGGGCAAACAACCGGCTGTACCAGCTGCATGTCGAGCTGGGCGATTTGCTGCTGGCAAACAAACGCAGACCCGCGGCGGTCAGGTGTTACCAGGACGCGTTGCGCCTGGAGCCAGAGCAACCAAACTTGCGAACCAGAGTGGCCGCACTGCGAAAATGACAATCGGGAGATCGAGATGCGAGTAGTAGTCACCGGAGGCGCAGGCTTCGTCGGGTCGCACCTGAGCGACGCTCTGATCGCGCGCGGCGACGAGGTGATCGTCATTGACAACTTGATCACCGGGCGGCCCGAGAATATCGCGCACCTGCTGGGCAACGATCAGTTCACCTTCATCAAGCAGGACGTGACCGAGTTTCTCTACGTCAAGGGCGATGTCGACGCCGTGCTGCATCTGGCCAGCCCGGCCAGCCCGGCCGACTTCAAGCTGCTGCCGATCCAGATCCTCAAGGTCGGCTCGCTGGGCACGCACAACGCGCTGGGACTGGCGATGGCCAAGGGCGCCCGCTTCCTGCAGGCCTCGACGAGCGAGGTCTATGGCGATCCCGAGGTGCACCCGCAAACCGAGGACTACTGGGGCCGCGTCAACCCGATCGGCCCCCGCGGCGTTTATGACGAGGCCAAGCGCTTCGCCGAAGCGATGACGATGGCCTACCATCAGAGCCACGGCGTGGACTCGCGCATCGCGCGGATCTTCAATACCTACGGTCCGAGGATGCGCCTCGATGACGGCCGCGTGCTGCCGAACCTGATCGGCCAGGCCCTCAGCGGCGAGCCGCTGACGATCTACGGCGACGGCTCGCAGACCCGCAGTTTTTGCTACGTCGACGATCTGATCGAGGCGTTCCTGCTGCTGGTCGCCAAGGAAGACCCCGAAGTGCGCGCCCCGGTCAACCTGGGCAACCCGGTCGAGGTCACCATCCTCGAGATCGCGCAGGAGATCCTCGATCTCACCAACTCGAAGAGTGAGATCAAGTTCATGGATCTGCCGCAGGACGACCCCAAGGTGCGCTGCCCGGATATCACCAGGGCGCGCAAACTGATCGGCTGGGAGCCCAAGATCGACCGCAGCGAGGGTCTCGTGCGCACCATCGAGTACTTCCGCGCGGCCATGGCGCTGGCGTAGCAGCCTGCCTGATGCGCGTCCTGATCAGCGGTGGGGCGGGATACATCGGCAGCATCACCACCCGCTGGCTGCGTGAGGCTGGGCACCACCCGGTCGTGCTCGACGACCTCTCGACCGGGCACCGCGCCGCGGTCGATCCGGAGGTCAAGCTGGTCGTCGGCTCGATCGCAGACGTCGCGCTGGTGCGCCAGACCGTGGAAGCCGAACAGCTCGAGGCGGTCGTGCATCTCGCGGGGCGCACCCTGGTCAGCGAATCCGTCGCGAACCCGCTGGCCTACCACCGAGCCAATGTGGCCGACAGCATCCTGCTGCTCGAGGGCTGTATGGCCGCGGGCGTGCGGCGCTTCGTCTTCTCCTCGAGCGCCGCGGTCTACGGCGTGCCCGAGCAGGTCCCGATCGCGGAGGACGCCCAACTGGCGCCGCTGTCCCCGTATGGTCAGTCCAAGCTGTTGTTCGAACGGGTGCTGACGGACGTCTGTTCCGCCGGTGAACTGGGCGCGATCTCCCTGCGCTACTTCAACGCCGCCGGCGCCTGGCCCGACGGCAGCCTGGGGGAAGATCACGACCCGGAGACACACCTGATCCCGTCGTTGCTGGCGACGAACGCGGGCGGCGCCCCACTGCAGATTCAGGGCGTCGACTACCCCACCGCGGACGGAACCTGCGTTCGCGACTACGTGCATGTCTGCGATCTGGCCGAGGCCCATCGACTGGCGCTGGAGCAGCTCTCACCCGGACGCCACGCAATCTACAACGTCGGCGCGGGACGCGGCTACTCGGTGCGCGAGGTGACGCAGACCGCCCGCACGATCAGCGGCCTGGAAATCCCCACGCTGGATGGCCCGCGCCGAGCCGGAGACCCACCGGCGCTGACGGCAGCCGCCACGCGCATCCAGCAGGACCTGGGATTTGCGCCGCGCTACGAGGAGCTGGCGGAGATCATCGAAACCGCCTGGCGTTTTCGCCAGTCGCATCCCGCCGGATACGGTCAAGCCTGATGCGCCCGTCCCATCCCGAAATCGTCCGCGCCAGCTGCCCCAACCGCATCGACCTCGCCGGCGGTACGATCGATCTCTATCCGCTGTACCTGCTGCTCGGACAGGCCACGACGATCAACCTCTCGGTCACGCTGTCCAGCACGGCCTCGGTCTGGCTGACCGACGACAACCTGATCCAGATCGAGTCGGTCGACCTTGGCGTCACGGGCAAGCTGAAGCCGCACGAGATTCCGGAGAGCGGCGCTCTCGCGCTGGCTGCCCGGGCCGTCAACTGCTTCTGGACCGGTGGCGGCATCGCGGTCCGCCTGCACAACGAGGCGCCGAGAGGATCCGGGCTAGGTGCCAGCTCCTCCCTGCTGGTCGCGCTGGCGCGCGCCGTCTCGGAGCTGGACGGCCTGGTGACCAACCCGCATCAGATGATCAATACGCTGGCCGAAGTCGAGGCCGGCCTGCTGGGCGTGCCAACCGGCCGACAGGACTATTACGCCGCCTACTTTGGCGGCCTGCAGCGCATCGAATTCTCCGCCGGCCGCGTCCGGCGTCAGGAGATCCCGATGTCCCATCGCCTGCTCTCGTGGTTCAACGAGGGATTGGTGGTCGCCTTCACCGGCGAGGCCCACTTCTCCGGCCAGCCGAACTGGGAAGTGATCAAGTCGGCCGTCAACGGCGATCGGGACACGATGACCCAGTTGCACGGGATCCATCAAGCCGCGATCGAAGCGGCCGACGCCCTGGCCGACGGCGACTGGGACCGGCTCTGCGAGGCCGTCCGCACCGACTGGGCTCACCGCCAGGAGCTGCACCCCGAAGTGACCAGCCCGCGGCTGGACGCGCTGGTCCGGATCGCGATGGAGGCCGGCGCGGAAGCGGCCAAGCTCTGCGGCGCCGGCGGTGGCGGATCGCTGCTGGCCCTCTGTCCGCCAGAAAAAACCGATGCGGTGCGACAGGCGCTCGCGCGCTTCGGCGCCGTCCCGCTGGACCTTTCGATCGACCGCAATGGCTGTATCTTGACCTATCCCCAGAGTGCGGAGGCAGACGTATGAACCCGATGACCCTGGTTCCGATGCTGGCCCAGGCAGCCGGCCAACAGAGCCCCTCGAACTTCTGGATCCCGATCGGAATCGTGATCGCGATCATAGCGCTGTTCGTCGGGCTGGTCGTCTACGCCGCCCGCCGTTCACGAATCGAGGGACGGCACCCGCAGATGGATGAGGAAGA
>CAZMLI010000420.1:0-4193 GCA_964566865.1 uncultured Planctomycetota bacterium
GCAGTTCATCTCCGGCGCCTGTTCCACCTCGCCGGGCTGCAGGAAAAGGTCGGGATGGTCGTGCACCTTGATCAGGATGTCCAGCGTATTGTCGCAGGTCTCGCAGTAGTAAGGCGCGAAGAAGCTGCGAACGGTGCCCTTGCCCTTGGTATTGGAGATCAGGTTGAACTGCTCGATCAACATCACCGAGACCCGGACGAATTCGATCCCGCCGCCCTGATCTTCGAGCAGACGAATGGCCTGGATCCAGTTGCGAATTCCGGAAGAGAAGATCGACTCCAGACCGCCAGAGTCGATCCGGATCAGGCCCTGCAGGCCGCTCAGGGGTTCCAGGTCCGCGTCCTCATTCAGCATCCCGCTGATGGTGACTCGGGTGGCATCGTCTTCGGGCTGGATATCGATTTTGAGCTGATTCGCCATGGTCTAACCTTTCGCTGCGAAGAAGCTAACCGATCGATTGGATTGAATCAACTTTTTGCGCGAACCGGCGGGGTGGATTCGCACGTGGACCTCCGTGCGCTTGCCTGGATCGACGACGATGCGCAATGCGTGCGCATGTTCGAGAACCCTGAGAAATCCCACTCCCGCGCCCTTGTGGCCCTCTACCGGAGGCAGGTCCGTGCCCCGTTGCCTGCGCAGCAGCGATCCGACAACCTTGGGCCAGGCGTGCGCCCCGGCCGGGTCGGCCACGCTGAGATGCAGATCCCCCCGGTCGCCGTCATAGACGCAATTGAACCGGGGCGGCTGGGTCGAATCGTCTGACATGGCGTAATCCAGCGCGTTGGTTCCCAGCTCGACGAGGATCAGCTCGACGGCATGCAACCAGAAGCGCTTGATGCCGATGTCCTGGCAGAATTCCACCAGCTGGATCCGGGCCTGCTCCAGGTCATGCTTGCTCGAGAGAGGCATCTTGATGCCAACCCCGCGCCCCTGGAACGCATGTTCGATGCCGAACCTGGCTTCGCCCAGGGCGCCTTCGATGCAGCTCAGCAGGTCCCCTGTGTGATAGGCGGAATTGTAGGCCACGAGCTGCTTGGGAAATCCGCTGCCGAGGGTCAGCGCCAGGTCTTCAGCGGTCAGCGGCAGGAAGGCGAGCATGATCACCCGGTCGGAGCCGGGTCCGGAAAAGTCCTCCGGGCAAGCGGTGGCCAGCTGGGCGTCGACAAAGAGCACCCTTTCGTCGTCGAGCATCGTGCTGAGATCGTCCACCTCGTCCGGGTTGACCGCCTCGGGCAGTAGCCCGATATCTGTCAACAGCGACATCAGTTCATCGCGCATCCGGTTCGGACGCAGCAGCACGGTGCAGTGACGCTGGGCTGGCTCCAGCGTTTCGAGCAGCTGTCCGAGCCGCCCCTGGTCGAACGGCACCTGGCTCAGCGACAGGGTCAGATCATCGGCCAGCGGGGCCCCCTGGCGAAATTTGTCAAGATCATCGAGCACCACGCTACGCAGGGTCTGGGGATCGGCGGTCGCGTTCTTGCGCAGCAGTCGTTCCAGCTTTCGCTGACTGTAGATCTTGCCCTTGTGATTGCGGCACTCCGGCACGCCATCGGTGTGCCAGACCAGGGTGTCTCCGCTGCGCAGATAGACCTCCCGTTCCTCGTATTGCGGCTGTTGCTCGTCGCCCAGGATCGGCCCGATCGCCTTGAGCACCTTGATCTGTTGCCGCGGCAGCTTGCCGGTCGGCGACTTCTGCACCGGCCGCAACAGTAGCGGCAGGGGATGACCGGCGTTGGCGAATCGCAGGCGGCGCGAGGCGCAATCGTAGACCCCGGCGAAGAAGGTCATCAGCAGCCGGCCCTTGGCGGAGGCGTGGATGATCCGGTTCAGCTGGGTCAGCGAGCGTGACGGCGAGAGCCAGTCGAGCTGTGACTCCTCCTGGACCAGGCTCTCCAGATGTCGCACGTAGCCATTGGTGGCCGCAGTCAGCAGGGCCGCTGGCGCGCCGTGTCCGGTCACGTCGCCGATCAACAGGGCAACACGATTGCGCTCCGGGTCTTCAATCAGGCTGAGGTAGTCTCCGCCCGTCTCGCTTGCTGGCTCGATGTGGCTGATCACCTGCAGATCCGGCAGGTCGAGCTCCCGCAGGCTGAGCAGTGTCTGCTGGGTCGCCTCGGCCAGCTTGAGCTCCTCCTGCATTCGCACCTTGTCCACCATCTCCCCGGTCAGCCGGATGTTCTCCAGGCTGACCGCCATGCCGGCGGCGATCACCTGGACGAACTCGAGGTGACTCGCCTCGAACGGTGGCGCGTCCCGGTCGGCAACGAGGTAGATCAGGCCGGTCTGGCGATCGTGCACACCCAGCGGCACACACAGCAGATGTTGGGCAGTCGGGAATAACCGCACCCCGTTGCCGACTGACCCGGGCGTATCGGGCCAGTCGTTGATGAAGATGCCCTCGCCCGTCGAACCGACCGCCTCGAGCAATGCGTCTCCCGGGGCGATTCGCGCCTCGGCGGGTTCGCAGAGTGGCGGGCCCATCCGCGGCGCCAGGTGATGTTCGTCGAACAGCGCCATGCCCGCCGAGGCCTGGGGAAAGATCTGAGCCAGCGTCCTTGCGCCGTGATCCAGCAGTTCCTGGTCGTCGTTGATCCGGCTCAGTTCGTGGGAGATCTGATTGAGCTGGGCCAGCTTGAGGTTGCGATCCTCGAGCGAGGCGCCCATCTGGTTGAAGGTCCGGGTCAGCACCCCGATCTCCCCCCCCGCCACCTCCGGCACGCGGTGCCCCAGATTGCCGCGTCCGAGCTCCATCGCGCCGGCTGCCAGTCGGATCATCGGACGGGCGATGCCACCGGCCATCCAGATCCCGATCAGCAGGGCCAGCGCACCGCAGACCAGCGCGACGCCCAGACTGGTGCGTGTCATCCGGCGCGTTGTCTCGAAGGCCTCCGCCTCGGGCTGTTCGACCACCACTGACCAGCCAATGCCGGGCACGCTGGCGAAGCTGGCCAGCACCCGCCCGCCATCGAGGTCGAACGCCGTGGAGCCCCGTTTGGTCTTGAGCAGCAATCCCCGCAGGCCGGGTCGGGAAATCCGCTCGCGCGCGCTGGCTCTGGCGCGATCCGGATGTGCCACCAGTCGACCTTCCCGGTCGACGATGTAACTGCGTCCTGTCTTGCCGACGACCTGATTCTCGCTGTCTGCCTGCAGCCGATCCAACCCCAGCTCGGCGGCGACGACGAAGCTGCCCTCCGGCGTGGGCACGATGATGTTGACCCGGTTCGCGCCCTCGGCGCTGGCGCTGAAGACCTCGGAGTAGAGCACGGTGCGCTGGGCCAGCGCCTTGCGGTAAGGGATCCGCTCGAGGTGCGCTTCGATCTCCGGCAAGGTCCGGCTGGTGAGGTCATATGATTGGTGCATCTGGCCGCTCTTGCTGACCAGCGTGATCGCATTGATCTCCTCATACTGCTTCATCACCCAGACCAGATAGGCTTTCTTCTGGGGCAGCGTGCGGGACTCGAACTCCTCGCTGTGGACCGCCCCGACGATCTGCTTCGTCGCGGTCAGCAACTTGTTCTCGATCCGGTCCGAGAATCCGCGCGCCAGCTCGAGGTGCCCTTCCTGGATCCGAACCGTCATCTCGCGGGAGTTGAGATCGATCAGTCGGTAGCTGGCGATACCCAGCGGCACCATGCCGACCACCAGCAACAACAGCAACAACTGCGCCCGCAGGCTCACCGGTACATAGGCGGTTAGCCCCCTCCGCCTCCGCCGAAGCAGGGCGCGCCCTCATCGCAGAAGGTAATGTCCGCCGAAGTCGCGCTGACTCCCCCACTGGTGATGGTGAAGACGACCACCTCCGGTGCGCTGCCGCTGCCGAAGGTGTACTTGGTTGCCTTGAGGGTGATGTCGGCCACGCCACCCACGAAATCGCCGGCCGAGAGGCTGTCATTGCTCATCGACCCGTCGGTACTGGCGGTGATCGTCGCGCCGGCCGGCACGGTCGTGGGGTTGTCGAAGGCGTCCTGCGCCGTGGCCGTGTTCATGCCGGCGAAGGCCACGTTCGATTCCTGCGGGTTGACGATCGTCAGGATGAAGTGATCCAGCGCCGCCGCCACGACGTCGAGTGGTGCGCCCGGCCTTCTGCCCTCAAAGCCCAGGTGATCCTTCAAGCCGAACTTGTCGCCGCCGACGAATTTCTCCGCCTTGAACAGGGTGATGCTGACGGTCGCCACACCGCTGCTGAAGACCAC
>CAZMLI010000421.1:0-4163 GCA_964566865.1 uncultured Planctomycetota bacterium
CCGTCCATCCATGGACATAACAGCACTTCCATGTGCTACTGCTCATTAGCCAACTCTTGTTTTTCGCTAAGTGACTACATATAGTTTTGTTGGCAATAAATAACCAGAGCCAAAGAAAATTCGTAATTCGTAATTCGTAATTCGTAATTAATTCGCAGGCGGCGGTATATCACCTGGCATTTCATCTGGTGCCACCGCGCCAGGAATGAAAAAACCTTCAGGCGCCGGCACATCTGCATCTCTCGGTACTTCTATCACTTCTTCTGCAACCGGCTGCTCAATCAACGCATCCAACACACTATCCGTCTGCACTTCTCGATTGGCTGCCAGGTAAGCCAGTACCAGGCTGTTAATAAAAAAACCTATGGCAAAAATCGCTGTGGTTTTACTTAAAAAGTTAGATGAACCAGTAGCACCAAACACACTACCTGCGCCGCCGCCACCGCCGCCACCAAAGGCAGCGCCCGCAGAAGCGCCCGCGCCTTTTTGCAGCAGCACCAGGGTGATTATGCCCAGCGATAAAAATACATGTAATACAAGAAGAATAACGTCCACTTAAAAAACCCTCTTTATTAACAATTAAGAATTAAGAATTAACCATTAACCATTATTACGCTGCTTTGCAAATCGCTAAAAAGTCTTCTGCTTTCAGTGATGCACCACCAATCAAACCGCCGTCGATATCTGGCTGACCGATTAAATCTTTTGCATTGCCCGGATTCATGCTGCCACCGTACAATATGCGCAAGCCTTCAGCCACATCAGCGTTTAGTGCAGCAATCTTGCCACGAATAAACGCATGCACTTCCTGCGCCTGTTCCGGACTGGCTGTTTTACCAGTACCAATCGCCCATACCGGCTCATAGGCAATAACCCCGTCAGCCAGCGCCTCAACTCCTTCTAATGCAATAACCGCATCAATTTGACGTGCGCATACATCATTGGTGATGCCAGCTTCACGCTCTTCCAGGCTTTCACCAATACAAAAAATGGGTTTAATACCATTACGGCGAGCAGCAACGAAACGTTTTGCTATTAACTCATCACTCTCACCATACAGGGCACGGCGTTCTGAATGACCAATAATGGCATATTCACAGCCAATGTCTTTCAGCATATCCGCTGAAATCTCACCGGTGAAGGCACCTTTGTCTTCGTCACAAATATTTTGTGCGCCAACTTTGATTGCTGTGTCGTCAGCAGCATCACAAACACGAGAAATATAGACAGCAGGAGGACATACCACCACCTCAGCTTTTGCCGCTTCTACTTTTGTAAGGGAGGCCATGCCTTCTTTGATACCGGCCATTAATTCTTTTACTGAATCACTGGAGCCATTCATTTTCCAGTTGCCAGCTACCATTACCTGACGCATTATATTCTCCTCTTATCTATTATTCGTATCATCCATGCCGCTCACACTTTCTGGCACCCCTTCGGGGCTTACGTGATAATTCCATCCTTTGGCTCGTAAACGGTGCATCCATACACCACTACTCGTTCCTTCAATTTATTCTATGTGTATTTTAAAGGCTGTGAAGGATACCTGTCAGAAGGCAATAAATCAATATTGATAAAGGCTATTTATGGGGAGTGTTGATAGATTTTGCTTATTTTGAGACAAAAGCAGGGCTCTAAGTAAAAGGTTTTAAGTTATAAGCAATTCACGCACAGGTAATTACCCATGCTAATCTTTAAGAAAAAACTTAAAACATACAACTTAAAACCCTAATCCATACTAATAGAGGATTAGGGTAAAACTCAGCTATTAAGCCGCCTGTGCAGCTTGAGCAACCTGTGTAGCAATATCGTTTGCCAGTTGCGAAACCAGATGCTCGTCTTCGCCTTCAACCATAACACGAATTAACGGCTCGGTACCTGACGGCCTTAACAGTACACGCCCGCGGCCATTAAGTTTCGTTTCAGCCTGCTTCACTGATTGCTGCACAGCTGGTGACTGCATTGGGTCAGCATGGCAGGATAGTGACATAGAGAGTGGCACATTAATCATTATTTGCGGGAACTTTGTCATGCCAGATGCAGCTTCGCGTAAAGTCATGTTTTCTTTTGCCAGGTAAGCCAGTACCTGTAGCGCGGAAACAATGCCATCACCTGTGGTGGTTCTATCCAGACAAATAATATGACCTGAAGACTCGCCACCAAGGATCCAGCCTTTTTCGTTCATGGTTTCTAATACATAACGATCGCCCACCTGGCTACGCGCAAAACCCAGCCCCAACTCTTTTATCGCTAACTCCATACCCAAATTAGACATCAATGTGCCAACAACACCGCCTACATCCTCACCGTCACTCAGGCGAGAACGAGCAATGATGTATAACAGTTCATCACCATCAACCACGCCACCCTGGTGATCGACCATCAATACGCGGTCACCATCACCATCAAAAGCAATGCCCAAATCTGCACCTTCAGCTTTGACGCGGGCGACCAAATAGTCTGGATCGGTTGAACCGCACTTCAGGTTTATATTCAAACCATCCGGCTTATCACCTGTAGAAATAACCAGAGCACCTAACTCAGCAAACACTTTGGGGGCAATATCATAGGTAGCACCATTTGAACAATCAAGTACCACTTTCAGGCCATTAAAGCGAACATTCATGGGAATGGTTGCTTTGCAGGATTCAACATAACGGCCGTTCGCATCAACAACACGGCGCGCCTTGCCTAGCTTGGAAGGTTCGACGATTTTCATTTCAGACTCAAACATGGCTTCTATCTCATGTTCGATTTCATCGTCAAGTTTTTCGCCCTCAGGAGAAAAGAACTTAAGCCCATTATCATAAAACGGATTATGCGATGCACTAATAACAATGCCAGCTGAAGCCCGTAAGGTTCGTGTTAAATAAGCGATACCCGGTGTTGGCATCGGTCCGAGTAGATCAATATCAACGCCAGCGGCAGATAGGCCTGCCTCCAGCGCTGATTCAAACATATAACCTGAAATACGGGTATCTTTGCCAATAACAACTCTATTATTAACAGCGGTATTATTAACAGCAGGATTATTCTGCTTCGGGTTAACCTGCCCCGTCTCATTTTTATGTGAGGCGAGCACACGGCCAACCGCCCAGCCCAGCTTCAGCACTTTATCAGGGCTCATTAAACCTGTGCCTACTTTGCCGCGAATCCCATCTGTACCAAAATATTTTTTTGTCATTGTTCTTTCCTGTAATTTGTTCGTTAGGCCACTGCTTCACATAATTTTAACGCATCACATGTCTCTGCTACATCGTGTACCCGAAAAAAGCGCGCACCTTTTTGATAAGCAATAACAACTGCTGATGTACTGGCAACCAGCCTTTGCTCGACATTTCTGTCAAGCAATGCTGCAAACATGCTCTTTCTGGATATGCCCACCAGCAAAGGATAATGCGTGGCAGGATAACCCAGCAAACAAAATTTCTTTATCTCTTTTAATAAAGATAGGTTATTTTCCAGTGTTTTGCCAAATCCAAAGCCAGGATCAATAAAAATATTTTCACTGCGAATACCCGCTTTTACACAACAACTGGCTCGCGTCAGAAAATACTGCCTGATTTCATCAACAATATCCGTGTATTTAGGGTTATCCTGCATGGTCTGTGGATTACCCTGTTTGTGCATCAAACACACAGGAACCTGGTGTTTAACACAAACCTCTAGCGCACCCTCAGCATGTAATGCATTAATATCATTCACCATGCTGGCACCGGCATCAATTGCCGCCTGCATGACTTCAGGCTTGCTGGTATCAATGGATATGGCAATATCGGAATGCTGTCGAATTTTTTTGATGACCGGGATAACGCGATCAAGTTCTTCGGCTAACGAAACAGGTTTAGCTCCAGGGCGTGTAGACTCGCCGCCAATATCAATAATATCGGCACCTTCTTTCTGCATTTGCAGCGCATGTCTTAGCGCGTTGTCCAGCTGGTTGAACTGACCGCCATCGGAGAATGAATCGGGGGTGACGTTTAAGATACCCATCACTACCCATTGATTTGAGTGGATTTTGTTTAGGAGTTGTTGCATGTGGAAAGAGGAGTTTTGGGTTTTAAGTTGTATGTTTTAAGTTATAAGTAAAAACGTAAAACCCCACTGTTGCTGTCAGTTCGTAGGTTGCCTGGTTGACAGTGCTGGCGATAGCGTAACCCAAC
>CAZMLI010000422.1:0-4145 GCA_964566865.1 uncultured Planctomycetota bacterium
TGCGAAGAAGAAGCTGCAGGGCTTCAGCAAGTTCAAGGCGCTCGCGGGCTTGCCGAGCAAGATCCGACGGCTGCTGACCAACTTCAAGGGCGGCAGCAGCCTCGCCGGATTGGACATCCTGACCGACCCCACGGCCGACCTGGTGGTGCTCGACGACGCACGCAGCCTGCGTGGCACGCTCGACCTGGGACCGTTGACGATTCGCGCTGCCAACCGCACGATCAAGGTGGCGCAGAGCCAGTTGTGGGGCGTCGGCATGTCCGGCATCCCCGGCAGCTTTCGTTTCGGCTTCAAGGACGGCCAGATCGTGGTCGGCGAGATCGACTCCGATCAGCTGACGCTCGAGCTGCTCGGCGGACAGGTGCTGAAAATTCCCTGGGGGCGCGTGCGCTCGCTCGCCTTCAAGGGCGCCAAGCTGCAAGCCCCGCCCGCCGATGCGATGGTCGTACACCTGATGCGGGGGGATCGTTTGATCGTCAAGGCGCTGGCCAAGCCGCTGATGGTCCAGACTCGGCTCGGTCGGCTGACGCTGAAGCTCGGCGAAGTCGGTCGGTTGCAGATGATCGAGCAGGACAACTGGGGCCACCGGCTGGTGCTGGCCAGCGGCAGCCGACTGGGTTGTCTGGTGCTCAACAAGCAAGTCGAGATGGTGCTGATCTCCGGCAAGACGGTGATCTACCCGCTCACGAGTCTGCTGGCCTTCAGCCCGGCGCGATCCGCGGCGTCGGAGATCCGCGAACCGGGTGAGTACGAATTCGAGCTGCGCAACGGCGACCGACTGGTTTGCCGCGTGAAGGCCAGGACCTGCGAGCTGGACAGTGAGTTCGGCCGGCTGAAGATCAACTGGCGGCAGGTCAAGCAACTGCGCCTGCGCGGCCAGCGGCGCGAGGCGACGATCCTGCTGTTCGACGGCAACCAGTTGCAGGGTTTTCTCGGTAAGCCTGAGATCCAGGTGCTGGTCGGGTCACACACCCTGTTGCTCCCGCTGGACCTGATCGATCGCGCGATTCAGCCGCAACAAGGGCTGCCCGCCGGGCTGCGCCAGACGGTGCTCGACCTGATCAAGGCGCTGGACGCTCCGGCGTTCAAGGTGCGCGAGCGTGCCCAGAAGTCGCTGGTCGCACTGGGCCCGGGCGTGAGGCCCTACCTGGAGAAGACACTGGCGGTTGGCAAGCTGTCGGCCGAGCAAAAACTGCGTCTGGAGCAGACGCTGAAAAGCCTGGACAAGAAGTAGGTCGTCGCGGGTCGCGGCGGGGGACAAGCCCCCGCCCTACTATGAGCACGCCTCTGTCAAGGGTGCTTCACTCCACGTTCATTGATCCGTCGTCTCGGCGCTCACGAAGGGAAGCGACCGAACGCGCGTCTCTGCGGTATCCGCTCCGCTCAGGTAGCCAACATTGATGAGCTTCGCTTGCTCCTGTAGCCTTGCTCTTCTGAACAGGCGACAGGGAACAGGCAACTGGCGATTTTGAATTAGAAATGGCCGAATCCATCAGCTACCCCGTCCAATATCGCACCTCTGCATTCCCTGTTTCAATTCCCAGTTCCCAGTTCCCTGTAGCCTGTTAAGCTCGCAGGGATCGGGGCCAACCGGTGCGAAATGATGTCTCTGAAACCTGTGTTCCTTCCGTTGCTAAGGTCCAATCATCGTAGGAACCCGCTCATAGTATCTACGGAATGATGCGCCAGCCGCGTGTGATCCGTAGGGCGGGGGCTTGCCCCCCGCCGCTGTGCCAAACCATCGCGGCGGGGGAGAAGCCCCTACGGAATGATGCGCCAGCCGTAACTACGGAAGAGCAGCGCGGCGACCTGGGCTTTGGTCAAGGGAATCCGGCGTGCCGATCGTCCCGCGCGCCAGCTGCTGCCGCGCAGCTTTCCCTGGTCCAGCAGGAGGCCGCTCCCCGGCTTTACGCTACTGCCGAGCGTCAGTCGCAGCTTTCCGCCGCGCAGCTGTATCTTTCCGGGCCCTCGGGGCCATGCGCCGAGCAACGTGCCTTCCAGAACCAGCCGCGCGGGCGGATTCTCGCTGGTTCCCAGCACCGGCAGGGACAGCCCGGACAGATCGCGCCAGCCCCGGATCTCGGGCGCCTGTGCCTTCATCAGCGGTCGATGGCGGATGCTGCAGATGAAGGAGGTGTTGCGCTTGTCCAGCCTGCCGAGGAGCAGGCCCAGGCTGCCCAGCGGCGCCGGCAGATCCATTCGTCCGCTGTCCACGAAGAGGTAGCCGGCACTGGCGGTCTTCCAGCCTGGCGTGCCCATGAACGGCGCCTTGCCCAGCCGCCGTAAATCGACGCCCTTGTCGGCCAGCACCAGGAAGTTACCGATGACCCGAGCCTGGCGGCCGCCCTTGCGCAAGCGTCCGAGCTCCGGCTGGATTCGCTCCGGGAGGATCTGGACGAACAGGATCGGTTTGCCATCCGGCAGCAGCGCCACCCCGGCTTCAGAGCGCAGTGCCATCAGGCTCTCGACCAGCTTTTCCTTCTGTGATCCCGCCAGGAATCCAACCGGCTTCTGATACCACTTCAGCGGCCAGTCACGCACCAGGTCGACCAGCGCTTCCGGCCGCAGATTGATCAGCGCCACAGCGCGCGTGCCGCGCGGCAACAGCTTGCGCGGCGCCTCGAGCAGGCGCGCGGGCTTGACCGTCAGCAGTCGCGAGATTCGCTGCGGCAGCTTGCCGATCCGCACGGCCAGACGCGCGCCGTCAGCGGTGATGCGCAGGTCGGCGCCGATCGCGAAACGCGCTTCGACGAACAGATTGGCCATCGCCGACAACAGCGAAGGAACCTGGGCCTGCGCGATCCAGTGATGCACGGGCAGCTCCAGCGTCGGCCCACTGGGCGATCGGGCGGCTGGCCCGGCGAGGAAGTCGTCGATCGCGGCCTGATGCGGGCCGATCAGGCAACGTCGCTCGACGAAACGAAGCGCGAGCGAACCGCGATCCAGCTCGATGCGATAGTGACCCGGAGCGGTCATCGACAGTGCCCGCACGCCTGCCGGGCGAATCCGCAGCAGATAGCCCAGCAGCTGCATCCGGTCGGACAGGCCGAACGCGATGACGGCGGGAAACGGCATACGCAGCTCGCCATGCAGCGAGAACGGTCGCTGCGGTGCGGGTCGCCAGACGCGCAGGATCATCCGTTGCTCCGGGTCGAGTCCGGTGGCGCGCAGTGCAGCATTGGGGCTGGTCCAGGCTGCGGGGCCGGTCGACAGGCGTTGCCAGGCGCTGGGGTCGGCGCCGCGCAAGCCGGCCCAGAGGCGGATCAGCGCCAGGCCCAGCTTGCCCGGCGCTGGGATCCGCAGCGCAGCCAGCGTCACGCCGGCCTGTCCAGGCAGCAGCCGGTCGACCAGGCGTTGATGCCGGCGTAACATCCAGCGCTGGGCGCCACCCGTCGCGAGCAGCCGGGCCAGCCGTTGCCGCTCCGCGCTCGGGTCCGGCTCGTCGCCGATTCGTTCGAGATGGTCATACAGGGGAGAAAGCAGCGCCAGCAGCGGCTTGTAGCGCGTGTCCTTGGACTTTTCCCAGCCCGTCAACAGGCGGTCGAGCCGTTCGCGGCTGTCCGGTCCCAGATGGATCGCCAGCGCCTCGGCGTCAGCCAGGCTGGGGTCCCGGGTCAAGCGTGACCAGGCCTGGCCGAGCGCTGCGGCATCCCCTTGCCCGAGCAATGCCCGGCGTGCCGCCGTCGCGACCGGTCCGTCGGTGGCGGCGAGATCTCGCAGCCGATGGCTCGCGTCGGCTCCTCGCATTTCGGCCAGCCAGTTGATCAGCATCGGCTGCGCGGGCAGCGCCAGCAGCAAGCGGTAGCGCCGGGTGGGAGGCTGCGCCAGCAGCAGCTGACGCGTCCCACGCAGACCGGCCGCGGAGCCCAGCTTCAGCAGCGCCCGCGCGGTCGTCAAGGGATCCGCCACCATCCGGCCGGCGGCAAAGCGCACCAGCGGATCGTCGTCGAGCAGCCCACGTCGCTGGACCCAGGGGTAGTCCAGCGCTTCCAGGCAGAGCCGCCGAACGTCGGGGTGCCGGTCGCGCAGCCCCAGCGCCAGGCTGCGCGGGTTGCGTCGGGCCAGCTCACGAAAAACCGGCCGCAGGCTCGCGTCCCGCCCGGCGAACGGCCGGCGGGCATGGCTGAAGAGCCGCTGTGCCTCGG
>CAZMLI010000423.1:0-4121 GCA_964566865.1 uncultured Planctomycetota bacterium
GCACGTTCACGGGGGCTCTGCCGATAATTCGCTGCGCGAATTATCAGACAGAGCCCAGTGATCGCGCGCCTGCACATCGTCGCGATCGCCGCGCTCGGCACGCTGACTTTTGGTTTCATCTTCACCGGCAACCGTCCCTGGTTGCTGGCCGGAATCTGCGCGCTGGACTGGTTCCTGGTCAACCTGCTCAACCGCGTGGTCGATCTGCGGGAGGACACGGTCAACGAGATTCCCGGCACGGCCTTCGTCGACCGTCATCAGCGGGCGATTCGCTGGTTGGGCCTCGCCGCGCTCGCCGGATCGTTCGTCGCCAGCCACTTGATCGCACCCGCGATCACGCCGCTTCGCCTGGCCTTTCACGCGCTGGGACTGTCCTACAACTGGCCGTTGTTACCGGGCCGCCGCCGGATCAAGCAGCTCTACTTGTGGAAGAACGTCGCCTCTGCGACAGGTTTCATCATCACCGTCTTCGGCTATCCGCTCGCCAGCGCGCCGGCGACGCTGCCGACGCCCGCGATCCTCTACACCGCCAGCTTCTTCTTCCTGTTCGAGCTGAGCTACGAGGTGATCTACGACCTGCGCGACATGCCTGGCGATCGTCGAGCCGGGGTGCGCAGTTTCCCGGTGGTGCACGGCGAGCGGGGCGCGGTGCGGATCATCGATGGCCTGATTCTGGGTTCGATGGCGCTGCTCGGCGGCGCCTTCGCTGCCGGCCAGGTGCCCTGGGCCGTCGCGGTGATGCTGGTTGCCCCGGCCAGCCAGCTGGTGCTCTACAAGCGCGCGCTGGGGCGTGGCGCGATCACCACCGGGTTGTGCGTCGGCGTGACCTGGTTCGGCGCTGGACTGCTGGCGATCTACAACGCCTGGCAGATCCTCGGGTTGCCGGGCGCATGATCACGCTGCAACTGAGCTGCCTGGCGATCGTGCTGCTCTCGCTCGGGATCGGGCTGTCCCGGGCCGAGTCGCGCGCGACCTATCTGCGCCAGTACAGCCTGCTGGTCGTCGCGGCCTGGATCGCCGAGGACAGCTGCATCCGGCTTTACGGCTTCTACCATTATGTGCCCGACTGGTGGCTGTTCGTCGATCGGGTGCCGCTGCTGGTCGTGTTGATCTGGCCCTGCGTGATTCAGTCGGCGCGCGAACTGGCCGGAGCGCCGCTGCTGGGCGCCGCGATCGTACTGACCGACGCGGCCTTGATCGAGCCGATCGCGGTCCGCGCCAAGCTCTGGGCCTGGACCGAGCCGGGCCTGTTCGGCGTGCCGCCGATCGGCATTCTAGGCTGGGCGCTCTTCGCGGGTTTCGCGCTCTGGCTGCTGGAGCACCGGGAGCGGCTGATGCTGCTGCTCGCACCGCCCTTGACCCACGCCGCGCTGCTGGCGCTCTGGTGGTGCGCGTTGCGCTGGGTCAATCATCCGCTGCCCGAGCGCCTGCTGGTCGGCCTGGTCTGGGGCGTCGCTCTGCTGCTGGCCTGGCGTCTGCGCGCCGTGCGCGTCGATCGAGTGGCGTTGCTGGCTCGTGCCCCGGGGGCGGTGTTCTTCTTCGTTCTGCTCGCTAGTTATGGCGGGAACAGTCCGTGGCTGGTGCCCTATAGTCTGGCTTTTGCCAGCCCCTATCTTGTGCTGGTTTTTGCTCGGCGAAATCGTGTATGCTGACGCCCCAAGAATGAATGCCCTGGAAACCGCAGTTGCGCGCGTTCGCGAGATTTCGAGCTTTCCGGCCGTCGCGATCAGAGTGATCGAGATTGTCAGTCACCCGGAGTCGACGATCGGTGATTTGAAGTCGATCGTCGAGAGCGATCCATCGCTGACCGCGCGGTTGCTGCAGACGGTCAACTCCGCGGCCAACGGTCTGGATCGCCGGGTGGCGACGGTGCACGACGCCATCCTCTACCTCGGCTTCAACCACGTTCGCAGCCTGGCGGCGGCCGTCTCCGTCGCGGAGCTGTTCAAGAGCAAGGAAAACAGCGGGAGCTATCGCCGAATGGGGCTCTGGCGGCACATGCTCAGCGTCGCGATCACCGCGCGCAAGATCGCCCTGCGCTGCGGCCAGGAGCGCTTCGAGGAGGCCTTCCTCTGCGGGGTCCTGCACGACCTGGGCATCGTGCTGTTCGATCAGTACCTGCATGAGTCGTTCCGCGAGGTGGCCGGGCAACTGGCCCCGGGACGCAGCCTGTGTGAGGTGGAGCGGGAAGTCCATGGATTCGACCACACCCAGCTCGGCGCAGCGGTGGGCCGGCGCTGGCAGCTGCCCGAGTGCGTATTGCAGACGATCCGTCATCATCATGACTCGACCCATTGCACGGGCGAGGAGCAAACGCTGGTGCAGATCGTCGAAGTGGCCAACTTCTTTTGCTCCCGAGGCGACATCACCTCGATGGGACTGCAGGGGCTGATCGCCACACCCAAGCTGTCGGTCTTCGAAGCGCTGTCGATCGGCCGCGAGGACCTCAAGGTCCTGCTGGATGAAATCGAAGAGGAGCTGGAGCGCAGCATGGTCTTGTTCGATAGCGCGGTGAACTGAATGTTCGACTTGAACGCGCTGACCGAGGAGATCTTCGGCGCAAAGGCGCCCGAAGGGCAGGGCTGGTTGGATCGCATTCACGACCTGCTCGGCTCCCTGGAGGTGAGGGATCTTTGGTTGTGCAATGGCGAAGCGCAGGTGGTGGCCGAGGTCCATCTGGACACTGCCAGCAACGGGGGGGTACCGAGCGTGTCTGCGGAGGGAGGCGACGCGCTCCAGTTGATCCGTGAAGCTGACGGTGCGCACCTGTTCTGCCTGACGCTCGCAGATGAGTCTTCTGCGGGCAGCCTGGTCGGTCGGCTGGGCAGCAGCCTGTCGACGACCGATCTACAGCGCGAGCTGGCGGGGCGCCTCGGCTGGCTGGTGAGTCTCGCCGAGTTTGTGCTCGATTTGACGGCACAGCACGCGCTGCTGGTCAGTGTGCAGTCAAGTCTGAGGCAGCTCGAGCGAGAGTACGAGCTGGTTCAGTCCGAGCACGGCAAGATGCAGGCCTTGAATCTGGAGGCGCTCGAGAAGCTGAAGGCCACGCAGGAGCAGATGTTCCAGCAGGAGCGGCTGCGTTCACTGGGGCAGCTCGCCGGTGGCGTGGCGCACGACCTGAACAATACCCTGCTGCCGGTGCTGGGGTACGCCGATCTGCTGTTGACCAACCCGGACTTGCCCGAAGCGTTGCGTGCCGATGTGGCGTTGATTCATACCGGTGCGACCGATGCGGCGGCCGTCGTCTCGCGGCTGAAAGGATTCGCCCAGCAGCAGCCGCAGGCTTTTGTCAGTGGAACAGTCGATATGGAGGCCCTGCTGGGCAAGATCCCAGCGTTGACACAACCCAAGTGGCACAACGAGGCGCAACGTAGCGGCCGCAAGATCGAGCTCAAGCTGGAGCTGGAGAACACCCCGGCGGTGCGCGGCAACCAGACGGAGCTGCGCGAGGTGCTGACCAATCTGGTGATCAACGCCGTGGATGCGATGCCCAACGGAGGGGCCATCACCCTGCGGTTGCGGGCCGAGCCGCCGCTGGCTTGCGTGGAGGTCGTGGACGAGGGAACCGGCATGACCGAGATGGAGCTCAAGCGCTGTAGCGAACCGTTCTTCAGCACCAAGGGCGAGGCGGGCACGGGGCTAGGGTTGAGTGTCTGTTACGGGATCATCCAGCGCCACTCTGGCCGGATGGCGATCAGTTCGGAGCCGGGGCGGGGTACGACGGTTCGCATCTTCCTGCCGCTGGCGAAGGGGGCCGCGGAGCCCACCACGGATCTGATCACTCCCCGGCTGGCCCGACGGCACATCCTCTTCGTCGACGACGACGAGCGCGCGCGCAGGGTGATGCGGGACATGCTCGAGCGACTGGGGCAGACCGTGGATGTCGCCGACAGTGGCGAGCAGGGGCTGAAGCTGTTCGAGAAGGGCCGCTACGAGCTGCTGATCACCGATCTGGGCATGCCGGGAATGGATGGTTACGAGCTGTGCCGGAAGATCCCGCAGTCCGCGCGCGGCGTGCCGATCCTGATGGTCACCGGCTGGAGTCCCAGCTCCGTCTCGCGAGGGAGGCGCAAGACTGGTCGCGCGCCCGACCTGGTGGTCGAGAAGCCGATCACGCTGGG
>CAZMLI010000424.1:0-4116 GCA_964566865.1 uncultured Planctomycetota bacterium
TCGGCGCGTTTGGAAGGCCAACAATCTCAAGCCACATCTTGTTCGCACCTTCAAGGTCAGCAACGACCCGGAGTTCGAGGACAAGTTGGTCGACATCGTCGGTTTGTATCTGGACCCACCCGACAACGCGCTGGTTCTGAGACTAGCCGTCTTCCGCTAGCCGGGCCTTCAGCCTGGCGCGTAGCCGTGCGAAGTTCTGCTCGCTCGCGCGGTAGGCGTAGCCGCCCGCGTTGAGGATGATCCGGCCGTGGATCCGGTTGTTACACCAGGCGATCATCGGGCCGGACCAGAACAGGCCCTTGGCCGCGATCTTGACCGGCTGGTAGGTGTAGGCGGTCTGCTTGTGCGGGCAGCGCAGCAGCGCCGGCTCGAGCTTCAGCTCGGCCAGTCCGCTGGGCAGGCGTTTGTGTGCGCGATGATGCTTGCGCAGCGCCTGGCCGATGCGTTCCAGGTTGGCCTCGCAGGCCATCGCCAGCTGCTGGATTCGCTGGTGCTGATGCTGGCAGAGTTCCAGGATCGTCGCGATCGTCGACCAGGGGTGGCTGGAGCGGATGCGGAGTTCGTCGCCTTGCACGTCGGCTTGCAGTAGCCAGGCTGTCTGATCCGGAGCCAGCTTCGCCAGCAGGCCATAACCGAAAGTCGAGCGGGCGATTTGCAGCGGATCCAGCAGCAGCAGATGTTGCGCGCTCGCCTTCTGGCTCAGCTTGAAACGCTGCACGATCGAGCGGCCGCTGGCCTGTGCGTCGATCATTTCCTTGAGCGCGCGGTGATCGCTGGTCAGGATCAGCGTGTTCTCGAGCAAGGCATAGCCGGGACCCCGCAGCCGCGGGGCGTGCTCGATCATCGCGTCCTTGTAGGTCAGTTGCGTGCGCTTGGGCAAGTTGGCACGGGCCCATGCGCCGCGCTTGGCGCGCTCCAGCAACTCGAGGACCGCCGAGCGGCTCTTGACCTGGGTGATCAGGGTCAGCCCGGCGGGCCTGCCGTTATGCAGCGTCGGGGTGCTGAGCGCCAGCGACGGACCGAGCTGGGCGAACAGCTCCGCAGCCGTCACGCCGAACTCCTTTTCGAGCCCGGAGAGCAGTCGCTGCAGGCTGCCGGCCTGCCCCTCGCGCGCAAGTTTGTCGGCCAGCTGCTCGAGCTGCGACCACTTCTGGCGGGGCTCGTGCAAGGCGGTGCCGTAGACGTAGCTGGCGCTGTCCGCCGGGATGAACCCGAGCAGCGCCGGGTCGAATGTGCCTCCACGCAGCAGCGACAGCGCCGAGGCGCCCTTGGGGAACATCAGGCTGAGCTGGTTCGCGCCGAACCCGGCATGCAATGCTTTGCCCAGGCCGAACTGCGCGTCGATCAGGTCGTAGATCCGGCGGGCCTGGCGGGAGAGCTGACTGGCCCGCAGACCCAGCAGGCCGCTGGCGTTGACGAAACCCCAGACGGCTTGCTTGCCATAACGCTGGCGGGTGCGCTTGAACTGCGGCAGGGCAGAGAGCGCCTCGGGGTGCGGCCCGGTCCGGGCAATATAGTCCACCAGGGTCTGTAGCTCCGTGGCGCAGACCAGCTGCTTGGGCCGTAGATGCAGGAACAGCGGCCAGTCGCTGGACAGCTCGCTGCGGAAGATGACCTGCTTCCCGGCGTTCAGCTTGCTCCAGCCGTGCGCCTTCCAGCGACGCGCCAGCTCCTTGGCCAAGCCTGTGGTGTCGGGCAGGTCGAGCAGCGCGAGAATTCGCAGCGGCAGGTCGCGCTGTCTGCGTCCGCTGATGCTGACCGTCAAGCGAGTGGTGCGGTCGATCAGCCCGTCGATCGTGCCCGCGTTCAGTTGCAGGTGTGCGCCGACCAGCTTGCGCAGCGTCTCTCGGGTCAGGGCCCACTGGGCTCGCGCGACCCCGCGGTCGCGCCAGGCGGTTTTATCGAGCACCCGAGCGGCCAGCTTGCCGGGGTGGGTCAGCTCGGCATACAGCACCACATCGCGGGAAAGGTACTGCGCGGGATCGGCCGTCAGGTTGACAGCGGCCAGCGGCAGCAGCAAGCAGAGGTAGCACAGTCGACGCATCGTCTACTTGTCCTGCTCTTTCTTCTTCTTTTCCAGCGCCTGCTTGGCAAGCGCCAGTTCCACTTTCATTTCGGCCCGGTACCGGTTGAATCGGCTCTCGCTGGTTCGAAAGCTGTAGGGGCGGTTGCTGCGTCCGGTGGCGGCAAGAATCACCCGGCCGTGTTCGGTGTGTGGGCACCAGGCGGCCAGGCGATAGTAATGGTTGGGCTTCGCGGCGATCTGGCGCGGGACATACTTGTAGCTCTGGAGGATGTCCTTGCCCGGCTCGGTCGGGCAGCGCAGCAGCTCGGGCTTCAGCTTGAGCGCGGCCAGATTTGGCGGGAAGGCGTTATTCGCCTTGATGTGGGTCGTTATCGCCTTGCCGATGTGCGACAGGTTTCGCGTGCAGTCACTGGCGACGCGGTATGTCGACTCCCAGCGCCAGGCGGACATGCCGAGTGCGGCGACGACGGAGAATACCGAGAGGTTGGCCTGCACGCGCAGCTGGCCTTTCTGCTCCAGTGTGCCGAGGATCAGCGGGATGCCTGGCTTGACCAGCAAACGGGCGAAGTAGAAGTCGTTTTCCTCGTCGCTGATGAACAGCGGATCCAGGAACAACAGCTTGTGGTAGGCCTCGAGGCCCGTTTCCAGCTTGTAGCGCTGGACCAGCGACTTCTTGTCCTTGTAGGCGTCGATGAACGACTTCAAGGTGCGGCTGTCCTCGGCGAGGATCAACGTCTTGTCCAGTATGGCGTAGCCCGACGGTGTGTAGCCGCCGTCCATCGATTCGATCTTCGCGCCGCGGTATGTCTCGCCCTTGAAATTCCTGTTCCTGCGGAACAGGCGGCTCTGCTTGAGCTTGGTGGCCAGCTTATCGAACGCGGCGCGGTCCTTGATCCCCAGCACATAGGTGACCGTCTGCCTGGAACCGGTCTGCCCCGTCATCAGGCCGTTGGGTTCGACGTGGGCCAGCATCTCGTCGAGGCTGACACCGGCGCGCGCCTTGATCTGCTCCAGGCCACGGCTGAAGTCGTCGGCATCCAGCGCCTTCTCGGTCTCCTTGCCGAGCTTGACGATCTCCTTCCAGAGCGCGACCGGATCGCCGGTGTTGATGCCGAACGTCATGAAGGTGCTGTCGCCCGGGACCCATTGCAGCAGCGAGCGGTCCAGCTTGGGGGTGCGCGCGAGCTTGTAGACCCGGTGTTCCGGGTCGATGATCAGCGTGGCCTCGGTGGCCTGGCCGTCGGTGGTCTTCTCGAGCTGGCTGCCGGCGCCGATGTACTGCATCCCGCGAAAGTCGAAGACCGAGTCGACCTTGTCGAACGCCAGCCGATCGCGCCTGCTGAGCGCGTCGGTCAGCAGGTCGAACACCCGGCCGATGTTGCCAAAGGCCCAGAGCTGCTGCTTGCCGTAACGTTCGCGCATCTGCTGGAAGGGTTTCAGGCTGGCCAGGCTGTTGCTGAGCGAACCGCTGGCCAGATAGGTCTTCATCGAGCGGCGGTCGATGGTGAAGACGGCCTGCGTCTGCGAGAGATGCAGCAGCAGGTTCACCTCCCGCTCGACCTCGGCCACGTAGACCGTCTTGCCGCCGATCTCTATCGTCTTCTTGAAGAGCTTCTTCAGCGGCCCGGTGACCAGTGCCTTGGCCTCCGCCGTCGTGCTGAGATCCAGCACGATGGTGAACACCGGCATCTCGCTGCGCAGATGTACGTCGGTCAGGCAAAAGGTCAGCTTGCTGGCCTGGCCCGCGATCTTGGTCACCGTCTTCCAGTCCATCTTCAGTTCCTGGGTCAGTTGCTTCTCGAGCATGCCCAGCAGCTGCTTCTTGGACTGCGCGATGGCGCGCGGGTCCTGCCAGATCGGCAGGTCGACCAGCTTCTGTGGCAAGTCCTGCAGATCGGTCAATTCCGCGTAGAACAGGGCGTTGGCCGGAAAGCGGCTCGCCGGATCGTCCGCGGTCACCGTCGGCGTGAGCAAGACAAGAACGACTAGAGTACGGATCATGGTGCGCATGTGGTCCTCCCGACCAAGTATCCCGAGGCAAGAATCGAAAAGGTCCGAAATTGTAAACAGCCCAGCCGTCAGGTCAAGGC
>CAZMLI010000425.1:0-4059 GCA_964566865.1 uncultured Planctomycetota bacterium
CGTCGCCCCGCCCCGCTCGATCGGCCAGGGCAGCCGAGGCACTGCTGGGGGTTCTGCTGCTCTGCCTCTTCGTCGGACTGGCCTGGACCGCGCAGTCGCGCAAGTCCGCCACCTTCGACGAGCCGATGCATCTGCTCGCCGGACAGCTGATCGCGATCGGCGACTACTCGGTCAACTTCGAACACCCGCCGTTGGTCAAGCGGCTCTATGGCTGGAGCGGTCTCGCGCAGGGGGCCGAGCTGCCGGCCGACGTCGCGGTCTGGGGCGGCGTGACACGCGAGGGCTGGCCCGCGGCGCAGCGCTACCTGTATCAGAACAAGGTGTCCCACACCCGCCTGCTGCGCGGCGCGCGCGCGGTGGCGCTGGCGCTCTCGACGCTGCTGTTGATCGGCGTCTGGATGCTGGGCCGAACGGCCTTTGGACCGCTCGGCGGACTGACCACCCTGGCTTTCCTCTGCTGCTCGCCAAACCTGCTCGGCCACGCCGCACTGGCCAACCTGGACGTGGCGCTGGCCGGTTGGCTGATGCTCTGCTGTGGCTGCCTGTGGGTTGCGATCGATCGGGATGATCGACGCTGGCTGATCCCCGGCGGCCTGGCGCTCGGCGCCGCGCTGGCCACCAAACACAGCGCCCTGCTGGCCCTGCCATCGATCGCCGTCTGGCTGCTGATCGTGCGCGAGCGGGCGCGCATCCGGGTCGACCTGCTCTGGCTGGGCCTGCCCGCGCTGGCCATGATCGCCATCGCCTGCGGCAGCCCGACCGGCCTGCGCTGGTACGGGCAGGGCATCGCGGCCTTCACCGAGCCCACACCGCGCGTGGCGCGCTTTCTGCTGGGCCAGATCCTGCCCGCCGGCAAGTGGTACTACTTCATCGTGGCCCTGGGAACCAAGCTGCCCCTGCCGCTGCTGCTGCTGGGCTTCGCCGGCCTGACGACCGGACTGATCGATCCACGCACCCGACCCGTCCTGCTGCTGCCGGCGATCCTCTCGGCCGTCTTCGTCGCGACCTTCAGTCTGACCGGCGCACAGTACGGCATCCGCTACGTGCTGATCGTGGTGCCGACTCTGGCCCTCGGCATCGGCGCCCTGTTCGTCTGCCGGGCCCCAGGGCGATGCGCCCGCCTGAGCGTCGTGCTGGCCGGGCTGATCTGGCTCGGCGTCGGCGTCGCACAGAGCTGGCCCGATTACCTGGCCTACTTCAACGCCCCATCGCGGCGCGCCGGTCATCAAGGCCTGCTGCTCTCGGACAGCAACCTGGATTGGGGTCAGGATCTCCCGGCGCTCTCGACCGTGCTCGCGCAACGTCGGCCGGATCGGGTCTACCTGGCCTTCTTCGGCACCGCCGCGCCGAGCGCACACCAGATCGACGCGCGCCGCTTGCCTGGCTTCGGCCAGTTCGCCAGGCCCACGCAGCAACCCAGGCGCCCAGGCGAAGCGAAACAGGTGCTGCTCGCCATCTCGATCAGCCTGCTTCAGGGGATGTTCATCGCGCCGCCCGAGCTCTATGCCTGGGTGATCGAGCTGCCACTGGTCGGACGTGCCGGTCAGTCGATCCTGGTCTTCGACGCCAGCAGCTCGGCCGCGCGCGCCTGGATCGCCGCGACTTACTGGCGCGCGCGGATGTGGCCGCAGTTGATCGGCGAGGTGCGCGAGGCCGGACCCGCAACACGGCAGCAGATTCTCGACGCGATCCACACCACGCCCAGTTATGACGACGCCCACGGACCGTACCTGCTCGGCTCCGCGCTGATGCGCGCGGGCGACCTGGGCGGCGCGGAGTTCGAGTTGCTGCTGGCCGTCGCCCAGGGCACCCGCCGGATCTCCGCGCTCTACGAACTGGCCCTGCTCTATCGCCGGACCGGTCAACTGAACAAGGCACGCCAGCGAGTGCAGCAAGCCCTCGCGACGAAGCTCGATGCGGAGCAGCGCCAGCTGTTCCTGAGGCAGCTCCAGGAGCTCGGGCACTGATGAGCACCCCGCCGACACAACCGGCCTCGCCCAGGCCCGACTCCGAAACCCACCACACCGTACAGCTGCCGCCGAGCGACGTGCAATCGAGCTGGAATACGTCATCCACGTCGTTCGGTCCGTACGAGATCCGCGGAGAGATCAGCCGCGGCGGCATGGGGATCGTCTGGCGCGCCTACCATCCCGAGATGAAGCGGGAGGTGGCGCTGAAGGTGATGCGGACGGGCCGGAATGCGGACCGGGAGGAGCTGATTCGATTCTCGCGCGAGGCGAAGGCGATGGCCTCCCTGCAACACCCCGGCATCGTGCGCGTGCTCGACTCCGGGGTGGTCGATGACGAACCCTACTACGCGATGGAGCTGATCAACGGCGAGCCGCTCGACCATTTGATTCGTGGGCGCGTGCTGACCCGTGCCGAGATCATCCGGCTCGGCATCGAGATCTGCGAGGCGCTGCAGCATGCCCACGACAAGGGCATCCTGCATCGCGATCTCAAACCCGGGAACGTGCTGATCGACGAGAACAACCGGGCCAAGCTGTTCGACTTCGGGCTGGCCAAGCTGCTCGACTCGCAGAGTACCCAGCTGACCCAATCGGGCTGGATCGTCGGCACCCCCAACTACATGTCCCCCGAACAGGCACGAGGCCAGTCGGTGACCACGGCATCGGATATCTTCAGCATGGGCAGCCTGTTCTTCGAGATGCTCTGCGGCGAGCTCGCCTTCCCGGGCAACGACGGCAGCCTCGTGCTGCGTTCGATCATCGAGCATCATCCCGCGCCCCCATCGACCCACGACCCGACGCTCGATCCGGCGCTGGACGCCATCTGCATCAAGGCGCTGCAGAAGCTGCCCGACGAGCGTTACCTGTCCGCCAAGGTGATGGCGCTCGACATTCGCAACCACGACCAGAAAAGGCGAATCATCGCCCACGGGCCCCGTCCGCTGGCGCGCGGGCTCAAGCATCTGTCCCGGCACCGCAAGATCTGGGCGCTGACGCTGGCCGGCGTGCTGAGCGTGCTGGCCTTCGTCTCCTGGCGCGTGCGCGTGCTGACGCGATACGAGCAGCGGATCGTCGAGCTGGAGGACGCGCTGGACGAACTGACGCTGGACCAGGCCGCCACCGTCAACCAGCTGCGCTTGCGCCAGGCGCGAGTCGACTACTTCCACGGGCTGCACCTGGCCGGCAAGGGGCGCCGGGAAGAGGCGCTGATCCTGTTTCGCGAAGCCTGGCGGCAGGACCCCGACTCGAACGAGGCGCGGAACGAGGTGGCCCGGATGCTGCACCTGCTGGGCCGGGAAGCGGCCGACCGCGGGGCGCTGCCGCAGGCCGAAAAATACCTGCGCGAGACGGCACGACTGAACCCGAGCCGGCTCGAGACCCTGCTGTTGCTGGTCGATGTGCTGGGGGCGCAGGGCAAGATCGCGAGTGCCCGAAGCCATGCCCAGCAGTACATCCGCCAGCGGCCTCGGGACATCCGCGCCTACCTACTGATCGGCAAGATCGAGCTGGAAGGCGGTCGGCTGTTGCGCGCGCACAAGATGGCGCGGCTCGCGCTGTCGTTGAACATCAAGTCTTTCCAGGCCTGGGGGCTGATGGGGCGAGTGATGCTGGGCTCGAGAAAGCTAACCCAGGCAATCAAGGCGCTCGACCGCAGCATCCGCCTGCGACCCAGCTGGCAGGCCCACCACCATCGCGCCGTGGCCCTGCTCTCCCAGGGCAAGCTGGAGCAGGCAATCAAGGATGCCAGCACCGCGCTGACGCTCGAGCCGGCCAACATCCACAGCCTGCTGCTGCGCGGCAGGGTCCACCTGCAGCGCAACGCCCGGCAAGCAGCGCGCAGGGATCTGTCCCAGGTGCTCCAGGGCAAGACGAAGCGCAAGCTGGAGACAATGATCTGCCACGCACACGCGCTCTACTATCTGGATCGCACCGAAGAGGCGCTCGAGGCACTGCGCCGCTGGCACCAGCAGCAGCCGCGCAACCCCGAGTCGCTGCGAATGATCGCACACCTGTTGCAACGCAACAAACGCTACGCCGAAGCCCGCGAAGCCTGGGCCGAGGTGCTGCGACGCGTCCCCGACGACAAGCG
>CAZMLI010000426.1:0-4059 GCA_964566865.1 uncultured Planctomycetota bacterium
CGCCGGCGGCAAACCCGTCCTGGTACCCACCGGAGCGGGCGTCGCGCTCGACTTCGAGCAAATGCGACAGCGTCTGACCGATCGCACGCGGGCCATCGTGCTCAACACGCCCTGCAATCCCACCGGCCAGATCTACACCGAAGCGGAGCTGGAGCCGGTCGCCGAACTGGCCAGAGAGCATGGGCTGCTGGTCGTCTCGGACGAGATCTACCAGCGCCTGGTCTATGGCCAGACGAAGCACGTCTCGATCGTGACGCAGTTCGACCTGCGTGAGCAAGGCGTGATCGTCAGCGGCGTCTCGAAAACCTACGCGATGACCGGCTGGCGCATCGGCTACGCTGCGGGACCGGCCGAGATCATCGGCGCGATGACCCGCATCCAGAGCCACAGCACCTCCTGCGCCAACGCCATCGCGCAGCGGGCTGCCCTGGCCGCGCTCAGCGGCTCGGCCGAAGAGCTGACCGGACCGATGATTCGCGAGTTCGACAAGCGGCGAATGTACATCATCACCCGGCTCAAAAACATCAGTGGGATCTCCGTCGCGGAACCTGCCGGCGCGTTCTTCGCCTTCCCCAAGGTCTCCCGCTACTACGGCAAGCGCGCCGCGACCGGACAGATCACCGACTCGAACAGCTTCGCCGCAGCCCTGCTCGAGCAGCACAACGTGGTGGTCGTGCCCGGCATCGCCTTCGGCGCGGACGAGTACGTCCGGATGTCCTATGCGCTCGGGATCGACGAGATCGAGAAGGGCCTCGACCGCTTCGAGGAGTTCCTCTCCTCGTTGAAGTGATCTATTCGAGCGGGCGCCGTCAGGTGCCCAGCTCGGCCACGTCCAGCTGGACCTGGTGCAGGCTGAAGGGATGCTCGGTGTAGCGGCAGGCCCCCAACGGCAACCCCACCCGTTGCTTGACCCCGTCGTCGGTCGGCACCTGCCCGCGGGGCAGGAAGAACATCAGCGGCCGCGGGCCCCAGTCCCTGTCGGAGGCGGCTTCCTTGAGCTCGGCCGCCGACGAAAAGTGGAGCAACCCGATGCTGTCTTCGGGTAAATCGTCCAGCGCCTCCAACGATTCGATGCGCGTGGGGACGCCACCCAGACGGCGCACGATCAATTCCAGCGGACTCAGCGCCAGCGGTCCCCCTTCGTAGTAGAACATCTCCGGTCGCTCTCCCGCGCACTCGGGTGGCCACTCGAGCGGCACATCGAAATAGCTCAGTATCCCGCTGAGCTCCTCGGTCAGCCGGTCGAGCAGCTCCGTGTTGATGTAGCCGTCCAGCTTCGCCCACGCGAGCAGCTCGCCGGGCACCCAGTCGTAGAGAATCTCGGCCGTGTCGCCAATCCCGAGGCCCAGCACGATCCACTTGGCCAGCCCGATCACCGCCGCGAGGTTGGCGTCCACACCGGCTGATTCCTGCCAGGCCATGGACTCATGCGCCCTGACCAGCTCCACGATCCGCTGCGGAAAAGACCACTTGGCCAGCACCTGCGCACCCAGCTCGCTGTGGTCCACGCCAAGTACCCGCTTCTCGGCCGCTGCCAGGCTGATCACCTTCTCGTGCCCCAGACTGATCGCCTGCACGAACTCGTCGCGCGCGTTCTCGTCGAAGATCATCTTGCCGAAATCGGCGAGCAAGCCGCCGAGGAATGCATCCTCGGCGCTGGAGGCGCCAATGTTCTGGGCCATCTCACGGCTGAGAATCGCCGTGGCCAGGCTGGCCTTCCAAAATCCCAGCCGATCGAAGCCCAGTTGCTCCTGACCGATGCCGAAGTTGTCGATCACCGAGAGGGTCATCACCAGCGCACGCACATCCTCGAAGCCAATCCGTGTGATCGCATCTCGCACACGTGTGATTTGATGCTCGCCGGCGTAGTAGGGCGAGTTCACCCGCTTGAGCAATACCGACGCGGCATTGGCATCGCTCAGAATCACATCCTCCAGTTCGGTGGCGCCCGCCGACTTGTCGTTGCTGATGAACAGCACGCGCTCGATGATGTGCGGCAGGCTCTTGACCTCCTCGACCTGCAGCAGCCGGTCGAGCACCTCGTTCGCTCTGGGGGGCTCACTCAAGCGGGACTCGGCCATGCCGGTTGGCAGTAGATTGCTTGCTGTGCTGCCCACCTTCTCGAAGGCCTCGCTGATCGCCTTCAACAGCAGCGGCGGACTGAACGGACGGACGATAATCCGCGAAATGCCCGCACTCGAAGCCTCACGGATCTTATCCCTGGTCATCGAGCCCGAGATCAACACCGTGCCGACCCCCTCTGTCTTGCATCGGATCGCCGAGGCAACCTTCATCACATTGGACAGCGCGTCGTCGATCAGGACCACGTGCGGCGGCGCGGAAATGATCTCCTTGAGCAACTGCTCGTTGTAGCTATCGACGGTGACAAGGACCTTCTTCATCTCGCGGCGCAGTAGCTGCCCGAGATGCTTCCTCGGAGAAATCACGACTATTTTCAACTCGCTGTCCTGCCCGAGCGCCCGCCTGACCGCGGTCGATGGCTCCACCTGCCTCCTCGGAGTCGGATTCGGAGACACCGACCTGATCTTCTCCTGGAGCACCGTCAGTGACATCGCCCCCTTGTCGATGAAGTTCGAGGCGCCGGCCTGTATCGCCTTGATCACCAGTTGCTTGGTCGGACGCGCCGAGAGCACGATCAGCGGCGTCTCCTCGGTTACCGGATGCGCCCGCAGCACCTTGAGAATCTCCAGGCACTTGAACGGGATCAGATCGAGCAGTACGATCTCCGGCTGGAACTCTCGCGCGAGCAGCTTGTAGCTCCTCTCATCGGCGGCCTGCACGTCGTGGCCCAGTTTCTCGAGCGACGTCGGCAGCGTCTTGCTGGCAATCCGCGCCTCCTGAACCAGCAACAGTCTCACAGCACGCCACCCGGTAGACGCATCGTGAAGACGATGCGATAGCAGGTCTGCTCGGCTGCGGAATTTTCGTTCACATCCACCAGAAACTCACCGCCGACCACCTCCGTGATCTGTCGCGCAAGCGGCAGCCCCAGACAGCCAGGCGCCGAGAGGCCAGCCTCTGCGAGCGCCTCGACGCCGCCCAGAAACCCGTCCTGCCAGGCATCCAGCCCGACCGGCACGCTGTCGGAGCTGATCCGGATCGAGAACCCGCCCGCGTCATCTTGCTGCCCATCGACCCGCGTCACCACGCCGTGCGGCGAGAACTCGACCAGCACGCAGACCAGGCTGGCCACCGCGCGAACGATCAAGTCGCGGTTGTGCTCGACCTCGAAGTCGGGCTCGACCGCCACCCGCACCTCGCCCTTGTCCGTGTGCAAGCAGAGCAAGTGGCCGCTGTGCGCGCCCTCCTCCAGCGCTTCGACCAGCCCAAAAGTGGTATTGCTGCCCTGATACAGGTTGCCGGCCTCGAGCATGTGCAGGTCGAACAGATCGCGGGTGATCTTCCACAGTCGCTGGACATCCCGACCGGCCGCTTCCAGCAGATCCTTCAGCTCTGACGAGACCTCCCCGACCAGACCGCTGGTCACCAGCTCCAGCTGAAACTTCAGCTCTGTCAGCGGCTCGCACATCTCCCCGACCAGCAGGTGAAAAAGCTGGGCACGCTTGTTCTCGAGCGTCAGGATCTTGGCGTAGCGCCGTTCGAGCTCCTCGTGCTGCCGCTGGAGTTCCTCGTGCTGCCGCTCGTTCTCGCGTCGCAGTTCCAGCGCCTCGATCGCGCGCGTGACCCGGCTGCGCAGTTCGACGATATCGAACGGCTTGAGCAGGTAATCGGTGGCACCGGAGACGATCGCCCGCCGCGCCGAGTTCAGGTCGGGATTGCCGGTGATGAAGATGATCGGCACAGCCTGATCCGACTGCCGGATGGTCTCCATCACCTCGACGCCGTCTTTGCCCGGCATGCGAATGTCCAGGATAACCGCGGAGAAGTAATCGCTGCGCCAGAGACTCAGCGCTTCGACACCGTCCTCAGCAAGGGTCACCTCGAAGCCGAGCTTCCCCAGGGCCTTGCTCAGCAGGTTGCGAATCGGCTCCTCGTCATCCGCAACCAGAATACGCGTAACTACGACCGCGGCTGGCG
>CAZMLI010000427.1:0-2710 GCA_964566865.1 uncultured Planctomycetota bacterium
TCAGAACGGAACGTCGTCCTCGTACTGATCCGCTTCGGGCGGCGCCTCGTCCGGCAGCGGCGGCCGATCCTGGTCGGCCGGAGGCGCGTCGCCCACGCGCTCGACTTCCCAGACATCGAGGCTGTTGAAGAACTTCACCTCGCCCTGAGGACTGGTCCACTCGCGGCCGCGCAGGCTGAAGTCGATGTTGAGCTCATCCCCCACCGCGAAGCCCTGGATCTTGTCACAGCGGTCGCCCGTCAACTGGAACATGACGAACTGCGGATAGCGTGAATTGTCGGCCAGCTCGACCACGAATTCCCGCTTCTGGAACCGGTCGGTGACCTGCTTGGTGTCGAAGATGGCGTGCAGCTTGCCCGTTATTTTGATTCCCATGCGGGGGAGCATATGCCGATTGCCGGGGAAAACAAGACCCGCTTCAACGCAGCGGCCGCGCCGGACGCAGACCGACGCTGAAGTTGCGATAGCGGGCCGAGTTACGGCTGCGGAAAGAACTGCGCGCGTAGATCAGCGGCATGGCCCAGGTCCCACCGCGATTGACGCGATTGTTCGTCGTCCAGCCGGCTGGCCAGACGCGCTGGCCCTCGACCCCGGTCGTCGGGAAGCGATAGGCGCGCTCGTGGTACGGATCCCGACACCACTCCCAGAGGTTGCCCAGCACGTGATGCAGCCCGTACGGATTCGGCCGCAATGTCGCCACCGGTGCGTGAACCTGGTAGCCGTCATCCAGTTCGTTGTTGACCGCCCCTTTCCAGCCGATGCGACCCAGCGTGCGATCGGCGATGTTGACCGCGTTGACCAGCGTGCGCGGATGGATGCCGGTCCACCAGGGGCTGCGTGTGCCAGCGCGCGCGGCGTACTCCCACTGCGCCTCGGTCGGCAGGCCGAGACCGGCGCGCGCCAGCAAGCGCGTGCAGTCGATCCAGCTGACGTTCTCCACCGGATGGGTCAGGTCGATCGGGCCCGAGTCCTTCCGACCGGGATGAAAGACGCTCGGATTCTTGCCGCTGGCGGACAGTCGTTGCCACTGCGCCTGCGTCAACTGGTAGCGGGAGATGAAGAACGCGCCGAGCTCGACCTCGTGCACGGGCGACTCGGTGTCGGTGGCAATGGGGTCCTGGTTCGGCCCGACCTCACCCCGCTTGGCCCCCATGCGGAACGTGCCCCCCGGCATCAGCACCAGCACGATGCAGGTCTCGGGCCGGATCTTCCAGCCGCTGAGCGTGTCCGGTTGCGGTAACTCGCCGGATGGCAGATGGGCAAACTCCCAGAGCGACGAGCGCACGTTGCGGCGCAGCGGCACCAGCCCGTCCTGCGGCTTGATCTGCAGCCCGTTATAGAGCGGGTTGAGACGGATCAAGGCGATCGTCTTCTTCCAGGCTGCCGCCTGTCGCTCGACCGACTCACGCCGCCAGCGCCGCGCTTGTGCCGGCCAGCGTTCGACCTCTGGAATGCGCAGCGCGAATTGCTCCAGACGCGGCAGCAAGCTCCCCACGACTTCGCGCTGCCAGGCTTCGGCGGTGGTCAGCGACCGCTCGCGACCGATCCGCTCCAGCCGCGCGAGCACACGACGATGCAGCGCGATGCGCGCCTGCATCTTGCGGGCCTGGTCCAGCCAGCGCCGGATGCGCGGCAGCTTCCAGGACTGGGGTCCCAGCTTTCGATAGGCCTGCTGTAGCTCCTCCAGCTTGCGCAGGTCCGACATGCTGGCGAAATCCTCCGTCCGGCGACGGGCCAGCGACAGGTTACGCTGTGCCAGCTCGAGATTCTCGCGGGCCTGCATCGCGTTGTGCTGTGCCTTGGCCTGTGCCCTCTCCGCCGCGCGAGCCTGGCGGCGGGCCTCCAGCCCGAAACGGATCGAGACCAGCGAGGCGACCAGCAGCACCAGCAACACAGCCGCCAGCGCGACCACGGCGGCCCGGTTGCGCGGCCCACTTGACCAGCAGCTGGCCGGGCGTATAGCTCGCGGCGCCCAGCGTTCGACCCGCGAGGAAGGCCTCGATCTCACCGCGCAACGCCTCGACCGACTGGTAGCGGTCGTGCTGCTGATAGGCCATCGCCTTGCAGACCACCGCGTCCAGCTCGCGCGGGATGTCGCGCCCGGGTGCGGCGACCGACGGCGGGTCGAACTTGCCCTCGATCACCGCCTGCAGCACGGCCTCGGCGCTCCAACCCTCGAACGGGGTGCGAAGCGCCAGCATCTGGAACAGGATCGCGCCCAGGCTATAGATGTCCGACCGCTGGTCGATGCTGTCGATCTGACCGCGGGCCTGCTCCGGCGGCATGTAGTGCGGCGTGCCCAGTACATCGCCGACCATCGTCTTGGCCGGGTTGCGGATCTCGGAGTCGGGGGCACGCGTCTCGTCGGTCCCGATCAGCTTGGACAGCCCCCAGTCCATCAGCTGGACCTCGCCGAACTCTCCCAGCATCACATTGGCCGGCTTGAGGTCCCGGTGAATCACGCCGCGGTGATGGGCGAAGGCCATCGCGTCGCAGACGCTGAGAAAGACCCGCAACAAGCGCGCCGTGGCATGCGGATCCGGCGTCTTCGCCAGTCGAGCCAGCTCCGCCTCCAGATCGCGACCGGCCACGCGCTTCATCGTGAAGAAGATCGTGCCGTCGGGCGAGACGCCCAGCTCGTGTACCGGCACGATGCTGGGATGCTCGAGCCGCCCGGTGATCTGGGCCTCGAGGATGAACTTGTCGCGCA
>CAZMLI010000427.1:2810-4052 GCA_964566865.1 uncultured Planctomycetota bacterium
GCGCCCAGTTTCAAGATGCTGGATGGCGTCTTGCCGAGCGGGCGCAGGTCGCGCAGCAGGGGCAGCATTCGCAGCTCGAGGCGGCTCAGGGTCAGCCGGCGCAGGGGAGAGAGGTCCTCGACGAGTGGACAGGCAATGATCGAGAGGCTGCGCAACGTGCCCCGCAGCCGGGCGATCGGCCGCAGGTCCCGGACCGCCGTCCGCGTGAGCGCCAGGTGTCGAATGTCCAGACCGATCAAGGGCCGCAGGTCGCAGAGCTGGCTCGCATTGATGAACTGGATGGTACGGGTCTTTGAATCGTACTTGATGTGGCTGCTCTGATCGCCACCGCTGAGAATCGCCAGCATCTCGAAGCTCCGCTGATACTTCTGCTCCCGCGTCGCCAGCCCGCTGCGCTGGCGGTAGAACTGCTCGAGCGTGGGATCGGGGGGGGTGTTCAACCAGTACAGGGCGATCTCGGAATGGTGGGCCCGCCAGTTCTGTCCGGCCTTGCGCTCGGCGCGCATCAGCGCCGCGTGGTGATCTCGCGCCGCGCGCAGCTGGCCGGTGAGCGCGAGGTACATGCCGATGTAGAACTGCGCCGGCTTGAGTAGTGGCGCGCCCGGCGAGGTGAGCGCGCGCCGGTACTGGGCCAGCGTGATCCGTTTGAGCAGTAGCCCGACCTGCGGACACTTCTGGCCGTCGAGCTGCTTGAGCGTGGCGAGCACCTTGAAGTCGCGCGCCCGGCAGTTGGCGAACCGGACTTCGCCGAGCGGCATGCCGCGGATCGGCGCGAGCTGCTCGATCGCGCTGTGGTCCATGTTCAGGTAGCTCAGGGTCAGCCCACGCAGTCCGTCGATCGAGCGCAGCTGTGCGCAGTAATCGATACTCAGCAGTTGCAGCGTCTTGATCCCCTTCAGCGGCGACAGATCGTCCAGCGCCGGCAGGCCGGTCAGGTGCAGCCGCTCCAGCGGCAGGCCGGCCAGCGGCCGGAGATCGCGCACCATGGTATTGCTCAGGTCCAGGTCGGTCAGCGACAGACCGTAGAGCGGCGTGATGTCGACCAGATAGTGGTTGGCGTTGAAGCCCTGCGTGCTGTCTTGCCAGGCACCCAGGCTGATGTCGATCAGCTTGCCGCCGACGATCTTGCGACTCTTCAGGATCACCTTGAATCCGTTGAGCTTCGACAGCAGCTCGAGCGTCAGCTCCAGTTGCCTGGCGGCCGGCTGCCGGGCGCGCATGGCGACGAATCGCCGCAACTGC
>CAZMLI010000428.1:0-4048 GCA_964566865.1 uncultured Planctomycetota bacterium
TCTATTCGAGGGTGATCCGCCGCGTATCGTCACGCAGCATTTCCTGGGTCAGCGCCTTGAGCGAGCGGTTGTTCTGGATGATGCGCAGGCAGGTATTCCAGCGCAGGATGACGGCGTCGTTGCCTCTGGGGCGCAGCGGTTCGGCTTTCTCGTACCACTCCATCGCCTCACGGAACAGCTGGTAGGCCGTCGTGCCGGCCATGCGCTTGGACAGCGAGGCCTTCGCCTTGCGCTCGTGCAGCAGACCGGTCAAGTAGAAGCGCTCGTATTCGTCGGTCAGCTGCTCGATGAAGTCCTCGGCCCGGTTGTTGCCGACGCAGTAGACCTGGGTGCCGCATTGATCGGTCAGCGCCAGGATCAGCGTATATAGGGCCTGTTGATTCTCGGGAGCAATCGCGAGCACATCCAGGCAGATGCTCTCGGCCAGCGCCGGATCGTTGAGCAGCCGGTAGCGCATCGCGCGATCGATCGCCTTGGGAATGGCCCGCTTGGACAGCTTCTTCAGCTTGGAGAGCTTCTTCGGCTTGGACTTGCTCATCGTCAGAGACCTCTCAGCATCGCGCGGGTGTACTCCCAGTTGAGCCGTGTGATATGGGCCGTGGTGATCTGCTTGGGGCAGACCGCCTCGCACTCGGCCTCGTTGGTGCAGCCGCCGAAGCCTTCCTGGTCCATCTGCTCGACCATCCGGGTCGCGCGACGGCCGCGCTCGGCTTCGCCCTGCGGCAGCAACGCGAGCTGTGTCACCTTGGCGCCGACGAACAGCATCGCCGCGGCGTTCTTGCAGGCTGCCACGCAGGCGCCGCAGCCGATGCAGGCCGCGGCGTCCATCGCCTGCTCGGAAAGCTGCTTGGCGATCGGGATCGCGTTGCCATCCTGCGCGCAGCCGGTGTCGACCGAGATGTAACCGCCACGGGCGATGATCCGGTCGAACGCGCTACGATCGACGACCAGGTCCTTGATCAGCGGAAAGGCGGAGGCGCGCCAGGGTTCGACGGTGATCACGTCGCCGTCGCGGTACTGGCGCATGAACAGCTGGCAGCAGGTCGATCCGGGCACGGGTCCATGCGGCACGCCGTCGATCACCAGTCCACAGGAGCCGCAGATACCCTCCCGGCAGTCCGAGTCGAATTCGATCGGTGTCTCGTCTCGCTGGATCAGCTCCTGGTTGATCACATCGAGCACCTCGAGGAACGACATGTCGGAGAGCACGCCGCGCGCCGCGTAGTCGACCAGTTCTCCCGGCTGGTCCGGGCCAGGCTGGCGCCAGATGCGCAGGGTCAGCGAGATGCCTTCTTCAGCGGCGGACATTACTGATAGTTCCTCATCTTGACCTCGACGAATTCGAAATCGAGCGTCTCCTTGTGCTGCTTCGGCTGCTTGCCCTCACCGGTGTACTCCCAGGCCGAGACGTGGCTGAACTGGCTGTCGTCGCGCAGCGCCTCGCCATCGGGGGTCTGGCTCTCCTCGCGCAGGTGACAGCCGCAGGACTCCGCCCTCTCGAGCGCGTCGGTCGCCATCAGCTCGCCGAACTCCATGAAGTCGGCCACGCGCAGCGCGTGCTCGAGATCCTTGTTCAGGTCCGAGCTGTTGCCCGATGCCTTGACCTCCGTCCAGTACTGCTCGCGCAGCTCGCGGATCTGCTGGATCGCCTGTTTCAGTCCGGCCTTGTCGCGAGAGATGCCCACCTTGTCCCACATGATGTGACCCAGCTCGCGGTGAAACTGGCTGACGGTTTTCTTGCCGCGGATGCCCAGTACGCGGTCGATGCGCGTGACCACTTCCTGCTCGACATCGCCGAAGATGGGGTGCCGCACGTCGAGCGGTTCGAGCTGGCCGCGCGCGTGGGCCAGGTAGTCGGCCACGGTGTAGGGCGCAATGTAGTAACCGTCGGCCAGGCCCTGCATCAGCGCGCTGGCGCCGAGCCGGTTGGCGCCATGATCGGAGAAGTTGGCCTCGCCGAGCACGAACAGCCCGGGCAAGTTGCTCATCAGGTTGTAGTCGACCCACAGGCCGCCCATCGTGTAGTGCACCGCCGGGTAGATCCGCATCGGCCGCTGATACGGGTTCTCGTCGGTGATCTGCTGGTACATGTGGAACAGGTTGCCGTAGCGTTCGCGAATGCTCTGTTCGCCGAGACGCTCGATCGCATTGCCGAAGTCGAGATAGACGGCTCGCCCGGTTGCACCGACGCCGCGGCCTTCGTCGCAGACCATCTTGGCGTTGCGCGAGGCGACGTCGCGCGGGACCAGGTTGCCGAAGCTGGGGTAGCGGCGCTCCAGGTAATAGTCGCGCTCCGACTCCGGGATCTCGCCCGCGGGGCGCTTGTCACCCTGCTGATTGGGCACCCAGACCCGGCCGTCGTTGCGCAGGCTCTCGCTCATCAAGGTCAGCTTCGACTGGTGGTCTCCGCTGACCGGGATGCAGGTCGGGTGGACCTGGACGTAACACGGGTTGGCGAAGAATGCCCCGCGCCGGGCGCAGCGCCAGGCAGCGGTGACGTTGCAGTTGCCCGCGTTGGTCGAGAGGTGATAGACGTTGCCGTAACCGCCGGTGCAGAGCAGCACCGCGTCGGCCGCATACCGCTCCTGCTCGCCGGTGATCAGGTTGCGCGCGACGATGCCGCGGGCCCGGCCCTGCAGCACGACCAGGTCGAGCATCTCCCGGCGCGGCAGCAGCGTGACCGTGCCGGCGTCGACCTGCCGCATCAGCGCGCCGTAGGCGCCGAGCAGCAACTGCTGGCCGGTCTGGCCGCGCGCGTAGAAGGTGCGCGAGACCTGCGCGCCGCCGAACGAACGGTTGGACAGCATGCCACCGTACTCGCGGGCGAACGGCACGCCCTGGGCCACGCACTGGTCGATGATGTCGACGCTGACCTGCGCCAGTCGATAGACGTTCGCTTCGCGCGAGCGGTAGTCTCCGCCCTTGATCGTGTCGTAGAACAGCCGGTAGACCGAGTCGCCGTCGTTCTTGTAGTTCTTTGCGGCGTTGATCCCGCCCTGGGCGGCGATGCTGTGTGAACGCCGCGGGCTGTCGAGAATCGTGAAGGCCAGCACGTTGTAGCCCATCTCGCCCAGCGTCGCGGCGGCCGAGGCGCCGGCGAGACCCGTGCCGACGACGATCAGCGTATGGTTGCGCCGGTTGGCCGGACTGACCAGTTGCATGTCGAAGCGGTGGTGGTCCCACTTGTCTTCGAGTGGACCGATCGGGGTTCCGCCATCGAGGCTCATTGTGCGGGCCATTTGAATTTGATCACCAGTGGGATCGCCATGAAGCCGGCCGTCAACAAGACGGACAGCAGCTGGCAGCCGAGTCGCAGTCCGTTGCGATAGGGCAGTCCCAGAGACTCGAAGGCGCTGCCGAAGCCGTGCCACAGATGGCAACCCAGCACGAGCAACGCGAAGACATAGAACCAGACCTGCAGCGGATCCTTGAACACCTCGACCACCAGCCTGTGCAGGTCGCGCATGCCCGGCTTGTCGGCGACCTTGTAATAGGCGCCGTACTTGAAGGTCCAGATGTGCAGCGGCACGAAGACCAGGATCACCAGCCCGCTGAAGATCATCAGCGACGAGAACGGGCTCTTGCGGCTCGGTCCGCCCGCCTGGCCGCGAGCGATGTAGCGCTGCCCACGGGCCCCGGTGTTGTCCAGCGTCAGCATCGCCGCATTGAGCAGGTGGATCAGGAAGATGCCCAGCAGTCCGGCCTCGGCCAGATAGATCGCGGGGTTGCTGACCAGCATGTGGGCGTACTCGTTGAACCGGCCTTCGCCGGCGAACAGCAACAGGTTGCCCGCCAGATGACTCACGAGGAATCCGATCAGGGCCAACCCGGTGAGCGACATCACCACCTTGCGGCCGATCGACGATGAGAGAAACCGGTGCAGTCGCTCCACCCAGACGATTATAGCCGAAATGATTTCAGGCGCACCCGGCAGATTTGTTAGTCTCGGCACTGATCCCATTGGCGCAGACACGGTTATCTCTCGGATGAGAAAAAAGGACTTACTCGAACTGGGCATCCCGCGGGACGCCGTCTCGGTCGCGTTCGC
>CAZMLI010000429.1:0-4040 GCA_964566865.1 uncultured Planctomycetota bacterium
GAGGTACCGGTGGGCGATCAGCTGTTCAAGACACTCGATACGCGCACCCGGCGCTGGCGCCTGGGGCCGGGTCTGGAGATCTTGCTCTCGGACACGGTCGGTTTCATCCGCAAGCTGCCGCACCATCTGGTCGCATCGTTCCACGCGACGCTGGAGGAAGCGGCGCACGCGCCGCTGTTGCTGCATGTGATCGACGCCAGCCATCCCGAAGCGGAGCTGCGGGTGAATGCGGTGCGAAAGGTGCTGAGCGAGATCGGGCTGGACAAGACCGACGTGCTGGCCGTCTTCAACAAGGCCGATGCGATCGACGATCACAGCGAGCTGGGGCGGCTGCAAGACCTGTGTCCGGATCACGTGCTGGTCTCGGCCCACAGCGGCGAGGGGCTCGAGCAGTTCTGCGATCTGGTGCGAGAGCGCCTGCTGGCCAAGATGGTGCCATTCGAGCTGGAGATCCCTTACAGCGAGGGGCCCCGGCTAGTGGAGCTGGAGCAGCGAGGCGCGCTGCTGGAGCGAGAGTACGGGCCGGATGGCGTCCAGGTGAGCGGCTATGTCTGGCCGCAGGACAGCCATCTGGTCAAGAGGGGTGAGTCGGGTCCGAGGAGCCAACCATCAGAACCCGACTCACCATCCTCAACGTGCGGGGATGAGGATCTTCTTGCCGACGGGTAGCTGGTTCGCGGCGTAGCCGTTGATCTTCATGATCTTGCGCCAGCCAGTCGAGACACCCCAGTACTGCTTGGCGATCTTGATGTAGTTCTCGCCGGACTTCACCAGGTGCCAGTGCGTACCGGCTGGCTGCAGCGGGTCAGCAACCTTGGTCGTCAGGCGACGCGCCGGGATGGACTTCCGGGCGCTGGGGATGACCAGGCGGGTACCGAGCGGGATCTTGTTCGGATTTTTCAGCTTGTTGGCCTTGGCGATCAAGCGCCAGGCCGACCCCCGTCCATAGTACTTCTTGGCGATGCTGTAGAGCGTGTCATCGTCGCTCATGATGTGTTGCAGAGTAGCGCGCGAGGTTTGCTCCACGCCGCGTACCATCGGCAGCGATATTGCCCTTTGTCTTTTCAGCGCAATAGTTTGCGCCCGCAGCTTCGTGTCAATGATGGCCGGTTTCTTGATCACCACCGCGTGCCCGGGGAGGGGCTTCGACGATAACCTGACCGTCTGTCGGGCGGTGGCGTGCGGCTTGGCCTTGGGCGTCGTGGTCACGTGCACGCCCTGCATCTCGCCCTCGCTCTCGGCCACCCGCTTCGGGTCTGCGGTGGCTTCGGCCTCTTCCTTCGTCGGCCGCCAGAAGATGACGATCATCACCAATACGACGACCAGCGCGATCAATCCAACCTGCGCGACACGACCGATGGGGACCCGGCTGGGTTCTGTGGGCATCTCGATTTCCATGTTACTACCCCGAAAGCGGTTAAAAGAAAAAGGGGAACGGAGTCCCGAATGGGATCCCGAACCCCTTTATTGTCTTCAGTATAGCCTACTCGACGGGCGAACCTCGAATCGGGTTCTTGTTTCCTACCGGTTTCCTACCCGTTTTTGGAGCCGGCCTGCTTCTTTCCCGCCTTGCGCGCTTCCTTCATGGCCAGTGCTCGGGCCTTGCTGTAGTTCTCCCACTCGACCAGGATCGGTGTGGCGATGAAGACCGAGGAGTAGGTTCCGACGAGCACGCCGACGATCATGGCGAAGGCGAAACCCTCGACCACGCCACCCTTCTTGTAGTTCAACGCGAACAGGATCGCCACGGCGACCAGCGTGGTGAGCGAGGTCAGCAGCGTTCGTGAGAGCGTCTGGTTGATGCTGAGGTCGATCGTTGGCTCGAACTCGTGGCGCCCGGGTTTGTTGAGATTCTCGCGGATCCGGTCGAAGACGACGATCGTATCGTTGAGCGAGTAACCGATGATGGTCAGGAAGGCGGCCAGTACCGGCAGGTTGATCTCCACCGCGACGATCTTGTTGCCTCCGAATAACGCGATCGCGCCGAGCGTGAACAAGACGTCATGGGTCAGCGTGATGACGGCCGCGATACCGTAGATCATCTGGAAGCGCACGCTGATGTAGATCAGGATCGCGACCAGCGACCAGAGGCCGGCCAGGAATGCGCTGCGCTTCTGGTGCTTGGCGACCAGCTTGCCGATCGACTCGGAGGTCGGGAACGGCTCGGAAAGCAGCAGCTTGGGCTTGGCCTCGTCGCTGGTCACCTGGGCCAGCATGTTCAGGTCCTTTATCGCATTCGTGCTGGTGGTGATGACGGTGATGTCGAAGTCGTAGCTCGGGTCCTTGCCGTCGCTGGACTTGATCTGCGGCGCGATGGCGAATCCGGTCGCCTTCATCGCGCTGCGCACATCCGACTCGCGGTAGGGGCGATCCAGCGAGAGGCGGATCTTGAATCCCTTCTGTGCGCCGGTCAGCGGTTCGCGCGTGCCCAGTCCCTCGGGGATCAGCTCCTTCTCGAATTGTTGCTGCAGCACGAAGCGCAGGTAGTCGGGGGAGACCTTCTCCTCCAGCATCTCGCTGAGTGAACTGCGCAGCTTCGTCTCCAGCCGCGTAGCCTGGCGAGTGATTGGCTGACCCTTGCTCTTCTTGTCGTCGCCCTCCTCCTTCGGGGCATCGATCTTGGCGCCGGTCAGCGGGACGTGGCTGATGTTGCGCTTGCCGTCGAATGGCGCCAGGATGCCGATCTCATCGGCCTTGTTGATCTGCACCAGGAAGCGATATAGCTCGCCGAAGGCAATGCTTTTACCCTCGCGCTTGGTCACGACCTGTTGCAAGAACTCCTTGCGCCGCTGGGTGACCCAGGCCTGTCCCATCTTGCGCAGCAGGTAGCCCTCGACATCCTTCAGCAGCTGCTGGCGGTTGACCACGAAGTAGCCCAGGTCCAGGTTGCGCGCGCGAATGGCGTACTTGCGCTGCGTGCGCCGCTTGGGACCCGTCTGGGCCTGGCCCTCGCCATGCTTGCGGATCTCCTGCACCTCGGCCTTGAACGCCGCTGGGATCTTGGCGCGCACGGTGGCCGCATCGACATCTTTCTGCAGCGCCATCTCGGTCAACGCGCCGCCGCGCATGTCGATGCCGAGAATGTCGTCTCCGGCTCGCTGGAACAGGAACAAGCCGATCGTCACCACCACCAGGCTCATCGCCATCGCCCCACGCCGCATCGAGACGAACGGGATCTTCGGCGTGCCCACCAGGTTGAGCATGGTCAGGTTCTTGAACACACCCAGCCGGATGCCGGCGCCGAAGATGGTCTTGGTCACGAACAGCGCGGTGAACATCGAGAGCACGATGCCGAACAGCAGCGTGACCGCGAATCCCTTGACCGGCCCGGTGCCGAAGTAGTAGAGGATCATCGCGGTGATCAACGTCGTCACGTTGGCGTCGACGATCGCGGTAAAGGCCCGCTCGTATCCGGTCTCGACCGCCTGTAACAGCGTCTTGCCGGCGGCGCGCTCCTCCCGGATGCGTTCGAAGATGATGATGTTGGCGTCGACCGCCATGCCGACCGTCAGGATCACCCCGGCGATCCCGGGCAGCGTCAGCGTCGCGCCAAAGGCGACCAGTGCGCCGTAGAGATAAACCAGGTTCAGGATCAGCGCCACGCTGGCCACCAGGCCGGCGGCCAGGTAGTAGACGCACATGAAGACGATCACCAGCACGAAGCCGATCGTGACCGCGCGCAGGCCGTTGCGGATCGTGTACTGCCCCAGCGAGGGGCCGACGAAGTTCGAGCCGATCTGCAGCGGCTTGACCTTCAGCGAGCCGGACTTGAGCACCTTCTGCAGGCGCTCGAGCTCGTCCTGATTCAGCCCGGTGATGATACCGCTGCCGTCGATCTGGCTCTGGATCGTCGGTGCGCTGACGACCTCGCCGTTGTAGACGATCGCCATTCGTTTATCGACGTTGCGACCGGTGAACTCGCCGAATGCGGCCTTGTGCTCCGACTTGAACGAGAAGGTGGCGACCGGTTGCAGGTTCTGAAAATCGCTGCCGACCTTGTCCAGCTTGTCGCCGGTGAAGTTGTCGCTGTCGCTGGTCTG
>CAZMLI010000430.1:0-4011 GCA_964566865.1 uncultured Planctomycetota bacterium
TCTGTCAATTTGACAGACCTCCCTGGGCCGCTCCGCGTTGGGCTGTCAAATTGTCAGCAACACTGCCGCAGACGGCCCCCAGAGAGCCCCTACGCAGATGGCACGACGTTTGCGTTATTGCCTTGCCAGCCTCTAAAGGAGCAAACTAACTCATGACACAGAGCAGCGGAAAAATCATCGGCATCGACCTCGGGACGACCAACTCGGTCGTGGCCGTGATGGAAGGTGGCGAGGCAAAAGTAATCAACAATCCCGACGGCGGACGCACGACTCCCTCGGTCGTCGCCTTTCGAGACAACGGCGAGCGGCTCGTCGGCCTGCAGGCCAAGCGCCAGGCCGTGACCAATCCGACCAATACCCTCTCCTCGATCAAGCGCTTCATGGGACGCCGGCACAACGAGGTCGGCGCCGAAGAGAAGATGGTGCCGTACAAGATCGTCGGCGGCCCCGATGAGCTGGTCAAGATCGACGTCGGCGGCAAGCACTACACCCCGCCCGAGATCTCCGCGATGATCCTGCAGTACCTCAAGGACTACGCCGAGGAGTATCTGGGCCAGAAGGTGACGCAGGCGGTGATCACCGTCCCGGCATACTTCAACGACGCCCAGCGCCAGGCGACCAAGGACGCCGGCACGATCGCGGGCCTCGAGGTCAAGCGCATCATCAACGAGCCGACCGCGGCCAGCCTGGCCTATGGACTGAACAAGAAGACCAACGAGAAGATCGCCGTCTTCGATCTGGGCGGCGGCACGTTCGACATCTCGATCCTCGAGGTCGGCGAGGGCGTCTTCCAGGTGCTCTCGACCAACGGCAATACGCACCTCGGTGGCGACGATTTCGACGAGGCGCTGATCAACCACATCGCCGACGAGTTCAAGAAGGAGCAGGGCATCGACCTGCGGCAGGATCAGATGGCGCTGCAGCGGTTGAAGGAGGCGGCCGAGAAGGCCAAGTGCGAGCTCTCCACCTCACTGCAGACCGACGTCAACCTGCCCTTCATCACAGCCGTCGATGGCAACCCCAAGCACCTGATGCTGAAGATCACCCGCGCCCAGTTCGAACAACTGGTCGAGTCGCTGGTCGAAAAGGTGCGCCAGCCGTGCCTCTCGGCGATCCAGGACGCCAAGCTCAAACCGTCGGAGATCGACGAGGTGGTGCTGGTCGGCGGATCGATCCGGATCCCGGCGGTTCAGGAGCTGGTCAAGCAGATCTTCGGCAAGGAGCCGAACAAGTCGGTCAACCCGGACGAGGTGGTGGCGCTGGGCGCCGCGATCCAGGGCGGCATCCTCTCCGGCGACACGGAGCTGCGCGACGTGCTGCTGATCGACGTCACGCCGCTGTCGCTGGGAATCGAGACGCTCGGCTCGGTGATGACGCCGCTGATCGAGCGCAACTCGAGCATCCCGACCTCACACTCGGAGGTCTTCTCCACCGCGGCCGACAATCAGCCGGCCGTCGACATCCACGTCCTGCAAGGCGAGCGCTCGATGGCCGCCGACAACCGGACGCTGGGTCGCTTTCAACTGTCTGACATCCCGGCCGCACCGCGCGGTGTGCCGCAGGTCGAGGTCACCTTCGACATCGACGCCGACGGCATCCTCAAGGTCTCCGCCAAGGACAAGGGCACCGGCAAGGAGCAGACGATCGAGATCAAGTCCTCCTCCGGCCTGTCCAAGGAGGAAGTCGAGCAGATGAAGCGGGACGCCGAGGCGCACGCCGGCGAAGACGAGGCCAAGAAGGAGCTCGTCGAGGCGCGCAACCAGGCCGACCACATCGTCTGGCAGACCGAGAAGCACCTCAAGGAGCACGGCGAGAACCTGCCCGAGGAGGACCGCACGAAGATCGAAGCCTGCATCGAGAAGGTCAAGGCGGTCAAGGACAGCGATGACCTGTCAGCGATCCGCGGCGCGCTCGAGGAGATGGAGCAGGCCTCGCATCAGATGGCGCAGGCGATCTACGCCAAGGCCGCCGAAGGGCAGGAAGCCCCGGAGGGAGCCGAAGGCGGCGAGCCTGGCCCGACGCCCGAACCGGCAGGCGCCACGGCCGGTACTGCTGGCGGCGATGAGGTGATCGACGCGGAGTTCGAGGTCAAGGAAGACTAAGAACTGCGGATTGTGGCTGCGGAATGCGACTTACGTGTCGCCTTCCGCATCCGCCTCCCCCGCCGGCTCATCTTCGCCGGCTTCATCCGCTCCCTCATCCTCGCCTTGATCCTCGCCTTCTTCATCGTCGGTGATGATCGCGTAGGTCTCCCGCGGATTGCCATCCAGCTTGCCCGCACGCCTGCCCAGCCAGATGCAGGCAAAAAACAAGAGCAGTCCCCCGCCGATCACGCCAACCCAGAAATTCCGCGTATAGGCCGCGCCTGCCCCAGGTCCCGCCAGCTCGAGGGTCGTGGTTTCTTCCAGCTTCCCCGCGGCCTCGCGGAACCGACTTCCGCCTTCCATCTGCGGAAAACGATAGATCACGCGGGCCTGCAGATTTACCTTCTTGCCGGCCAGCTTCGCTTCGGCGGGGATCGTGATCTCGGCATAGATCGTCGAGGACTGCTGCTCCTCCGAGCTCTTGACGTCGTTGATCGAGTTGCCCCACTGCTTGTCCTTGGTGGTGGCCGTGCAGGGCAGCGGCTTGTTGAAACCCAGCGCCTTGGCGTTGGAGATCCGCGCGGCCACCTTGCCCTTCCAGTAGCCCTTGATGCTGGTGATTTCCTTGTCGAAATAATAGGTCGCGGTATCGCCGGGGCCCACCACCGCCGGGTACCAGCGGTCGTTGACCGGTGCGCCGCTGGTCATGCGCAATACCTCCGCCATGATGCAGAGCAGCATCACGGCACCCAGCAGCCCAGTGATCATCGGGTGCTTGCCATCGGTGGCCAGCGCCGGGTCGGCGTAGCGCGCCTTCTCCAGGTTTCCCGGATTGTCGATCGCCACGATATCGGCCGCCAGCTCGTCCTGCGCCAGCGCCTGCTGCGCCTCGCGTTCGAGGTTGGGATTGCTGGCCGCGGTCTTGAAGATCCGCCAGGCCAGCAGGCCATAGCAGACCAGCCCGATCCAGACGCCGGTGGCGTTGTGGATCAGATCCATCCCGGCGAGGATCGCCAGCACTCCGACCACCAGGGCGACGAAGAACGCCTGCCAGTAGTGGCTCGGCTTGCGCGCCGCGCCCACCATTTCGGGCTGCACCATGCCACAGGTCGGGCAAGGATGCATATCGACCTCTCGCTGCGTCGTGGTCTCGATTTTGGAGGCCAGGTTCTGCTGGGCCTTCTCCTCCGAGCCCCCCGCGCCTTCGATGTCACGGGTCATCACATAGCGAAAGACCGCGCCGCAGTTGACGCAGCTGTGTTGTTTCAGCACCGAGACAGTGAGGCTGGCGGTGTACTGGCTCATGCCAGCCAGTATGCCTACACGGACGCCCGTGTGCTACACTCATGCTGTGAGAGTGCTGATCATCTTCATCTGCTGCTGCCCGCTGCTCTGGGCACAGGAGAGCAACCCGTTCGCCAAGCTGGACAAGCAGACCCGGGACCAGGTCACCTCGATCCTCGACGAGCCGACGGTCGTCGTGCCTTGCGGCGAGCGCACCGTCAAGACCAAGGTCGGCGTCTACGATTTCCTGATCCAGCACCTCGATCTGACCGGCCGGTTGGTCAAGCTGCTCAAGGTCGGCAAGTACGAGATCACCCGCACCAAGGACAAGACCACCTTTCTGGTCGACGACAAGGCCGGCGCCGTCGCGACGATCAAGCCGCTGACCTCGTTCGTCAAGTCGGGCCAGCAGTACCGCCTGTTCCTGGCCCAGGGCTACTTCAAGCTACCGCTGGGACAGAAGGTGTACGGCGACGGGGTGATCATCCTGAGCTACAAGCAGACCGAGAAGGGTGTCTACACCAACGCCGACATCTTCTTCAAGGCCAGGGCCGGCACCATCCACCTGATCGGCAAACGCATCCGCGGCATCCTGATTCGCGTCCTGCGCAAGAAAGCGGTGCTGTTCATCAAGGCCGCCCGC
>CAZMLI010000431.1:0-3995 GCA_964566865.1 uncultured Planctomycetota bacterium
GCCCGTGCGATTACCCTGGGTGCAATGTCTTCGGTCATCCGCGGTCAGGAACGCACCGTCAGCATCACGCGGATCGCCGGCAAGCACGGTCTCGACCGTGACTTCGCCGGGCGCGTCTCGGTGCAGGAGCTGATCGACACCTTCGACGACCCGGCCAGCGGCGTCTTCCTGATGCAGCCGCGAGCCCAGCGCTGGATCGTGCGCCTGCACCTCGGCCTGCGCTCGGTCCTGGCGCAGGTCCCCCACCCCGAGAGCTACACGCTGCCGACCCGCGAGTTCGAGGAGTGCCTGCAGCGCTACGACCATCAGCTGCACGACCGAACCAACTGGGCCCTGATCGACCGCACGCACGTGGATCTGCTGACGATCCCACCGCGCAGGCTGCGCAAGCGCTACAACCTGTCCTACTTCGCCCTGCGCTTGTGGAGCGCGCGCTTCGGCGGCGCCGTCTACGTCCAGTGCCAGCTTCGTCGGGAAGCCGAACAGCTCAACGAGCTGCTGCTGCGCCGCTGCATCCAGCTGATCGGCCCGGTGCGGTTCGAGGAGATCCGCGATGTGCTCGTGGACGAGCAGTTGCTGCGCGAAGCGCACGACGACATGGAAGTGCTGTTCGAGTTCGCCGCCTACTACCTGCAGTTGAAGCTCTTCAGCCCACTCGAGCTGTTCCTTTTCTTTCCGTCGCTGCGTGGATGCGAGGCGCTGGTGGACGACCTGCTCGAGCTGATCGGGGTCGACGCCGAGCGCGCCCTGCATGAGAGTCGGCTGCCGCGAACGCCGGAGGTGAGCGAGCTGATGGAGGGCGCCAAGTGGGGCCTGCGTCAGGAAAAGCAGCAGGAAGACACGCGATTCCAGCCGGCGCACAAGGCGCAGCTGGTGCTCGCCGACCCGCTGCTGACCGAGGCCGCGCGCCACGCGTTGCACGACGAGCAGCAGGCGATCAGCAGCGTCATCGAGGCGGTGGTCGAGCGGATGATCCAACCGGGCGGCATCCTGGGCAAGAGCGATTTCGTCGAGGTGCGCAACCTGGCGGTCAAGCTGGGGCACGACCTCGAGCTGAACCTGCTGCTCAAAATAGACCTGGTGCTGCAGGAGCAGTTCCCCAACCAGTACGTCGGCTCGACGCGCTGGCAGCGGCTGCAGCTCGGCCTGCGCAGCAGCCGAGCGATTGCGGCGGACAGCAAGAGTACCGACCGACGGGCCATCACGAGCCGGACCTTGACGCGCTTCCTGGCGATCATGGATCAGCAGGAGGCGCCGCAGATGCGCTGGCGCCGCTGGACGATCTACCTGCTGGCCGGCTGGATCGTCGAGTGGATCGGGCGCAGACTCGAGCTCTGGTCGCCGATCGCGCTCCGCCTGGCCGATCGGTTCCGCCTGCTGCATTTTCAGCACTTCTACGAGTCGGCCCGCAGCTACCAGCAACAGGCCAACCTGGCCCACGCGATGATCCAGTTGCGACGCGCGCGCGGGGTGCTGGCCTCGGTCTGCGATCGGCTGCCCCTGCCCGAGGCGGATCAGGCAGCCGAAAAACTGGCGCAGTCTTACCAGGCGCTCGTCGGTCCGTTTTGCGATAACCTGGCCGGCAACTTCGACCTCTCGGGCCCGCAGCGCGAGGAACTCGAACGGCTGATCGAGTACCTGGTGCACCAGGTCAGCTTTCATGACCACGGGGTCGCCTCCCAGTTGCTGCTCGAGCTCGAACGAAGTCATGTGCGCAGCTTGCGCAAGGTGCAGGGCTTCGACCCGCGAGGCTGGATCGGCTCGCTCGGCCGTGAGCCGCTGGTGATCGACCTGCCGCAACTGGAGAAGATCAGGCGCCTCCAGCATCTGCGCAAGGCGCGCTTCAAGGCCACGCAGTTGCCGTTGCCGCCGGGGGTGCTCGAGGCCTACACCGCCGTGATCGAGCGCGCGTGCCACAACGCAGGGGTCGAACTGCATCGCGCGATCGATCCGCTGATCGCCGGCGCGTTCGAGGAGATCCAGTTTCTGCCGCAGACGCCACACGAGCGGATCGCCTACCTCAAGATCCGTGAGGAGCTCGCGCGCTACATCGTCGAGCACGGCTTCAGCCACTATTCGACCTTGCGCGACGTGCTCAGCCACAACCAGTTGAAATTGCCCGACTGGAGCATCTGGTCGCTGATCTCGGGCGACCCGCTGGTGCAGCTCGATCGCGCATTCGCGCGGCGACTGCCCGGCATCCACCATCGCGGCGAGGTCTATCTCAAGCTGTTCCAGCTACCGACGGTCCTGGGCTTCGGCACCGCACCCGGCCGAATCCTGGTTCGCGCCTTGTTGCTGCCGTTCGCCGCCGCCGCCACCCTGCTCGTCCTGGTCAAGATCAGTGCCGGCCACTTCATCCCGCTGCCGGGCCTACGCGACCCTCGCTTGTTCGCGCTGCTCGGCTTCTCGCTGGGGCTGCTGATCCACCTGCCACCGCTGCGCTCCGCCCTGCGACTGATCTGCTGGCATCCGCTGCGACTGTTGTACCGCCTGCTGTCAAAGGCGATGATCGCGCTGCCGCGCATCGTCAAGGGGGTGCTGGTCTACCCGATGATCGGCACCGCCATCAGCCTGCCGCTGCTGTTCCTGACTCGCCCCCAGCTGTTCGATCAGACCCAGTTGATCGCAAACGGTCCACGCCAGTTGAGCGCCACGACGCTCGTCACGTGCGCCTGCTATCTGTTCTGGCTGCTACTGGCCAATACGCGCGTCGGTGTGTTCGTTGGCGGCGTGATCAGTGACATCTGCTCGACCCTGATCCAGGCGGTCGGCAAGGGGCTGTTGATGCGGCTGTATTACCTGATCCTTGGCCTGTCCCAGGCCGCCATCAGGCAACTGGAGTGGATCGACTACCGCGTGAGCGCCGCGCTGCGATTGATCGGCGGCGAGCGACGGAGCAGCCTGGCGCTCAAGGCGCTCGCCGGGCTGGCCTGGTTTCCGTTCTACTACGTCACCCGGTTCTACGTGCTGCTGTTTCTGGAACCGCAGATCAACCCGCTGAAGTTCCCGGCGGTTTCGGTCTCCTACAAGATTCTCGTGCCCTATTACCTCGAGGTCCAGACCGCCGCGATCAGCTTTTGCGGACTGCTGCTGCCCGGCAAGCTGGCCGCCGCCGTGGGCGGCACGCTGACCTTCTTCTCGACCGGGATCTTCGGCTTCCTCTTCTGGGAGCTGAAGGAGAACTGGAAGCTGTACCGCAGCAACGCCTCGCGCGAGGTCCATCCCCTGGCGGTCGGCAGCCATGGGGAGACCATCGCCACCTACCTGCGGCCGGGGTTTCACTCCGGCACGATCCCCCGCCTGTTCCGCCAGCGGCGTCAGGCGCTGGCGCAGGGGACCGAGTCGCTGCGCGCGGCCCGCGCGCTGCGCCAGTTCGCCAGCGATCGAGACCACATCATCAGCGACCTGACCCACTTCCTCGACTGCGACCTGGTCTTGCCACTGAGACAACACGAGCTGTTCCGCGAATGCGTCCAGGTCCAGACCGGCCAGGTCGAGATCACGGCCAATTCGATCAGTTTCAGCCTGGGCCTGACCTTCGAGCGCTTCGCGCCGCTCGAACTGCACCTGCTGATGGAGGAGAACCACGGCGTGTTGATCGCAGGCCTGCAGATCGTCTCGGGCGCGATCGGGGCCTTGACCCAGGCGCAACAGGCGACGCTGGCCTATCACCTGGGCTTGTTCTACAAGCTGTCTGCCGTCGACCTGGTGCGCGAGGAAATCGAACGCCACCTGACCCTGGCCTATCCCAACCACAGCCTGACCGACCGGCGCGCCAGCAACCAGGTGCTGTATGACGTCCAGGGAAACCGGCTGCGCTTGAGCTTCATCGAACGCACCGATACCCGCTCGCTGGGCGAGCGCATGATCACCGCGCTCTGGCCGCGGCCGACACAGCGCATGATCACCCTCAAGGACCAGGATCGTTTCGGCACCCGACGCCTCTACTGGGAAGACTTCAACTGCGTGCATCGACCCGGCGGGCACCAGCT
>CAZMLI010000432.1:0-3981 GCA_964566865.1 uncultured Planctomycetota bacterium
GCACCAGGTACGTTGACGTCGACCAGCACCGGCACCTTGCTGTAGCAGAAACGAACGCCTCGATGTGGCAGGACCGCACGCCTTAGGCTCTTTCGGGCAGGAAAGCGACGTAAGGCCCTCCCGAAAGGTGGCACTGAACTTGCAATGCAACTCCAGATCCAGAGGAGAACATGCAAGAGCCTGACAAATCAGATTACCGTCCGTTTGACCACGAGATGCTGGATGTGTACCGACTCGCAATACGTTGGTTGACCCGAGCGAAGACGCGGAGGGACCGAGAGTCCGCGGAGCCTCACGCGGAGCCGCGGAGATCGCGGAGCCGCAGAGGATCTTGAACTCCAAGCCACGGTCTCTGTAGGGCAAGAGGGGCGTGTGAAACCGGCAACATGTGTGCAACCGGGAACATGGGTGACGTTTTAGACCGGGCAGGTACAGACCGGGTACATGTGTGACACTCTGTGCAACCGGGAACATGGGTGACGTTTTAGACCGGGCACATGGGTGACACTTTCTGGAAGGCTTGAGGTGCGCCGCAACCAGGCCGCGACTCCGCGCCCCCTGCGGCTCCGCGTGAGGCTCTGCGGCCTCTCTTCTGCCTCCGCGTCGGATGGATTTGAAATGGCCGAAATTCAGCCCCGTCCAGTATCGCACATCAGCATTCCCAGTTTCGCTTCCCTGTTCCCTGTTCCCTGTAGCCTGTTAAGAAAGCAAGATACCAGGGTCCGGGCTCAGTCTCACTCATCGGGCGTCGACCCGGGCTCGTCATTGCCCCGCAAGTAATTCAATAACGTCGCGCGAGTCTCGGCGAGTTCCCCTTTCACCACGCCCAGCCGTTCCGCCTGTCGCTCGGCCGCGGCCCCGGCCACCAGCAGGTCCTTGCTGCCCTCCAACAACTGCGCTTCGAGGTTCGACGCGTCCCGGCGCATTTTCCAGACGATCAGCCCGATGCTGAACAGTCCCAGCAAACCGAGGAGCGCGACCAGACCTGCCGTCCGGACCAGCGATTTCTTGCGCCGCATGTCCGATTGCTCCAGCGGCAGATCGACCTGCAGGACGCCTCGTACATCGCCGATCTGCCAGCCGGTTCGAGGTGTCTGCGGATGCGTATTGTGACAGCCCACACAGGCTGGCCGCATCAAGTCGGCCGTCGCATAGCGCAGGATCCGGCGTCCGTTGGCGAGTGTCTCGATGCGAAAGACCGGTTTGGTGGGATCCTTCGTCAACTTATCCCAGGCAGAAGACATGAACGGGTCCCTGAAGATGCGCTTGCTCTTCTCGACTCGCCAGGGGAAAGGGTAGCGGCTGTAGAGGTGAGTCTTTGCGCCGCCCTTGGACTTTCCGATGCGCTTGCCCAGCTCCATCGAGAGCGTGGCGGGCAGTGGGATCGCATGCTCGGTCTCCTTGTAGTCATGCGTGATCCTGACGCCCTGCCCCTTCAGGCGCGCCACGACCTCCGAGGTGTAGATCGTGCGAAACTCGACCAGGGCCATTGTGAGGAGTGCCGCATCCTCGATCGCCGCTTCCTCCATCAGCTGGTTCGATGAGTGGTCCTCGAACAGCAGCAATACGCCGACCCCCAGGACGAACAGCAAGCTGAGCGAGATCACAGGGTGACGCTCACAGAGCTCAAACATCCGAATTCTCCGATTCAGGGTAGTACTTGTCCAGGCAGGTCGGGCACAACCCATGACTACAGATCGCCTCGGTGTTCTCCCGAATGTAAACTTCGACCGTCTCCCAGAAACCCTCGTCGTTGCGCAGCAGCTTGCAGTGCATGCAGATCGGCACGAACCCGCGCAGCGTGCGGATCTCCTCGAGTTGACGCACGATCTGCTGACGCTGGCGGTACAGTTCGCAGAAGACCGCCACCTTGCTGCGGACCACGTGTGGATCCAGCGGTTTGGTCAAGTAGTCCACCGCACCCACGTCATACCCCTCCGCGACGTACTGCGCGGCGGTGGAGTCGGCCGTCAGGAAGATGATCGGGACCGCCTGCAGTCTGCGAGTCCCGCGCATCAAGCGCGCGACCTCGAATCCGTCCATCCCGGGCATCCGCACATCCAGCAGGACCACGGCAAATTCGTGTTCGAGCATGCAGGTCAGCGCGTCGTTGCCCGATTCGGCCTGGACGATCTGCAAGTCCATCTCGCCCAGCAAGCCGGCCAGCGCCAGACGATTCGCCGGCAAGTCGTCCACGACCAGGACTTCAACGGGATCACACATATTTCATCCCTCCACCAAAGTTTGCATCAGTGCAGACAGCTGCTCGGTGTCCACCGGCTTGGGAAGATAGCCGTTGGCGCCCACCGCCAGGCAACGCTCCTGGTCTTCCGGCAGTGCCTGAGCGGTCAACGCGATGATTGGAAGTTTGCGCCCCCCCGGTTTCGCCCGGATGGCCGTGATCGTCTCGTAGCCGTTCATCCCCGGCATCATCATGTCCAGCAACATCAGGTCGATCCCTGGCTCGCGCTCGAGGATCTCGATCGCCTGGATCCCGTTCAGCGCGGTCAGGACCACCATCTCCCACTGCTCGAGAACCTGGGTCAGAGCGAAGATGTTGCGCAAGTCGTCATCGACCAGCAATACCAGTCGTGCTCCGAGCGGGCTCTCGGTCGAGCTCGGCGGCTCGGCCAACATCTCAACCTTCCCGAGCTGCTCGGGCAGCGCAGCAGCCGGAGCGGCAATCCGCGGGATGACCAGGGTGAACCTGCTTCCCACACCGACGGTGCTCTCGACGAGCACCGTGCCACCGAACAGGGTTGCCAGCTTCTTGCAAATCGACAGCCCCAGACCGGTCCCGGTCGCGCTCGCCTCTCGCGAAACCGAGCCCTGTTCGAACGCATTGAAAATCACCTCGAGCTCTTCGGCCGGCATGCCAGGGCCGGTGTCGACAACGCTGAACTCCAGGGTCGGTATGCCCGCCGCCTCGCCATTGCAGACCTTCAACTGGACCCCGCCAACAGCGGTGAACTTGATCGCGTTGGCCATCAAGTTGGTCAGGATCTGTTCCAGCCGAGCCACGTCAGACTCGATGACCGCGGGCGTATCGACCGCGCGTTCTACGGACAAACCCAGCGACAGATCATCCGCCAGCGGGCGAAAGCGGCGCTCGAGCATGCCGAGCAGCGGATCGAGCGCAAAAGCGGCAAGCCTGAGGGACTCCTTTCCCGCCTCGATCTTGGTCAGATCGAGGATCTGCTCGATCAGATCCAGCAAGTTCGCGCCCGATTCGGCGATGGTCCTGGCGTACTCGACCTCCTTCGGGCTCAACCGTGAGTTGCGATTCTCCCCCAGCAGCCGCGCGAGGATCATGATGCTGTTCAGCGGGGTTCGAAGATCGTGGGACATGTTGGCCAGGAACTCCGACTTGTAGCGACTGGCGCTCTCCAGTCGCTGTTGTTGCGCCTCCAGTTCAGCCGCCTGGTGCCGCGTGCGCACCAGCAGATGCTCGGTTTCCAGCCGCGCCCGGATCGTATCCAGCGGCACGGCCAGCCGAGAGGCCATCGCATCCAGGAACTGAACGGTCTCGTCCTCGAAACGGATGAGCCCACCGAACTCCAGCACACCCAACAATCGCGCCTCATGCTGGACAGGCAGCAGCAACAGGTTTCGTGGCTGACTGGCTCCCATACCCGTCTTCACCAGAAAGTAATTCGGAGGTAGGTCCTCGACCAGAATCGTCTGCCGCTCCCGCGCAATCTGTCCCAGCAGCCCCTCTCGCGCAGGGAACTCCTTGTCGAGCAGCTGCTCGAAATCGACCGCAAATCCGCCCACTGCACGCAACGTCTCATCGTCGACCAGGTATGCAGCGCCCACCGGACAACCGGTATAGCGCGCCAGGAAACTGAGCCCGCTCGTGATCACCTCCTCGGCCGACCCGGATTGCTGAATCTGCGCCGCCATATCGGCCGCCCCTTGCTTGCTCCAGTTCTGCCGATCCCGCTCCAGGCTGAAGGACTGGAAGCGATTCACGGCGCGGCC
>CAZMLI010000433.1:0-3962 GCA_964566865.1 uncultured Planctomycetota bacterium
TGCTGGTCAATCGGCTGCTGATGGCGAAGTATCTGGCCGGCGTGCTCGGCGCGGAGATGCCGCTGTCCTGGGATGACTCGGCGCTGCAGGCGCAGGCGATCGCCGCGCGCACCTACGCGCTCTACGAGCTGACCCATCAAAAGCGCAGCGAGTTCTTCGACGTCTACGATACGACGGCTTCGCAGGTCTACCGCGGCCGCTCGATCGAGAGCGACAAGGCGCTGCAGGCGGTACGGCGTTCGCGCGGGCTGGTGCTGACCTGGCAAGACAAGCCATTCAAGGCCTTCTTCCACAGCACCTGCGGCGGTCAGACGGTCGACTCGCGCCAGGTCTTTCCGCAGCATGACATCACCCCGCTGTCGGGTCGGCCCTGTACTCACTGCAGCAGCTCGGGGATCTATCGCTGGAAGCAGTCATTCAGCAAGCCGGCGCTGGCGCAGAAGCTCTCGAAGGGGCTGGGCAAACCGATCCGGGAGCTCCGGCTGATCGAGGTGGTCTCGCGCGCAAGCGGCAGGGTGCTGCGGGTTCGCCTGCGCCACGACGGCAAGCAGCTGACGCTCAGCGCCGGGCGCTTGCGCCAGATCATCGGCTACGGGCGACGGGACGGACTGCCCTCGACGGCGTTCGAGGTCGCTGTGCGCGGCGGCCAGATCGTCTTCACCGGCCGCGGCTGGGGACACGGCGTTGGCATGTGCCAGTTCGGCGCCAGGGGGATGTCCGACAAAGGCAGTGCGGCCAACGATATCGTGCGCTTCTACTATCCCGGCGCCGACCTGATCAAGCTCTGGTGAGTGCCTTCGGTTTCGAGCTTGCCGGGCGTTGCGGTCGCGCGCGGGCCGGGACGCTCAGCACGCCGCACGGATCGGTCGAGACACCGCTATTCATGGCCGTCGGCACGCAGGGCACGGTCAAGGGCATCCTGCCCGAGACGCTGCGTCAGGTGGGCGTGAATGTCCTGCTCGGCAATACCTACCATCTGACCCTGCGGCCGGGGGAGCAGACCGTGCGCGAGCTGGGCGGCTTGCACGCCTTCATGGGCTGGCAGGGCCCGATCCTGACCGACTCGGGTGGCTACCAGATGTTCTCGCTGGCCGATCGCTGCAAGGTGACCGACGACGGGGTGACCTTTCAGAGTCACATCGACGGCAGCGCGCTGGAGATGACGCCCGAGAGCGCGATGCAGATCCAGCAGACTCTCGGCGCAGACATGATCATGTGCTTCGACCAGTGCGTGCGCAATCCCGCACCGCTGCGCGAGGCGCAGGAAGCGGTGACACGCACGATCGCCTGGGCGGCGAGGTGCAGAGCGGCCCACCAGGATGGTTCGCAGATGCTGCTGGGCATCGTGCAGGGCGCGCTCGACGAGACACTGCGCCGCGAGTGTGCCGCGGCCCTGCGAGAGATCGGTTTTGGCGCCTACGCCATCGGCGGGTTGTCGGTGGGGGAGTCCAAGCCCGAGACCTACGCGCTGCTGGGACTGACCGACGAGCTGTTGCCGGCCGATCGTCCACGATATCTGATGGGCGTAGGACCGCCCGAGGACTTGCTGGCCGCGATCGAATGCGGCGTGGACATGTTCGACTGCGTGCTGCCCACGCGAAACGGTCGCACCGGGCAGGCTTTCACGCCCGATGGTCCGATCAATCTGAAGAACGCCGTGCATCGCGAGGATCCGGCGCCGCTCGAGCGCGGCTGCGACTGTCCGGCCTGTACGGGATATACCCGGGGCGCGCTGAGACACTTCGTTCAGGCGCGGGAGATGCTGGGGCCGATTCTGATCTCGATCCACAATCTCTGCTTCTTCCAGCGACTGATGGCGGCGGCGAGAGCGGCGATCCTGGCCGGCCGATTCCAGGATTTCAAGCGCGAGTTCCTGGACCGCTATCAGCGCTGATCCTATACTGGTCGCCCCGACCAACTCACAACTGGGGTACCTGTGATGGCAAGCAAGCGTCAGCGCCCGGAACGCGATCGGCCGATCCGCAGCCGGCGAAAGAAGAGCAAGTTACCGTTGATCTTGATCGTCCTGGCGGTCGTGGCAGGCGGGCTGTACGCCCTGCACCGATCGGGCAAGGTGGACGTGGCGGATAAGATGAGCGAGGTGGCCCGGAAGACCACGAAGGAGCTGAAGAAGCTGAAGAAGGGCGCCTCGTCGATTCCCTCTAGCGGCGCAAAGAAGCAGGGAACCCCGGTCGGCAAGGGCCCGCAGGAGGGGGGCGATCCGACCGGCCCGGACAAGCGCGCCCCGAGCAAGATCGATCCCAAGGCGCGTGATCGGGCACAGAGCGTGCTGCGCGATGCGGATGGTGAGATCAACCAAGGCCGCTTCAAGGAGGCGCAGGAGGCGATCGATGGCTTCCTCGAGACGAAGCCGGCGATTGGCCGATCGCAAACGGATGAGTTGCGCGCGATGCGCAAGCAGGCCTTCCAGCATCATGTGCTGACCCAGGACTATCGTCTCGACGGTCGGCTGCTCGGCGAGACCACCGAGCTGAAGATGGTCGACCAGCGGGTGATGGAAGTTCGCATCACCAGCCGGAGCGACGATCGGGTCGACTTCGTCTGGAAAGGAATCAAGTCGAGTTGCCAGCCCGAAGAGATTCTCAGTGAGCGGGTGATTCCCGCCTCCGAACTGCGCGAGAAGGATACGCGGATCTTCGAACGATTGCGCGGCAAGGCCACCGACAGCAGCCCGCGGGCCTACCTGGTGGTGATCAAGTTCTGCGTCGAGCGCAACATGCGCGGCAAGATCAGAGAGCTGACCACGCAGGCCGAGCGAGAGCAGCAGAAGGCGATGATCGACCGACCGAAGCTGCGCCTACGCGGCTTCTTCGAGTCGCTGTTCGAGCAGAAAGCCTCGATCCTCTACCAGCGCTACCTGGCCTTCGTCCAGCGCGGTCGGACCGAACAGAAGCAGGTGCTGTTCGAGAAGATCGTCAAGAACTACCCGGACACCGCGATCGCCCGCGAGCTCGGTTCACTGTCCCGCAAGGGTGGGGACCCGCCCCCGGTGCAGGAGGAGCGCAAGGTGATCGCGCGACTGGAGAAGAAGCTGGCGCCGCGCCAGATCAAGACCAGCAACGCCAGCGTACGCGGCTACCTCAAGGAGGGCGACCGGTTGTACGCCCTGGCGATGAAGGAATTCCGGCTCAGCTTTCCAGGACAGCCCAAGGCCGACTCGCATTTACGTCCGGCCTGGAATGGGTTCCTGGCGGCGCAGAAGCAGTATCAGAAAGCCTACGAGCTGGATCCGAAGATGTCGATCGAGGACAAGATCGCGATCTGCCAGCGCGAGATCTACACCTGCCAGAAGCAGATGAAGATCAACTAGGCTGCCAAGGACAAAGGGAGGGCGAGGCTCCCGCCGAGCCGAGAATTAGCAGTGCCTTGTGCAGCGGCTCGGCGGGAGCCTCGCCCTCCCTTTGTGGCAGGACGCTAGCCGGAGCTTGCCTGGCGGCGAGCGAACTGGCCGAGCGAGGTGATGCGGTAGCGCACACAGGCGCGAATCAGGCCTTCGGGCAACTGATTGGTCGATCGCATCGCCAGCCTCAGCTCCTCGCTTGCGCCGGTGAAGTCCCGGCTGCGGATCAAGTCGGCGGCGAGCTTCATCCGGCGGCGAATCTCGACGGTCGCCTTCTGCTGCGCGATCCTCGCCTCTGCGGACATGCTGTCCTGGCGCTGGTCTTCGGGGAGCGTGGCGATCTCTCGCTCGATCTTGGCCAGCATGCTGGTTGCCTTCTTGTGCTTTGGCACGAACTTGAGCACTTGCTTGAGCAGCCGGCGTGTCTCGTATAGGTCATGCTGGATGTAGGCCCGATTGGCCCGGTTGTAGGAACGCGCGGCCTGCTCCTCCTGCATCTCGCCCTGTAGCCGCTCGGCTTGCCCGGAGCGGGCATCGGGTTCGGCTGCGGCGTCGAAGTAGACCTCTTTCGGGTCGTTCTTCTGGGCCAGCCGCTGATTCA
>CAZMLI010000434.1:0-3956 GCA_964566865.1 uncultured Planctomycetota bacterium
GTCAACAATGCGAAAGCTGGTATTCGTACTGGTCGCTCTGGCGCTCGCCGCCAGCCCGACCTGGGCAGCAGATCCCCCGCGCGACGGGACCAAGAGCGTCCGGGTCGCGGTCAAGGGGTTGACCCCGAAGAACGCCCCGCTGATCCGCAGCGCGCTGAAGCAGCTCAAGGGCGTCAAGACCGTCGCGGTCAACGTCAAGAGCAAGACGGCCTCGGTCACCCTCAAGGATGGCAAGACCATCCAGTACAGCAGCCTGGTCAAGGCGATCAAGGCCGGCGGCAAAGGTGTGGCGGCCGGTGCGCCGATTGCGGCTGTCGCGGGTAAGTTCACCATCCGCGTCAGCGGCCTGACCGAGCAACAGGCCAAGGCGGCGAGCGAGAAGCTGGCGGCCTACGCTTCGACCGACAAGGTCAGCCACGACAAGGGCACCTTCCGGCTGTCCTTCAAGAAGGGCAAGAACCTCAAGTTCAGCACCGTCTGGAAAGCCTTCGTCACCTCTGGCGGCAGCGACATCAAGTTGCTGGCCACGCCGAAGCTGATCGATTGCTGGTTCTTCTCGCCGATCCCGAAGGCAAAGAAGAAAAAGGGCGGCTGAGGCAAGGGTGGCTGAGGCGGCGGCTGAGGCGGCGGCCGCTAAAGACGTTCCCCGTGTGGGAACCAACCATTGAGCAGCACGAGTAGTTGAATAACGAACAGCAGAAGGGCGCCGGAGAGTTCGAGCTTTCCCGGCGCCCTTTTTTATTGGCCTGCCTGGGCGGCCTGACCGCACTCTACGGGCTGGCGGTCGGCTGGATGGCCGGCTGGTTCGGTGCCTCGGTCGCACCGCTTCCACCAGCCGACCCGCATGACTGGGCGCTGACAGATCAGCAGCGAGCAACCCTGGACAGCACATCCCGCTTGATCCTGCCTGGCGCCGAGCAGGCGCGCATCATCGTCTATCTGGAGCGCACGCTGGCCAGCAGTTTCTGGCTGCCGCGCAGGGACTGGTTCCTCGCCGGCGTCGAGGTGCTCGAGAGCCTGGCGCAGGCCGGCTGGCAGCAATCGTACGCCAACCTGGCCACAAACGACCAGGCGGAGATGCTGACGCACGTGCAACATGAAGGCGCTGACACCGACGATTTTGACGGCCCGGCCTTCGTGCACGCCCTGATCGAACTCTGCCTGGAGGGCTTTCTCTGCGACCCGGTGCACGGCGGCAATCGCGGGCAGACCGGCTGGCGCTACATCGGCTTCGTGCCTGGCTGCCCGAGGCACTGATCGATGGAGCGCATCGAATGTGACGTCTGTATCATCGGCAGCGGCGCCGGCGGCGGTCCGCTGGCGCATCAGCTGTCGCTCGGTGGTATGCGAGTGGTGGTCCTCGAGAAGGGGCCGCACCACACCGAGGCCCAGTTCGTCCACGACGAGATCAAGATCGTGCGCCGCGACTTCTTCGTCCCCTCGCCCGACCACGACCCGCACGTCGTCCGCGAAAAGGGCGAAAACACCGGGCGCCGCAGCTCGATGGGCTGGACGGCCAGCTGCGTCGGCGGCGGCACCGTGCACATGGCGGGTTACTTCTACCGGCTGCATCCGGACGACTTCAGGATGGCCAGCAAGTACGGCGCCAGCAACCAGCGCCCGCTGGCCGACTGGCCCTTCAGCTACGACGATCTCGAGCCGTTCTACGGCCAGGCCGAGCGCATCGTCGGCGTCTCCGGACAGACCGGCGCCAACCCGTTCGAAGCCCGGCGATCGACGCCCTACCCGCTGCCGCCGGTCACTGCGCACCCGATGGCCGGCTGGCTCGACAAGGCCTGCAGCAAGCTCGGGCTGCACAGTTACCCCAGTCCGCGCTGCATCATCACGCGCCACTACCGCGGCCGGCAACCCTGTATTTACTGCGACTTTTGCGGCAGCTACGGCTGCGAGGTCGGCGCCAAGTCGAGCACCCTGGTCGCGCTGTTCCCGGAGGCGCTGGCCAGCGGTCGCTGCCGGATCATCGCCGGCATGACCGCTTACCGGATCCAGACCGACAAGCGCGGTCGCGCCCGCAGCGTGCTGGCCCACGGCGCCAAGGGCCAGACATGCCGCGTCGAAGCGCGCGTGATCTGCGTCAGCGCTGGCGCGATCGAGTCGGCCCGATTGCTGCTGCGCTCCGGGCTGGCCAACGGCAGCGGGCTGGTCGGCAAGCACCTGATGTTCTCCATCAGCGCCGGCGGGCAAGGCAGCTATCGCTACGCCGACCACCCGCGGCGTTCGACGCTCGAGGATCGCCAGCCGTTCCTCGGTCGCAGCCTGCAGGACTTCTACTTCCTGCCCCCAGGGGTTTCCGAGCTGGCCAAGGGCGGCACGATTCGCTTCGGCTTCCCCCACCCGAACCCGATCTTTCGCGCGATCCAGCTCGCGCACCAGGGTGAGCGCATGCTCTGGGGCAAGACGTTGATGCAGAAGATCCAGCGTGAGTTTCGTCAGCAAAAGACGATCGAGTTCGAGACCTTCCAGGACTTCCTGCCCAACCCAGGGACCTATGTCGATCTGGATCCGTCGATCACCGATCCCTGGGGAGAACCGTCGGCCCGGATCAACCTGGACGAGGTGCCCCACCACGCGACCGCCGGCGCCTACTTGCAGCGCAAGGGCCTGGAGATTCTGGCGGCAGCGGGCGCCGACAATCTCATCGAGGGCAGCGTCGACACTGTGACCGGCCATCTGATCCAGGGCACCTGCCGCGCGGGCAAGGATCCGGCGAACTCGGTACTCGATCCGTTCTGCCGCGCGCACGAGTTGCCCAACCTGTACGTCGTCGACGGCAGCTTCATGCCGCATGCCGGCGGCGTGCCGACCACCTTGACGATCCTGGCCAACAGCTTCCGTGTGGCAAAACACATTCTCGAGCGCGCCAATCGCGGCGACTTCAAGTAGTCTGTGGACATGCTCAGAATCGTGCTCGCCGTCACACTCGTACTGGCCTGCTCCGCAGGCGCAGAGGAATCACAGAACCCGGATGAGAAGGCGAGAAAGGCCGCTCGCCGCAACCTCGACCGGCTCGGCCGACGCGCGATGTTCGGTGGCAAGAGCAGTGCGCGAGCGATCGCATCCATCAAGAAGCAGCTGACAGCCGACGCGGAGAAGTTCGGCGCCGAGTTCACCAACCAGTTCGGCAAGGAATGGGCGGCGAAAGCCCAGGCCCAGCGGGCCGAACAACTGACCCGCCTGGCCGAGGCAATCAAGCCCGACGACAAGCTGAAGAAGTCCCTGCGGCGGGAGCTGCTCAAACGCCGTCGACATGCGCTGAAGTTGATCTACAGCAAGTCGGCCTACCGCAAGAGTCGCAAGAAGTCCCAGCAGAAAGTCAACCGTCTCGTCGCGCTGGTGCGCGAGGTCTGGCTGAAACCCTCGCGCGCGCTCGGCAGCATGAAGAGCCGCATCCGCAGCATGTTCGACAAGTTCGACGGCGCAGGCGCGTTGCTCAGCGGCATCGGCTCGCAGGCCGGCGCAGCACAGGAGCAGGCAGTGACTGAGCTGACGGCGCGACTGGACAAGGCGCTGGACATTCGCAGCTTCGGCTACAACGACACCGACGAGGAACAGATCGAGCAGGGCGCACAAATCCAGCAGTCGAACGCCCGCAAGCAGACCAGCGGCAGCAAGCAGGACAAGCTGCTACTGCGACTGACCAACGACTATCGGCTGATGATGGGACTGTTGCCGCTGGCGCTCAACGATCGGCTGATGACCTGCGCCCGCCGGCACAGCGAGTACATGAAGAAGACCGGCCGCTTCGCGCATGTCGACCGCGGGCATACCGACGGCGCGACACCCCTGATGCGAGCAAGGAAGGCCGGCTATGTCGACCTGGTGGGTGAGAACATCCTGATGGGCGCATCGATCGAGAACGCCGCCCAGGCGCTCGATGGCTGGCAGAATTCGGCCGGACACCATCGCAATATGCTGCTGCCGAAGTACATGAGCCT
>CAZMLI010000435.1:0-3902 GCA_964566865.1 uncultured Planctomycetota bacterium
CGTTCGTGCAGGCTGACCAGCGACTCCGGTAGCGGCTGCGGCTGCGCCGAGACATCCCGGACCCAGAGCGTCAACCGAACCGTTCCCAGCAGCGCGCAGGCCTTGCGCTGCATCGCATCCAGCCGTTCCTGGAAGTAGGCCCGCTTGCGCGCGGGGACCGAGACCACCACCTCCGCCTGATCCAGCCGCTCGAGCTTCAATTCGAGCGTGCGCTTCTGCGGCATCACCGGTTGCTTGCCCTCGTGCAAGCTACGGATGAAGTAACCCCAGGCATGGGGGCGGTAGGCCTCTTCGATGCGCTGCCGAATCCAGGCCACCGCCGACGAAGACCCGTCCAGCTTCAGCACACTCTCTAGCATCCGCTTGTGCCGGTGCCCTAGCTTCAGCGTCAGTCGCTCGCCAGCGCTCATTTCTTTCGGCATTTCAGAGACTCCATTGACGTATTCTATTACGTATTTCATGATGTATATCATACTGCATTGTAATACGCAAACCCAGGGGAGGGCGAGGCTCCTGCCGAGCCAAGAATGAGAGGTACATTGGCGCCACGGCTCGGCGGGAGCCTCGCCCTCCCTCTGGTTAGCGAAGACTGGCTAGCAGCGCGGCGGACCGACGAAAGCGGTCCAGGTCCGCATGTTCGCGGTCGACGATCTCCAGCGCGAACAGCTTGGCGTCCTGCCAGTTCTCGTTTGTTCGCTGACTGGCCCAAAGCTGCTCGCCGTGCCAGGCCAGGTCCCAGGTCCCGTCGCTGGCCGCGCTGATCGCGCCGGTGATCAGGCCGTCGGGTCGGGCGGCCAGAATCCACTCGCGGTAGGGCCCCCAGAAGCTCTCGCCATCCCAGGCCAGACCGCCCTTGAGCAGGCCGGCTGGCAGGCAGCGCAGCAGCTTGCCGCGTCGGTCGAGCAGGAAGATCTTGTCGCTGCGCCAACCGAGCAAGGCCAGCGCCTCGCCGGTCCAGGTCAGGCCCTTGGCGCCGCCGAAACGTTCCGGCACCACGAAGCTCGATCCCACCCGCCCGGTCTCGGGATCGATCTCGTAGATCCGCCGTTCGGCGAAGTCGTTGAGCCAGAGCGCGCTGCCGTCGAAGGCCAGCCCCCAGGCTTGTGGTCCGGGGGTCGGGAAGCGCGCAAGGACCGCGCCGGTGACCGGGTCCAGCTTGAGCAACTGGTCGGTATCGAGCGTGGCTGTCCAGACCGCTTGCCCGTCGTGGGTCACGCTCCAGGGCAGGCCGATGCCAGCGCCGATGCGGGTGACGATGCGACGGGTCGCGTCGTCGGACGCCACGTAGCGCACGGGGTCCGCGGCCGGATCGGCCGGTAGGTAGCCGGGTTGATGGCAGCCGCGCGCCATCGCCGCCAGGCCCTCTGCAACCGCCAACCTGGGCGCGGCCGGGACCAGCTCGGGCGGTGCGCTCATGGGCTGCCCCCAGTCGGGCCAGAAGTGAGCGCCGCAGCGCCGCGGCTGCCCTTCACCAGTGATCTCGTACTCGAGGAAGGGGCGCTGGTCGTCGCCCCACCAGTTCTCGCTCAGTTCCAGCTCGCCGGTGGGCGCATGACAGTGAAACTGCAGCGGCAGGTTAGCCGTCACGGCGTTGTTGCGCGCGGTCAGGTTGGCCAGCGGCATGCAGTTGATTCCACCCTGACGGTTGCCATGAATCTGGCAGTCCCGCAGCAGGACGGTGGGGGAGCCGGAGGAGAGGCCGACGCCATGCAGCCGGTTGCCGCTGATCTCGCAGCGCTCGGCCTGCACCTGCGAGTGGTTATCGGCCGACAGGCCGCTCTGGCGGTTGCCCCGGATCACGCAGTTGTGTACCTGGACCCGCGAGAGATCGCAATGCAACCCGTGCGTGCCGTTGTCGGCCAGCAGGCAATCGGAGATTCTCACGTTGTTGAACTGCTCCAGCGCGATGCCGTTGTAGCCGTTCTCGCAGCTGATCACCCGCTCGATCCGCGGGGAGGCATGGCCCTCGACGTAGATCCCCTCCCAGCGACAGTGCCGGACGAACAGACGACTCAGCCGTGGAGACGCATTCCAGACCAGCACGCCCAGTCGCGCGAATTCGAGGATCGCACAGTCCAGCCGGCTCTCGCCATGCGGGCAGCTGTCGCGAATCTGCAGGTAACGCCAGTCGCCCGCGTGGGGCATGGGCCGGGCCGAGGTGAACCAGACCGGCGCCTGGGGCGTGCCCCGCGCCAGCAGCTGGCCACCGCGAATGTCGAGCGTGGCATCCTCGCAGAGGATCAGCGTGCCCGGTGAGATCGTCAGCGTCACGTCGCGCGGTACGATCAGGTCGCCGACCAGGTGCACCACACCGCTCCAGCAGGTGTGCGACGTTAACAACCCCTCGGCTTGCTGAAATGGTGGGCCGCCGTCGCTGTGCTGCTCGCCGGTACCGTCGACCAGCCGGAGGCCCCCGGGAAGGGACCGTCCGGCCGGACGACCAGCTTCCCCCGCCTCTAGCACCACACCGGGTCGAAGCCTTTTTCGGAACACTAAGGGTCGTAGGCCAGGTTGGGCGACAACCAGCGTTCGACCTCGGCAACGGTCACACCCTTGCGAGCGGCATAGTCGACGATCTGATCCCGGCCCAGCTTGCCGACCGAGAAGTACTGCGCCTGCGGATGTGAGAAGACCAGCCCGCAGACCGAAGCGGCCGGATACATCGCGAAGCCGTCGGTCAGGCCGACGCCGACGGCCTGCTCCGCGCCGAGCAGATCGAACAGCGTGCGTTTCTCCGTATGGTCCGGGCAGGCCGGATACCCCGGCGCCGGGCGGATCCCACGATAGCGCTGCTTGAACAGATCCTCGACGCTGTTGCTCTCGAGCTTGCCGTACTTCAGGTCCTGCCGCATCCGCTGGTGAATGAACTCGGTCAGCGCCTCGGCCAGACGATCGGCCAGCGCCTTGAACATGATCGCGCTGTAGTCGTCATTCTCGTCGGTGAAACGCTTGACCACCGATCGGCCCGCACCGGCTGTGGTGACGAACAGTCCGACGTTGCCGGTGACACCGCTGTCGGCGGGCGGCAGGAAATCCGCCAGGCTGTGGCAGACCGGGCGCCGCCCCTTGCCGCGTGGCTTCTGCTGCTGCCGCAGCATGTGGAAGCGCGTCAGCTCCGTCTGGCGCTGGTTGTCGGTGTAGATCACCACATCGTCGTCGTCGCTGGCAGCGGGAAAGAACTGGTAGATCGCCCGCGGGTTGAGCCAGCGATTCTGCTCGATCTGCACCAGCAGCCGCAGCGCGTCGGAATACAGCTCCTGGGCCCGTTCGCCGATTCGCGGATCCTCGAGTATGCGCGGAAAGACGCCGTGCATCTCCCAGGCGTGGAAGAACGGCGACCAGTCGATGTACGGAATGATGCGCGCCACGGGCAGCTCGAGCACCACCGGTTCGAAGTTCAGCGGTTGCGCCAGCGCGGCCTTGTGCCAGCTCAGCGACTGCCGGTGCGCGCGCGCCTCGTCATAGCTCCAGAGCTCGAGCTTCTGACGACGCGCCAGGAAGCGCTCGCGCGCGATCTCCTGCTCCGCGCGGTTCTTCTTGTCCAGCGCCTTGCGCCGCTGCGGATCGATCAGGTCACGCACCACCCCGACGGCGCGCGACGCGTCGGCGACGTGCAACGTGCTCTGCCCGAACTTGGGCGCGATCTTGACGGCGGTGTGCTTCTTGCTCGTCGTCGCCCCGCCGATCAGCAGCGGGCAGTCGAAGTTCTGGCGCTCCATCTCCTCGGCGACATGCACCATCTGGTCCAGCGACGGCGTGATCAAACCACTCAGACCGATCATCTTCGCCCCTTCGCGACGCGCCGTGGCGAGGATCTTCTCGGTCGGCACCATCACCCCCAGGTCGATGATGTGGTAGCCGTTGCAGGCGAGTACCACGCCGACGATGTTCTTGCCGATGTC
>CAZMLI010000436.1:0-3885 GCA_964566865.1 uncultured Planctomycetota bacterium
CGCGGCACGTTGTCGAGCTGGGCCATGAATGCCTGCTTCCGCTTGCGAGCCTGCTCCATCTTCCTGCGGGCCGCTTCTCGAGCCAGCCTGCGCTTCTCGTCCTCCGGCGGCTTCTTGTTCTCCGGCGGCTTCTTGTTCTCCGGCGGCTTCTTGTTCTCCGGCGGCGGCTTCTGCTTGTCCTTGCGAACCACCCCATCCGGCCGATCGGGAACGGTCTTGTCGGCCAGGCTGCGAATGTACCGGCGCCCCGGTCCGAGCAAGAAGCCGATCGAGAGACCAACCAGGATCAGCAGCAGCAGCCCGACCACGCGTCCCTTGGAAACCCCCCACCCAGTTGCGTCGCTCGCGCCCCCGGGCGCCAGCAGTTGCTCGAAAGCCCTGCGCGCCGCAGTGTGAATCTTGACGGCCTTCGGCAGATCCATGATCGTCTGCGCCCCGGCCAGGTCGGCCTCGTTCAGCTCGAGATACCTGTCGATCGCCTGGATCACCTGCGTCATTCGCTTCGGACGCCGGGCCGGTTTGAAGGCCATCATCCGCTCGATCAGCAGCTCGAGCATCTCCGGGACCTTGCCCTCGGTCACCTCGCGAATCCGGGTCGGCGGCTCGCCGCGCGCCAGCTTGCCCATCACCTCGAACAGGCTCTGTCCATTGTACGGCGCCACACCCGAGACCAGCCGGTAGAGGGTCGCGCCCAGCGAGTAGACATCCGAGGCGGTGGTGACGTGACGCGCGCCCTCGGCCTGCTCGGGCGCCATGTAGTAGGGGGTCCCCATCACCTGCTCGGTGACGGTCAGCTCGACGGTGCGATTGGTGTCCTTGGCAATCCCGAGGTCGCAGATCTTGGCGGTGATGCGCTCGCCGCTGCGCACGCAGACGATGTTGTCCGGCTTGACGTCACGATGAATGATGCCCTTGTCGTGCAGACAGTCGAGCCCGCAGGCCGCCTGCCGGATCAGCGCCAGCTTCTGCGCCAGCGAGAGCGCGCTGGTCTGCTCGCGGGTGAGGATCTGCGGCAGCAGCTCCATCGAGTAATAATGCAGGTCGGTCTCGGGGTCGACCCCCCCACCATAAACCTCGACCAGGTTGGGATGACCGACGGCCAGCATGCTGTTCCACTCCGCCTCGAAGCGCTCCTCCGCCTTGACGTTCGGCATCAGCACCTTGACCGCCGCGACGGCGTGCCGCGGATAGGGCAGCTCGTGTTCCTGAAAGATCTGCTCCAGCTCGGCGCGGGACTTCTGGCTCCACTTCTCGTAGCGCTTGGCCCGCCGCTGCTGACGCAGCTCGCGGGTCTCTCCGCGCTGGCGCTCGCTGTGCGCGATGACCAGCGCGAAGTTGAACCGGTCCAGGTCAACCTCAGCCCGATAGACCGCCGCCATGCCACCGGTGCCGATCAACTCGGTCAGTCGATAACAGCCGTCGGCCAGCTCAACGGGGAGCTCATCCGCGCGATACATCTCCCGTGGAGTTTAACAGGCTGCCGAAGAAGGGTCCTACTTCTTCTTGAAGGTCACGTTCACCACCTTCTCGGTCTGCTTGCTGCGCGTCAGCACCCGGACATAGGTCTGCTTACGCTCGTTCTCCCCTCCCTTGTCGCGATACACGGTGATCGTCACCCGTGTCGGACCCTTGTGCGAGTGCGCCGAAAATAGCGTGACCCTCAGCTTGTAGGTCCCGGGCGAGGCGACCTTCAGGGTGTAAGTTTCGGGTCCGTGGCCGTCGGTATCGTCATGATCGAGCACGCCGCCGCGAAAGCTGGTTCGCGTCTGGTAACTCACCTGGTGGTTGCCGGGCTCGGTGACATGCAGATCGACGTCGGTCGCGCTGTCCCAGCGCATCACCACCACCAGCGCCTTGACCTTCAGCTCGCGGATGCGTTCACGCAACTCGACCGACTTGGCGGCGTTGCCCTTGCGGGCATGATGGGCGACCAGCCGCTCGAGCTCCTTCTCGGCCTCGCCCCAGACGTTGCCGGCGCGGGACAGCCAGGTGCCTTCGAGCATCCGCAAGGCCGCCCACTCGGAGGAAGCCACGTCGCCAGACTTGCCGGCCAGCCTGAGGATGTCGCGCAGGCTCTTGGCATCCTCGGGGCGGAAGATCGCCGCCTTGCGGTACTGCGCGATCGCCTCTGCCTTGCGCCCTTGCTTGGCCAGCAGCGCGGCATAAACCCGCCGTGGCCTGGCGTCGCGCGGCCGCCGCTCGATGCCGGTGGTCAGCAGCCGACCGACGCGCCAGGCAGGCCCACCATCGGCCAGGTAGCTCTTGTGCAGCAGCGCCTCGATCCAACGCGCGCGGTTGCCCGCCACGAGCTGCGCCTCGAGCAGTGGCGTCAACCTCGCCTGCTCGCCCGCGTCGAGCATTGCCCGGGCCAGCGGATTGAGCAACCGGCCGTCGTGACCGCTCTCCTCGTAGGCCTCGGCCCAGAGCGCCGACTTGCGCGCCTTGTCCTTGGTCAGCGCGGCCAGCCGTCGCGTGACCAGCGACCGCAGGCTGGCATTTGTGACGCCGTTGCGAATCGCGCTCAACACCACGCGATCGCTCTCCTGACCCAGCTTGCGAACCAGCCGCTGGAGGATCGTGTAGCCTGCCGCGAAGGACTTCTCCGCCAGCAGGTGGTAACCCTCGAGCAGCGCCAGGTAGGAGGCCTTGCCCTCGAGCGTGACCGAGAGGTTGAGGTACAGCCGCGCACGCTCGCCCCCCATGCCCTTGCGCGTCTCGAGCAGATCGAGCGCGCTGCGATAGGCCCCGGCGGCCGCGGTCAGCGCCTTCTGCCGGTACAGGATCCAGCCAATCGCCGCCAGCTGGCCGACGTCATTGCTGGCGCCCGGCAGCAGCCTTGCCGCCACCGTCGCCGCAACTTTCGGCTGCTTGGCCAGACCTAGATAGACGGCCAGCTCGGCCCTTGCCAGCCGCAACAGGCGCTTCTCGGTCAGCGCCCCGACCGTCTTTTGTTGATAGCTGACCGCTTGCTTCGGCTTGCCAGCCTTCCAGGCCAGATAGGCCAGCGTGCGCCAGTCGCGCCAGCTTCGCTGGGGCGTGCGCCCGTAAGCGCGCAAACGCTCCTCGGCGGTCAAGTAGAAGGTCCCGGTCACGAAGGACATCCGGGCCAAACGGGCCAGCTTGTCCGGCGCGCCGAGCAACTTCGACAGGTCGCCTGACATCACATCCACCATCTCGGCCCGTTCGCTCTTGCCCGCCTGCATGCGCACCGCGCTGAAGGCCCGGTAGAAACGCATCACACGATCGGCTGGCTCTGCACGCACCGCCATGCTGAAGGCGGCGAGCGCCTTGTAGTTTTCCTGCCTGTCCAGGTGGATCAAGCCGCGGTGAAAGGCCGCCAGGGCACTGTCGCCCAGAGCCTGCGCCAGCTTGCCGAGCGGGTAACGTCGGACCAGCCCCTTGAAGGCGGCCAGCTGCTTGCTCAAATGAAGCGGCACGAAATCGGTCCTGCCAGATTCGATCACCGTCCGGCCCAGCACTCTCCCGTCCGCCGCGGTCGCGACGGTCCTGGCGAAGTAACGGAACCCTCCGACGCTGCGCAGCTCGGAGCGTACCAGCCGATAGGCCAGGCCGCCCTTGCGGAAGACTTGCATGCGGTCGACCAGCCGCAGCTTCGGGTCGAGATGGACCCGCACCCGCGCCGACTTCTGCTGACGATCGACCAGCACCCACCAGTCGGCTGCATTCTTGTCCGGCGTGATCTGGAAACGACGCGCCAGGTCGAGCGGACGATCCAGCATCAGCGGCAGGATGCCCGCAATGGCGCGGGTCGCGCTGTCGATCTCCGGCTCGCCCTGCACGGCCACGCCCCAGTCACTGAAAATCGCCAGCGCCTGTTTCCGGCGCAGCATCAAGCGAATGCCACCCGAGCGCAGCGACATCCCG
>CAZMLI010000437.1:0-3883 GCA_964566865.1 uncultured Planctomycetota bacterium
TTGCGGTTCGCAGGTCGTTCAGCCAACCGTCGATCAGCGCTTGTTCTTCGGGCGCCAGGAAGCCGGCTTCGATCAGGCAGGCGTAGCAGCGACGCATGTTGCTGGCGATGGACGGTTCGCCGGGTTCGAGTGTCAGGGCGGCGAGGCGTTCGGTGAGTTCCTGGTTGCGCAGGTAGCCGGCGAGCTCCAGCTCGAAGTCGTTCATGTAGTCGTGCGCGTTGCGGAGCTGGAAGACTTCGGAGGCGTGGAAGACGAGGCCCAGATCGAGTTCCCAGAGGCAGCGTTGCGCGACGAAGCTGCGCCAGATGTCGGGCATTCGGGCGGCGCTGGCGTGGGTCGGCATGTAGAGCAGCGGGTAGGCGGTGGGCCACCACCAGGTGCTCTGGCTGTTGAATGGGCTCCAGGTGCCGGGCGGCAGGCAGATGCTGGGGCGCTTGTCGAACTGGACTTCCTGCTCCAGCACCAGTCGCCAGACGGCGTCGACGTCGGGCGAACCATCGTGCAGGCCCTGCTGGATCGGCGCGTCGCAGCGGGTCAGCGGAGTGTGCGGGTCGTGCGCGCTGGTCTCGGGCAGGCGGATCTGATCCAGCGGAAAGCCGCGGGGCCAGAGTGACAGCTCGGAGAAGGCGCCGTAGACGTTGAACCAGGGGCGTGCGGTGACCGGCTGGGCCTCGACTTCCCGGCTGCGTTTGGCGAAGGTCGGCAGCGGGGCGTTGTCGTCGTCGGTCTCGTAGATGCAGCTCGCGCCCTGGCGAATCGCGGTCAGGTAGCCGACGTTTTTTCGGGCGTAGATGTTGTTCGGAATCAGCCTGGCGACGGTGAACTCGCTGGCCTGCTGGTCGGCCAGGGAGAGGAACTGGACGCCGTCGAGGGGGTAATCGGGCGGCCCCTGCTGGTCGCCGACGACGATCAGCGTGCCACCGAGCCGCTCGATCGCCGCGTGCATCTGCCGCATCGAGTCCGTCGGGGGCTGGATCGTCGTGACGACCGCCGCGAACGAGGTCACACCGGCGACTCGAGGCTGGCGAAGGTCAGGATGCGTTCGACCAAGTCGGCTTCCGCCTGGTTGCTGACGCGCCGGTCTTCGTTGGCGAAGTGCAGGGTGACATCTTGCTGGAGCGCCAGTTCGAGCAGCTCTTTACGATCGTCGGCGCCATCCGGCAGTGCGTAGACCGAGTAGAGCAGGACGTCTGCGGGCCGGTCCTGCTCGAGGATTTTCAGCAGGGTGGGCAGATGAGGCATGACCTCGATCTCGAGCTGTTCGTAGGTCGGCTGCAGCCCGTGGGTCTCGCAATAGTTGCGCATCATCAGCCGCTGCAGGTGAATCGGGATGCCGCTGGCGATGCGGGTGTTGTTGTTGACGTAGCTGATGCAGACGCCGTCGCTGGCCCGTGCGGGCGCTGAGGCGGGGGCATCGAGCAGGTCGAAGTAGCCGCCGACCAGTTTGCGGTGCAAGGCACCGCCGGCGACCGCGACGCGGAAGTCGATGCTGACGCGTGTCCGGCCTGTCTGGTTCATCACGTTGCCGTGCAGATTTTCTTGCTGGAACAGCAAGACCTGGCCGGGGACGAGGCTCACGGGCCGGGCCTGGGCCAGGCAGGCCTGTTGCAGTTGATCGTGACGCCAGCGGTTTTCGATGGCGTTTGCGTTTATTTTTCGCGACGCCTCGCGGTCGATGACCTGCAGGCTGTTGGTCTCTTCGGCCTGCGTCAGCGGCATCCAGATCGTGGTCTCGCCCAGGCCGTGCCCGTACCAGGTGCCGTTGTGAAAGGCGATGATCATGTCCTGGCGATCCGGCAGCATGATGCGGATGTTGAAGAAACGCTGGAGGGCCACATCGGCCTGCAGGATCGGCCGCACCACCTCACGCACAAATCCGCAGGCCATCTCGCGGAATGCGGGCTGCTCGGTTTCGCGGATCAGTCGCTGGGTCAGCGGCGAGATCTCGCTGAGCGGGACTGTCTCGTGCAGTCGCTGTAGATCAGTCGCGTCGTAGCCGGCGGCCGTGACGTGATCGCGGACCCAGGCCGGGAACGAATATTTTTCCAGGTCGTAGTCGATGATCTGGTTGTCCAGGACCACGGTCATGATTCAGAATTGTAGTGCCTGGTTGGCGTGGATGGTATGCTAGAAAGCGAATTGTGATGCACAGCATAACCAACATTCGACTATTGCCCGTCGGCCGCTGCGACGACGAGATCCCGCACCGCTTGCGCGCGGGGATCCAGCAGCGTCTGTCGATCGACTGCGAGCTTGGCGACTTCATCCCACGGCCGCTGGACGCCTTCGATGAAAACCGTTTGCAGTACGAGGCGACCAAGGTGCTCGAGCGCGTCGAGCAGGAGCATGTGGTCCAGTCCTGCGCGATTCTGGCCATCATCGACAACGACATTTACATCGAGCCCTACAACTTTGCCTTTGGCCACGCGGGACTGCGCGAGCAGGTCGGCGTGCTGGCGCTGACCCGCCTGCGGCCGGAGTTCTGGGGCGACGAGCCGGACCGCGAGCGCTTCTTTCAGCGCGCGATGGTCGAGGCGCTGTACCAGGTCGGGCGCATTCTGGGGCTGTCCTCGTGCGACGACGAGGAGTGTGTGATGTCGGCCTCCAACGGCATCAGCGACGTCGACAAGAAACAGGTCGACTACTGCTCCGAGTGCCGCTCCAACCTGGGGCTGTAGTTCGCGAGAGGTGGCTTGGATCGCCGCCTCGGCTCGGCGGGAGCCTCGCCCTCCCTTTGGTTTTTGTGCCAGGGGTTCAGAAGAGCAGCTTGGCGCCTTGTTCTTCCGTTGGTTTCGCTATTTTATAGCTCGTACAGCTTGCCGTATTTCTGGTTCAGGTATTGCAGCAGCGGGCCGGCGGAGAGTGTCTGGCCGGTGACCCTTTCGATCAGATCTCCGGGCTCGTGCAGGCTGGCTGGTTGGTGCACGTTCATCCGCATCCAGTCGAGGATCGGCCGCAGGTTGCCCGCGGCGATCTGCTCGTCGAGATTACCGAGTTGCTGCGTCATCGTGTTGTAGAGTTGCGCGCCGTACAGGTTGCCCAGCGAGTAGGTCGGAAAGTACCCCATCACGCCGAGCGACCAGTGCACGTCCTGTAGCACGCCGTCGGCATCGTTCGACGGCTGGATGCCGAGATACTGCTGCATCTTCTCGTTCCAGGCCCCGGGCAGGTCGACCACCTGCAGCTCGCCTTCGAGCATGGCGATCTCGAGCTCCATGCGCAGGATGATGTGCAGGTTGTAGGTCACCTCGTCGGCTTCGACCCGGATCAGCGAGGGGCGGGACTCGTTGATCGCCCGGTGCCAGGTATCCAGATCGATGTCGGCCAGCGCCGGCAGATGCTGTTGCAGCGTGGGGTAAAAGTGCTGCCAGAAGGGTCGGCTGCGACCGATCACGTTCTCCCAGAGTCGCGACTGGGATTCGTGCACGCCGAGGCTGACGGCGCGCGCGGCGGGTTGGTTCTCGCGCTCGCGCGGGAGTCCCTGCTCGTACAGTCCGTGTCCCGTTTCGTGGATCAGGCCGAAGATCGCGCCGCGTGGGTCGCGGTCGTTGTAGCGCACCGTCAGCCGCACATCGTCGATGCCCAGGCCGCTGCAGAACGGGTGGGCCGAGACGTCCAGCCGCCCGGCCTCGCGGTCGAAGCCCAGCCCTTCGAGCAGATGTTGGAGAAAACTCTCCTGGCCCGCCGCCGGATAGTCGCGGCTGCCGAAGAAGTCGGTGCGAATCTGCACGTCGCTGTCTGCGATGCGCTGGACCAGATCGACGACGCCGTCGCGCAGCTCGGCAAACAGCGGCTCCAGCCGGGCCGTCGTCATGTTGGACTCGTAGCTGTCCATCAGCACGTCGTACGGCGGCTTGTTTTCGTCCAGGCAAAGGGCCTTCTG
>CAZMLI010000438.1:0-3874 GCA_964566865.1 uncultured Planctomycetota bacterium
GACCGTCACCTTGATCTCGATGCGCTCGTCGGGGTTGTCGCGGGCGTCGCGCGGCTCGGCGACGATCTGGTCGAGGATTTCCAGGCCGCTGCTGACCTGGCCGAAGGCGGTGTACTGGCCGTCGAGGTGCGGCGCGTCGGCGACGACGATGTAGAACTGGCTGCCGGCGCTGTTGACGTCGGCCGAGCGGGCCATCGAGAGGATGCCGCGCACGTGCTTGGTATCGTTGAACTCGGCGTCGACGTTGTGGCCCGGGCCGCCTGTGCCGTGGCCTGACTTGTCGTGGTCCTTGCTGTTGGGGTCGCCGCCCTGGATCATGAATCCGGGGATCACACGATGAAAGATCGTGCCGTCGTAGAACCCGTCACGTGCTAGCGAGATGAAGTTCTCGACGTGATTGGGCGCCTTGTCGGGCAGGAAGGTGAGCTCGATGTTGCCGAACTTGGTTTCCAGGGTTGCGGTGGCCAAGGTATTTCCTCTGGTTAGTTGGAGAGTTGCGCTTCGAGGGTCTGTCCGCGCATCACGCCAAGCTTGGCGGCGGCGTGCAGTACGGCGCGTTTGTGTAAAGGCATCGTCATCCAGCGGCCGTGCAGGTGCTGGTTGCGTCCGAGGTCGTCACAGGACTTGTAGCAGCCGACTTTCACCTGCGGGTCGTTGCCGATCTTGGTGAAGAAGTCGTGACCTTCCTTGACGTAGACACAGGACTGCTGGCGATAGTCTTGCTGTTTCTGGGCGGTCCAGATTTCCTTGAACGAGGCACCGAACAGGTTGCCGTTGGGAATCCGGTGCGCCTTGAGGCAGAAGTTGATGTTGCCGTTGGGCAGGACGCGCGCGAACAGCCAGCCGACGTAGCAGGGCAGGGCGTCGATGATGTTCTTGTCGTGCAGGCCCTGGGTCGAGGCCTTGCAGGAGACGCGCCGGATGAACTCGTCGTAGCGGAACAGCTCCAGCGGTTTGCCCGAGGAGCGGATCCACTGCTTGCTCTGGATTTCGAGGCACTTCTGGTACAGCTCCTGGCGCATCTCCTCGTCCAGCAGCAAGTAGTCGGTCTTGCCCGGGACCGTGTCGACCAGCGTGAACTCGACCGACTCGCTGTCGGTATCGCAGCAGAACTGGATCATCTCCTCCATCTCGTGATAATTCAGCTTGCTGATCACGTGATAGACCTTGATCAGCGGGTGCTGCGTGCCGCGCTCCGCCTTGCGGCGGTTGAGCAGGGTCAGCATCTCCTTGACCTCGTAAAAGGTCTCTTGCGGCTGATTCGGATGGGTCAGGGCATAGACCGGACCGCTGCCGGCCCACATGCTGACGGTGAAGTGGTCCAGACCGATGTCGATCACGTGCTCGATGACATCCTCGTCCATGAAGATGAAGTTGGTATTGGCGAAGGCGACCATGCCCTTGTCCTTGGTGTACTCCAGGATCTCGAGGATGTCGGGGTGCATGAACGGTTCGCCGCCGCCCGCGTAGTAGATCTCCTTGACGCCCAGGTCGGCGGCGTCGTCGAGCAACTGCTTGGTCATCTCCAGCGGCAGCACCTCGTCCTCGACCTTGGCCGGCATGTGGTTCTCGAACAGCAGCGGCGAGCGGCACCAGCAGGCCACGCAATCGGTATTGCAGTCGTTGGTCAGGTCGACCTGGATCGTGGTCGGGCCGACGAACGACTGGGTCTTGGTCAGCGTGCCCATGATGTCGCGGTTGTTCTTGACGAACCGTCGCAGGCGTTGCCAGATCCAGGGGTTGCGGTCGCCGTGCCGGTGGGTGGCGATCTCGTAGCCGCGCACCAGGTTGCTGGCGGAGAGCTCCCAGTTGTAGAAGTCGACCGCCCGCTTGCGGCCCTGGCGTCCCAGCTCGCGGCCGCGGTCGGGATCGGCGAGCAGGCTCTCGACCGCGTCCGCGGTGCGGTCGGGGTCCTCGGGCGGGGTCAGGATGCCCGCGCCCTCGAGCATGCGCTCCAGCTCGCCCACATGGCTGGCCACGATCGGCTTGCCGGCCGACATGGCCTCGGCGATTCGCATCGGACACAGCATTCGGGTGTCGTCGTTGTTCGGCAGGCAGCTGACCAGGACGTCGCTGGCGGCCAGGTGGCCGGCGACCGCCTCCTGCTCCATGGCGCCGGTGAAGATCAGCCGCCGGGCGATACCCATGTCTGCGGCCATGGCGAAGATGCGCTGGTAGTCGCTGCCGCCGCCGATCACCATGCAGGACAGGTCCGGATGTCGGTCGACCAGGCGACGCGCCACATGCAGGAACTGCTCGACGCCGTGGGGGGACTGCAGGTTGGCCACGGTGGTGACCAGCGGTCCCTCGATCGCGTACTTGCGGCGGATCGCGCCGCCGTCGTTGGCCGGATGGAAGCAGGTCACGTCCGCCCCGTTGGGGACCTCGATCAGGCTCGTATGATGCACGCCATAGCCCTGGGCCATGATGTAGAGCCCGCCCGACGAGATGCTGACCGTGTCGGCCAGCCCGGGCATCAACGCCTCCTCGATCAGCCAGGCGTGCCGCCCGAACAGCGGCTTGCGGCCGGGCGCGTTCTTGTATTGCGCCAGGTCCCAGCGATCCCAGTCGTAGTGCAGCGGCTTGTGCACCATGTAGCTGGCATAGACCGCCGGCAGGGCAGAGCGGAAGTCGGACTGGGCGAAGTGGATCACATCGGCCCACTCGGCCAGCTCGCACATGCGCTTGCAGTTGGCGAAGAGCTGGCCGCGCCAGCGCGAGAAGCCGATCGTGGTCAGGCCCGGCTCGAGTTGCGCCTCGGTCAGTTGCTCCGGCTTGCAGTCGAGCGGGAAGTGGACCAGGCGGATTTCATGGCCACGTCGCACCACGCGCCGCGCCAGGGCGTCGATGCGCAGCCAGGTCCGTTCGGTTGCGCTGCCGAACTCATCGGGGTGAACCATCAGGATCTTCACAGGAGTCTCAATCTAACCCCATGGCAGGGGCCCGTCAACTCGCACAGCGGGCATACGGCGGTCATTGCTTCGCGGGTCCCACGGGCGACCAGAGGTCTTCGCGGCCCTTCCAGAGCAACGCCTCGCCATCCTGTTCCGGTCGCAGAATGTGCGCCAGCTGGGGGATATCCGGAGCGGGCTGGCTGATCAGCACCTGGGAATAGCGCCACGGATGCTCGTCCAGCACCTGCGCCAGTTCGGGCGACCCGCCTTCGCAGATCAGCACGTGGGGCTCCGTGCTCGCGTCCAGGGCAGCCTGGCGGCAGATCAGCAATAACATCAACTGGGCTGTCAGCGGGTCGGCCGACTCGGGCAAGGCCGCGCGCAGGGACGGCAGACAATCTGTCTCGAGCCTCGCCGCCGCCTCCTCGAGCAGCGCCTGCGCGCGCCGGGCAATCGCATGCTTGTGGGTCACCGTGCGTTGCTCGGCCTGTAGCGCCAGCATCGCCCGGGCGAGGGCATACGGTTCGGCCTGGGCGCCGAGCGTCGAACCGAGCTCGTCACGCAGCGTGTACAGCGTCTCCAGTCGCTCCCGCGTCATCAGCAGCGTTTCGGCATTCGCCCCGACCGACGGAAGCTGTTCGCCGATCGATTTGCTGAGCTGCGCGATCAGCTCGGTCAATTCCTGTCCGTCGAGCGCTTCGTCGGCGGCCACCAGCCGGTCGAGCAGATCGCCGGGATTCAACCGTTCCTCGGGGCAGACCGCCGAGAAGGCCCGTGTGGCCGCCATCAGCTCTTCCCAACTGTGCGCCAGCGGCGGGCCGCTGCTGCGCGCCAGCACGCGGCGGCGACGCTGGGCTTCCTGATACTCGAGGATCTCGCGTTCGATCGTCTCGGTCAGTCCGTCGATCGCCAACGCGTCAGGCCCCTGCGAGGGTTCCAGCTCGCCGAGTCTGACGCTCTGGGGCAGTTCGCGCTCCAGC
>CAZMLI010000439.1:0-3871 GCA_964566865.1 uncultured Planctomycetota bacterium
TCCAATGGCCATGATCCGCGCTCGGCTGGACAAGGTGGAGAGTTACCAGCTGGAGGCAAGCGCGAAATTGACCTGGCCCGGCGGGTTAGATTCGTCGATCGCGTGCCAATCCCGGATCTGGGGACGGATTCCGAATCGCCTGGGGATCGAGGCCCGAATCACCTCCACCCAGCAGGGAAACAGGGTCAAGGAGGCCACCGTCAAGGTCATCTATGACGGCACGTGGCTCTGGATCCAGCAGCAAGTCTTCATGCAAGGGAAGCCGCTCTCTCTCAGCGTCCAGAAGCTGAACCTCGCCGGTTTCGTGACCAAGTCACAGCCTTACAATACACCGTTCGTCCTGACAGGAACCGGGTTGCTGCCGAAAGAAGACTACGTTTCGACAGTCCGCTTGCTATTGCGCATGTATCGGCTCGGGCAGCCGGCAACGCTGAAGGTCGATGGGCAGCCCTGCTGGGTCTACAGTGGCAAGCTGGTCGAGAAGAGGCTCCGCAAGTACCTCCACGAAATGGGGCAGGGGCAGGGCGAGGAGATGCTCAAGATGGCGATCGAGCAGGCCCGGACGATCCGGATCCACTTCAGCAAGGCGGACCGGCTGTGTCGGGGGTATGCCGTGGGACCAGCCGGCAAGGAGAGTGACTTGCCGACGCTCACGACTCGCTTCACCAAGCTGCGGGTCGATGGCCAGCTTCCAGCGAACGCGTTCCGCTACATACTCCCCAAGGGGGCGACTGTAGTCGACATCACAGCCAGGATGAAGGCCAGGCGCGGGCAGGAGAAGGGGTCGAAGAAGTAAGTTCAGCTGGGTGTTCCTGAGGCCCTGACCGACAGGCCCCCTGGCCGTTATGCAGCAAGGCGGGAAGAACAGGAAGGCGCCTGCGGCGCCCGAGCAGTTTCTGCCCGGCAGCGAAGCTGCCTTCCTCTCTTCCTGCCTTCCTGATAGGCCGTTTCGGAAGTCGGTTGCACACACCGACCGACTCCCTGCGAACGACACAGCTAGCGTGTCAATCGAATCGCGTATTCGCGCCCCTCGAGCATGAAGTCGCCGGTCAAGCTGGAGCCGCTCGCGGTGTTCATCGTCAGCCTGAACCATCCCGCGTTGTGCGTGTAAATCACGGCGCGCTGTCCCGCGCGGCGGCTGTAGGCCTGCTCGAACCAGCTGCCCGTGAGGGTGACGACCGTCCCGTTGGGACGCGTGATCTGCAGGGTGAAGCTACCCTCCGGCTGACCCGAAGGACGGCTGCCGCCAGTGGGACCGCTGCCGCCGGTCAACCTGCGACCGCTGCCGCTGCGCCGGCGAGCTCGGGGCAGGATGGTCGTCATGCTCAGGCGGAAGCCGAACGACTGGATGCCGGGCAGGTGGGTGGCGATCACCGAACCGGTCCAGTCGCCGCCCCGCTGGTTGACGATCCAGCCCGTCGAGGGGCCACCGGGTGTGATGGTGAAGCTGGCAGCCTCGGGCCGCAGCCGGCCGAAGACCACCGGGATGACGACGAAGTGGTACCAGAGCCCGTCCTGCAGTGCCTCGGCGCGGAACGAGCGCACGCTGCCCCTGACCTCGACGAACTTCTGCAGTCGTGTGGCGACGTCCCAGGGATTGACCTTGGCCTGGTAGTGAATCTCGAAGCCGTCCGCCTCGAGACCGGTGTGGACCCAGCTGATATCCGCAGCCTCGAAACCAACCGAGCGCGAATGGACCGCGACCCTTGGAAAGTGAGCCTCCAGCGCGCTGCCGATGCGGATCGAGATCTTGCGGTATCTCAGCCGCGTATAGCGCACGCCGCTCGCATTGCGCAGCTGGGCCCAGACACGAATGGTGACGGAGAGCCGGGTGATCGGTCCGCGGGCCCACCAGGGTTTGCGCAGGGTCAGACGATCGTGGCGCCGCACGCGCCGGTAGCGTCGGCCGATGCGACGATAGCCATAGACGTTGCGAACCCGCGCGGTCGCGCCGTTGCGAAAGCGAACCCGCGCATCCCATAGCGGGAGATAGCCCAGGCGTGTGCCGTACAGGCGAATACGCTGAAAGGCGCGGGCATTCTGTGGGCTGATGCCATAGACCCTGGCGCGGCGGAGGTAGTTCGCGATGTTTCGGGCCTGGCGTTCGGTATATACCCGGCGATGAGTGGCGCTGGCGCTGGTTGCGCTGAGCAGGAGCAAGGCGAGAGGCAGTAGAAACTTGAGACACTTCAGCATGATCATTTCTCCCGGTTGTGGTCTGGGTTCACGCTAAGTGACCGCTGCGGGCGGACATCTTTTTCTTGATCGTCGAAAAATTGGATGTGCCACCGAGGGTCTCTTAGCCTGTTGACCCATGACGAGGAGGACGAGATGGACAAACAACTGAAGCAGCTGGTACTGATCTCTATCTGTGGTGTTGCGCTGGGGATCGCATCCGCGCAACGAGGAACAGGTGCGTCGGCTCTGAGTCCCAGGCGCACCCCGACTGCTCCAGTCACGGCGGAGCTGGCCAGCCAGCAGGCCGCAGCGGTCGCGACTGCGGCAGTCGAGAAACAGATTCAGCCGGCCGAGACCCGGCAGCGGTCGGATTGGTTGACCGGCCACATGCGGGAACTGGCCGCAGAACAGGATGCCGGACCGGACGTCAGAGACGACGAACCCGCCTCGATCGATGACCTGCTGCTCCAGCTACAGGTGAAGGCGGAGAGCCGCCAGCTGAAAAGCGCGGGCGTCGACCGGTTGCTGGACCAGCTGAGCCAGCGCCTGGCCAGCCCGGAGGACTTGCGCAAGATCGCCACCGAGCTGGCCCGCAAGGATCTGTCGCACCCGTTGCGGGCTCGATACCTCGAAGCGGTCGCTCGAGCCGGGACCGCCGACGCGCAGCAGCTGTTGCGCCAGCATCTGACGCGGCCCGGACCAGAGGCCGATCGCCGGCTGGCGATCACGGCGGCGGCGCTGGTCGAACGTCCGTTGCCCGCGTTGTTCGATGCGTTGCTGCTGCAGGCCCAGGATGGCGGCGAGCTGGCGCTCTTCAGCGTTTCCGCGCTGGGTTCTCGCATCGACAAATCCCGGCGCGAACAGGTCCGGCAGTTGATTCAGCTGCGCGCGCAGAACCCGAAGACCAAACGAGCGGCAAAGACCGCGCTGGCACTGCTTCTTAGCGGAAGCCGCGTAACAACATCAACAGGCGGTTGACATCGTAATGACCGCTGCGCGTCTGGTTGACCACCAGCAGACCGCGGATCATCTTGATCGAGGTCTTCGAGCCGGACTCCCACGAGCCGCGCGCGGCGTTGTCGCGGATGACCTCCATCAGTCGGTCGGGGTTGGCCAGTTCGTTAGAGGGATTCTCTTCGGCAGGGTCGGTGATGGTCGTGCCCGGGCCACTGGCCTGGGTGATGTCGATGTTCGGACCCTTGAAGTCGCGCAGGCTGAACATCATGTCGCGCACGCTGTAGATCACCGTGTAGACCTTGTCGTCCACGCGGTCCTTGGTGGTGATCAGCAGGACCCCGCTGGTGTATTGCTTGCTCAGCTTGTGAAACGACAGCAGCAGGTTCAGCGCGCTCTCGGCGCGCAGATCCTTGACCGTCAGGGTCACCTTCAGGCTGCTCCGGTCGTGGGTCTTGAACACCTCGGGATCGATCAGGATGTTGACGCCGACCACACTGCGGATGAAGGCGATCACATCTTCGAGCGGGGCGTCTGCGAAGTCGAGCGAGATGCGGGCCAGCGAGAGCTTGCTCTTCATCGTACGATAACGCGTTTGGTGTGGATCGCGTTTCTGGCCAGGGCGACGCTGTCCCATCGCGGGCGCGCTGGAAAGGCCGATCAGCAGGATGGCGAGCAGTGTGTGTTTCATGCCCAGATATTACCGAATCTCTGAGCTGGACGCCAGGTTCGCATCGCT
>CAZMLI010000440.1:0-3867 GCA_964566865.1 uncultured Planctomycetota bacterium
GCTATTCGAGTGAGGCCACGAATCGGGAGAATTCGGGTTTCTGCAGGAAGGGGCTGAAATCCGGGTCGGCCTGGAGCATCCGTTTCAGCTGGCTGCTCTTGAATCCTCGCTGGACCATTTGCTTCAGCGCGGCGATCGCCCCTCGCATCTGGCCCTGGCTCAGCTGCGCGTGGGCATCGAGATAGTGCAGCAGCGGATCGCGGTTGGCCGCTTCGCGCAATGTCGCCAGCGCTTCGGCGAACTTGCTGTTGTGCCGGGCGGCCTTGTAGGTGAAGGCGAGTAGCAGGGTTGCCTTGGAATCTCGCTTCAGTGACCCGGTCAGCTGGCTGGTTCTGAGGATCAGCTGCCTGCGGTTCTTGCGCGCGCAGTGGGCGAAGTCGGCAAGGAAGCCATCGTAACGCCCGAGTAAGAAGCGTGCCGCGCCGCGATAGAAGTAGGGGTCCGTCAGCTGTGGCACATGTTTCATCGCACGGGTGGCGTCGGCGATGACGCGGGTGTAGTGTCCCGACCAGAAATGTGCCGCGGCCCGGTTGTTGTAACACTCTCCCAGCAACCCTCGCGGCGGTGCGGGGCGGCGTTTGATCAATTGCGTGGTGTCTTCGATGGCCTGTTCATGACGCTGTGCTTCGATGCAGGCCAGGACACGGAAGTGGCGGGTCTGGATCAGCGAGGGATCCAGTGTCAGGGCGACCGTGGCTCGCCAGATTCGTTCAGAAGTGGTGCGTCCGGTGATCCAGCCGGCTGAACGCATGCGGGTCTCGAGGTCCAGGCCAACGCTGCGCAGGCGAGAACGCAGGGCCGATTCGGCGGGATGCCCGCGCAAGGCATGCTGAAGCAGCAGCGGCCCGGTTCGCGCCAGTCCTCTGGCCAGCAGCACAGCGGCTGTTCGAAAGTGATCTCGATCGAGCGACTGCAGGCCGCCGAGCAGGAGTTGAAGTTGCGGCCTGGACCAGCGCCTGGCCTGCGTGATACGAAGCAGCGCCAGCAACGTCCAGCTTCGCTGGCTGCCGGCCATCATCCTGGCCAGCAAGCGCACGGCCGGCGAATGGCCCGTCGAGCCAAGAAAGACGGCCAGCCTCGCGCGGGTCTTCCCGCTGCTGCGGGTGAACGCGCGCGTGGCCTGCCTCCGCGCGGGGTCGCCCAGCCCGTCGAGTGCGACTGCCGCGTAGAGCACGACCCTGGCGTCGCTGTCCTCGAGCGCGCGCAGGAGTAGTCGCACGACCTGTGGCTGGGCGCCCTGCTGCGCCAGCGCGACCACTGCATCGATGCGCCTGCCGGCCGACCTGGCGCCCAGCGCCGCGCGGACATCGGACAGCTCGAAACCCCGCTGCCAGGTGGCGCCGTGTACGCAGCGAAAGCCGATCGCGGAGCGTGACGTGTCTTCGGGCAGCCTGTCTCGGACTGGCACTCTCGGTCGAAAGTTGTTCCCGCCTTTGAGGATTCCCATGACCTGGGGATCCGCGGCCAGCTCGGCGCCGATCACCCATTCACTGGCATTGCCTCCCATGTTGTGCAGCCCGAACGGGCTCACGTCATGCGAGGAGGTGGCGACCCAGCGCAAACCATGTCCCGTCGGCCCTCTGGGCATTTTGCCCCAGGGGTAGGTCCAGCTGGGGAAGCAGGCGGCGGCCTGTTCCCATTCCGCCTCGAAGGGCAGGCGCTTGCCGGACCAGATGCTGAAGGCCACCGCGTCGATGAAGGAGATGCCAACCACCGGGAGTTTACGGAACCCCGCTTTGAGGGGCACCGTCCAGAAGAGGGACATCGGCTCTCTGGCTGCCCGCACTTGCGGCGAGAGGCTCTGGTAGAACTGAAGATAGCGGTCGAAGGTGACTTCCGTTCGATTGATATAGAAGGCCTCGGTGGCGGGCCTGGGTCGGGCGCGCGCGCGGCCGCTGCTCGCCGGACGGCCCGGGACGAACGCCATCTGCGCCAGCCGGCTTGCGCGCAGCTTCAACTGCGGGACCCGACCCGTCTCGCCGAACGGGGTTAGCTGGAGCGGAAAGCGGGTCTTGCCTGCGGGCCAGGAAAGCTGGATCCGGTACCATCCCGCCTCGAGCCGTTTGAACAGCGGGGTCGTCCCACCGAGCTGTCTGGCCCGGCCGATGTCACGCCCCGTTTCCGGGTTCAGTCGCGTGATTGCCACAGTGGCGCCGACTGGCCGGGTTGCCTTGAAGTACCCGTCCCCGAGGAAGTCCTGGCCCTCGAGCAGCGCCAGGCCTGTCGGCGTAGTTTTCAGGACTCGCAGCAATCGCCTCGCCTCGCCGATCCGCCCGCCGCGCAGTTGTGCTTGCAGTTGTGTCAGGGTCTCACGAGGGCTCGTGGGTTGGCGGGCGGGGCGCTTGTCGACACGCCGGACCGGCGTCGGCCTGTTCTGGCGTGCTCGCTTGCGCTGCACGCCCCAGACGACCAGGCCGGTCAAGCCGATGAGCAGCAGGGTCAGGGGCAAGCCCCGCCCGGCGAGCAGGTATCCGACCCAGCCGAACGCATCCGATCGTCGCGCCAGGACTGGTTCGTCTTGCAGATAGCGTTCGAGGTCATCCGCCAGCTCCTGGGCCGACTGGTAGCGATGGTCCGGGTCTCGTTCCATCGCTCGCATCGCGATCTCTTCGAGACGAGGGTCCACCTGATCATTGATCTCGCTGGGCGGTATCAACGGTTCGTTGACCACCTTGCGGATCGTCTTCATCACCGAGGAACCCTCGTGCGGATGCACGCCGGCGAGCACGTTGTAGAGGATCGCGCCGAGTGAGTAGATGTCAGACCTGTGGTCCACGTTTGCGGCGCAGCCACCGGCCTGCTCGGGGCTCATGTAGCTCGGGGTGCCCAGGGCCTGTCCCAGCTGGGTCAAGTCCGAGTGTTGCCCCAGGGTCTTGGCCAGGCCGAAGTCGATCACTTTCGGTTCTTCGGTCGCCTGTTCGATCATGATGTTGGCCGGTTTCAGGTCGCGGTGGATCACGCCATGGTCATGCGCATACTGGATCGCTTCGGCCACCTGGGCCAGGATCCAAGCGGCCTCATCCACGGGCAGGTGCTTGCGATTGATTCGCTTGTCGAGGGATTCACCTTCGAGGTATTCCATCACGATGTAGCGATAGCCCTGATCGTTTCCCACCGAGAAGATCGAGATGATGTTGGGGTGTCGCAGGCGGGCCGAGGCGCGGGCTTCTCGCTCGAACCGACTGACCATCTCCGGGCTATCCGCCAGGTCGGCCGGCAGGATCTTGATCGCCACGGTGCGGTCGAGTTCCAGCTCCGTCGCCTTGAAGATGACGCCCATTCCGCCGCGGTCGACCTTCTCCTCGATTCGCAGGTTGCCGATCAAGTCGCCCACCGCCGGCTCACTCAGGCCCGGGACTCTCGAGCAAGAGACGGTCCTGGCCGTCGGCAGGACTCGCGTCTTGAGGATCTCCGGTGCGTCCTCAGCCTCCAGCATGACCGTCAGCATGTCTCGCTTGACGATCGCCTGTTTGCCACATTCAGGACAGGTGCCATGCGCGGCCAGGTCGTCGGTCTGGACCGTGAATTGTGTCGAGCAGCCGGTGCACCGGAGCTTGATCGGCAAGCAGGCCTCTTGAGTGGGCGTGAGTGGGGCCAAACAGCGAAGAGCCGTCTCATTCTACACCCCGGAGCACAATGCTGTCGAACTCCGACGGTGAATCGTCCCGACGAGCGCCGCGGTCGGCCAGAAATGTCCCTGACCCGTGATAGCATCACGACCGAGATGGCGTCGAAAAAACGTAACTACCTGGCTTTTGTTCCGGTGGCGATCAGCGTCAGGTTCGTCCTGCGTCTGCCGCTGCTGGCGCAGCTCCAGCTGCAGGAGCTGATGCTGGCGCTGATGGTCAAGTATGCCCAGATGTGCGC
>CAZMLI010000441.1:0-3866 GCA_964566865.1 uncultured Planctomycetota bacterium
AGAGCTGACAGGACGAGCTGTCGTCGTGAGGCCCACCAAACAGGTCCAGCCAGCGCGGCATGGGCGGGGGTAAAGGGAATCTCAGTCCTCTTTGGCCTGATCTGACTTGATCGAGGCCACCAGCCGCACCCCCGTGACGATGTCGGGCACGTCGGGTGGAATCTGGGCTGAGCGCAGGCAAATGCGTGACCAGCTGGGCGGGAAGCGCCAGGTTCCCCCCTTGACGATCCGGTAGATCTCCTTGTTGGGACCGCGCGTCGGCGTGCGTGTCCAGGTCAGGATCAGGCCGCCCATGTCGCGCACGCCGTAGGGCGACTCGTCCGCGGGGAACAGGCCGACCGGTTCGGGCTGATCGCGGGGGCCGCGGGCCCCTTTGGTCCGGCAGAACCCCTGCTCGAAGCGGTCCCCCCAGGGGTAGAGCCAGCCCAGGCCGGCTCCCGCGGCCAGCTCCCATTGCGGCTCGCTCGGCAGGTCGAAGGTCCACTTGCCCGCGCCATGTTTGCGCGTGTACCAGCGGGCATAGGCCTTCGCGTCATTCCAGGAGATGGCGAAGACGGGCCAGTCGAGTGGGACCTTGCCCGAGACGATCCGTCCGTTCTGTTTCTTCCAGAGATGTCCGGCCAGCTTGCTCTTTCGCGGCGCACGCCTGAAAGCCGCGTCGAGGGTATGTGCACTGCGGTCGTTGAGAAAATCGAGATACTCCCCGCACTGCACGGAGAATCGCGAGATGGCGAATCCCGGCAGCGTCACCTTGCGCGACTGACGTTTCTGGCGCGTGCAGTCCAGCGCTGCTGGATCGTAGTGGGTGACGTACGAACCCGCGGGGATGTAGACAAACTGCTCGGGCACAGCGGCTTCTGCGACGAGCGAGACCGTGGCCTCGAAGGTCCCACCGCCCCGCAGCAGCACGGCGTATCGCGTGTCCAGGCAACCGGGTCGGGAAAAGAGAACCAGGTAGGCACCGGCAGGCAGCTTCAGCGGAAAGCTCACGCGGTTGAACGCGTCGCGGCGCAGCGCATAGGCATACCCTCGACGCGCGCGGCCCTTGCGTCCGGGCGAGGCGGAGAGCGGCAGCGGGTCGATCTTGGTTGGCGAGACCTCCCCCTGCTCGCCCGTGCGGGAGAGCGGCACCGGAATCATCCGACGGCCGATCTGGCGGTAGACGAACAGATGGGCGCTCGCGTCGGCCGGCGACGAACTCAGCTTCAACTCGTGCCACATCTTCGCCCGGTAGGTCCCGGTGTCGAACCGAGCGACCAGATCAGCCCAGAGGCGCATCTTGTCCGCATTTCGTTCCTTGCGAGCCCGCTGCCAGCGGTTCAGATAAAGCGCCGCCAGAAACTCGGACACCCCTGCATGCTTCGCATCGAAGCGCAGCGCTTCGGTCGCGGACTGCTCCGCCTGGATGTCCGCCATCTCCCGGCGCAGTCTCAGCTGCACCAGCTGGTCCTCGACTTCCCAGACGCTGCGCTTGCCCGAAGGCGCCAGCCAGGCGGCTCGTCGCTGGCCCGAGCGCGCCTGGTCCCGCGTCTCGATCAGCGCGGCCAGCTCGGCCTGCACGCGCCGGATGCCCTGGCTCAGTTCGTCGCGACGGGCTTGTTTGCCCCTGGCCTCGACGAGATAGATCTCGGCACGAGCTCGCCCCTTCAGCGACCGCAGCGCAAAATCGTCGGGAAAGAGGCGCAGCACGACGTCGGCCTGCCGGATCGCATCCCGCCAGCGGCCTTCAGACAGCGCCTGCGCGGCCGCCGCGTGGTCTCGCGCGCGTTTTCGGGATCTCTTCTCCGACTCAGCGCCACGCCAGCCGCCCCAGCCGAGCGCCAGCGCGATCAACAGGGCCAAGAGGCAGGTGGCGGGTTTGTTGCGGGCCATCTTCTTGCGCAGGCGATAGGCGAGGCTGGCGGGCTGCGCCTGGATCACCTCACCGGTCAACCAGCGCTCGAGGTCGTCGGCGAAGGCGCCCGCCGTTGCATATCGGCGAGACGGTTCGGACTCCATCGCCTTGCGCACGATCGTCTCGAGCGCCCGATCGATCCGTGGGTTGACCCGCCTGATCGGGACCGGGTCGTCGTGAATCACCTGGTGCACGACGGCCGCCATCGACGCGCCCACGAAGGGCGGACGCAGGATCAGCATTTCATAGAGCGTCGCCCCCAGTGAATAGATATCGGTCGCCGGACCGATTCGGGACTCGTCGGCGGCCGCCTGTTCCGGCGCCATGTAGCTCGGGGTGCCCATGATCTGCCCGGCCACCGTCAGCTTGGTCGTCTCCGTACCTCGCGCGAGTCCGAAGTCGATCAGGTAGGCATGATCATCGAACTCGAGCTCCAGCGTCGAGCCACGTCGCTTGCGCTCGCCGCGAACCAGCACCAGGTTCTTCGGCTTGACATCGCGGTGGATGACATTCTGCTCGTGGGCATACTGCAAGGCCCGGCCGATCTGGCAGGCAATCTCTGCGGCGCGGCGCGCGTCCATCCGCTCGGTTTCGAGCACGCCGGAGAGATCCAGCCCCGGCAGATACTCCATCGCATAATAATGGGTATCCCCTTCGACCCCCGCCTCGTGCACCGGGCAGATGTGGGGGTGTGAGAGCTGGGCCAGCAGGTGGATTTCCCGGTTGAAGCGGGCCAGCATCTGCGCGTCCCCGAGCAAACCTCGTGGCAGCACCTTGATTGCCACCTGCCGGCCGACGGAGGTCTGTTCGGCGAGGTAGATGTCTCCCATGCCACCCCCACCGAGGCGCCGGATGATGCGATATGCGCCGAGCTGCGGCGGACAATCCCCGATATTCTTTGGCCGACCGATGAGCTGCGTCTCATCCTCGAAAGAATTCATCTGCTCGCTCACCGATCTCTCACCTCAACTCTTTTCACCGCCGTCAAGCCTACCGTTTGCTCCGGGAAGAATCAATCGCCTGCGCTCGCAGCCAGCCCTGCCCAGAGTTGCGCGAGGTCGTCGGCCAGCGGGCAGTCGACGCGCCACCGGCCACCCCGCGGGTGGGGCAAGATCAATTGCGTGGCGTGCAGTGCCAGGCGTGCGTGGCCGGTCGGCGCCTGCACCTCGGGCGTGTCGCCCAGCTCGTGATAGGCCAGGAAGACCGCCTCGTCCGGGTGGTACAGCTTGTCGCCGACCAGCGGCAGGCCTGCGTGGGCCGCATGCACCCGAATCTGGTGCGTGCGGCCGGTCCGCGGCCGGGCGGTCAGCAGCGCGTGGCCCCGCGCGCGGGCCTGCACGCTGAAGGCGGTCTCGGCCGCGAGGCCGTCCGCCACGACCCAGCGCTTGATGCGAATCTCGGAGTCTGGCAGGTCGCCGATCGGACCGCTCGCGGTCCAGCTCTCGGCCCCCGGTTCGCCGCGACAGATCGCCAGGTAAGTCTTGCTCACACCGCCTGCGGCCCAGCAACTGGCGACATCCCGGCGCAGGCCAGCGTCCTGGGCGCAGATCACGATCCCGCTGGTCTCGCGATCGAGCCGATGCACGGCCGTCCAGCCCTCGCCGAGCAACTGCTGAACCAGCACCGCGAAGGTATTGTGACGGTAGGGCCCGTTCTCGTGCATCGGTAAGGGGGACGGCTTGTAGACCGCGGTCAGCCCGCGCTCGACCGACAGCACCCGCAGATCACGGGCCACCGGCGGTTCGCTCTCGGCCGGCTGGTGAAAGCTGAAGCGGTCGCCTGGCCGGACCCGATAACTCTGTCGCACGACCTGACCGTTGGCCTTCACGCGCCCGTCGGCCAGTCGCTTCTGCCAGGCGCTGCGGCTGAAGACCGGCATCTCGCGCGCCAGGAAACGGTCGATGCGCAGCCCCGCGTCTTCGGGCCCGACCTCGGCCCGCATCGGGCGCTCGTCGGACAGTGGGTCAGACAT
>CAZMLI010000442.1:0-3844 GCA_964566865.1 uncultured Planctomycetota bacterium
GCATCTTGCAGAACTTGGGGTTGAAGAAGTCGCCCCAGGGATAGGCGCGCAGGTCGGCGCCGCGCGCCGCCTTCTCCCACTCCATCTCCGTCGGCAACTGGTAGGTCATCTCGTCTCTTTTCGAGCGCCACAGGCAGTACCACAGCGCGTCGTTGTGGCTGATGCCATAGACCGGGTGATCGGCCAGTTTCTTGTCCGCCTTTTCGAGCTTGAATACCTTCTTCAGCAGGTAGGTCACCTGGCCCCGAGTCGTGATGCGTGGGGCGCGAGTCTGGCGCAGCGTATCGTTCGGCAGCGCCTGCAAGAACTCGAGATATTCCCTGAAGGTGATCTCGCGTTTACCGATCAGGAAGGCTGCCACCTGAACCAGTTGCCGCTTGGTGCTCTGCGTCGCGTCCGCGTCGCCGCCCATCCAGAAGGTGCCGGCGGGAACGTAGGCCATGTGGTTCGGGATCTCCTTGGCCGGCAGCAGCATCAGGTTGAGGTCGAGTTTGCGCCCGTGCTCGACCAGGATCGGATAGTGCAGGTCGGCAAAACCCTTGCCCCGCAGGATCAGCAGGTAGCGTCCCGGCTTGACGGGCACCTTGGGCAGCGGTGTCTTGCCGAGCGGTCTGACGTTGTCGGCCTCGAGTCGGCCATCGAGAGGATGCTCCGCGTAATTGTAGAGCTCCACATCGGCCCTGATTGGCACGGCGTCGATCGATATCTGTTCCGTGCCGCCGAGCTCGTTGCTGAACTTGTTCAGCACGTCGTCGCGGCGGACGAGCGGCTCGTAGATGTCGGCTTGTTCCTGCTTTTTATCCGTCATCGCCTGACGCCAGAGCGTCATGTAGGCTGCCGCGATCGCGGTCCGCGCTCGATTGTCGTCGGGCAGCAGCCCAACGGCTCCGAGGTAGATCTTGACCGCTTCCTGATAATGGCGGCGCCACTGCGCGACCTGGTTCCGCTCGAGCTTGGCCAGCAGGACGGCCCGTTTCCAGGGGTTCTGTTCATACTCCAGCTTGCTCCGCTCGCCCTTTATCAGTTCACGCAATCGCCCCGCGCGTTTCAGTTCCTGGTCGCCTTCGGCCAGCTGGTGGGTGATCTTCTGCAGCTTCTTCTTGCGCTCTTGCGCGCGGGCGCGCTTCGCCTGGGCGGCGGCCTTGACGGCCTGCGCGGTCTCTTCGATCTCCTTCTGTTTCCTCAGCGCGTACTGCACGCCGGGTTCGATCAAGGTGTTGTCCGGATCGAGCTGCTGCCAGGCTCCGTAGTGCTTGATCGCCTGCGCCCAGTCTTCTTTCTCGACCGACTCCTGGGCCTTGTTCTGTGCCAGTTCGAGCTTTCTGCTGGCCGCCATGGCGCTCTGGGCCGAGACCGCTAGCAAACCGCCGGCGACAGCGAGCAGCACCAGGATCAGCGCCGAGACGGCCTTGTTGCGCTTGGCCTTGCGCAGCAGCCGGGCCACGGGGCCGATCGGGCGCGCCTTCAGCGGCTCGCCGATCAGCCAGCGTTCCAGATCATCCGCCAGGTCGGCGCAGGTCTGGTAGCGCTTGGCCGGGACCTTCTCCATCGATTTGAGAATCACGGTCTCGATATCGGGCGGGCAGGTCGGGGCGAACTTGCGCGGCGGTGGCGGCTCCTCGTGCTTGACCATGTAGAGTACGCGGGCGATGTCACGTTTGATGAACGGCACCTGCTGGGTGACCAGCTTGTAGAAGGTGACGCCGAGCGAGTAGAGATCAGCGCGTGGGCCGACCTTCTCGCCCGAGGCCTGCTCGGGGGACATGTACCACGGGGTGCCCATCACCTGGCCCGCCGCGGTCAAGCCGGCGCCGTCGGTGATGTCCTTGGCCAGACCGAAGTCGGCCAGCAGCGCGTTGCCTGCCTTGTCGATCAGGATGTTCTGCGGCTTGATGTCGCGGTGGATGATGTTCATCCCGTGCGCATAGTGCAGCGCGCGTGCGATGGCGATCACGATCCGGACCGCCTTGTCGATCGGCATCTTGCGCTTCTGGATCAGCGCGTCCAGCGGCCCGCCGTCGATGTGCTGCATGGCCATGTAGTGGTTGCCGCCCTCTTCGCCGAAGTCGTAGACCGAGACGATGTTCGGGTGGTCGAGCTTGGCGGCGGAGGCGGCCTCCTGGAAGAAGCGCTTGATCTGCTTGGTATTGAGGTTGATGTTTGCCGGCAGGACCTTCAGCGCGACCTTGCGCTTCAGCTTGGGCTGGAATGCCTCGTAGACGACGCCCATCGCGCCGCGCCCTAGTTCGCCGACGATCTCGTATTCACCCACCTGCTTGTTGCTCTGCGCCGGCAGCTTGCCGCTCTTGCGTGCGGCCGCCGCCTGGTCGTCGGCGATCTGCTTGGCTTGATATTTACGGGAATCTTCCTGGGTCTCCTCGCCCGCGACCGAGACATTGAACTGGCCGCCGCAGCCTGGGCATTTGGCGTCCTTGCCGACGAAGTGCGCCGGGACCCGGAACAGCTTTTGGCAAGCCGGGCAGGCTGTGGGGACCATCGGTTTCGACTCGGTCGTCATCCCAGTTCCTCCTGGTCCTCGGGGCGGTTGCGCCCCAGTCGTTCGTGTGCGGCGACGAACTCGTGGCTACAAAATGCGGACATCAGCGAGAGGTCGCCCGCCAGTACGGTGGCGGCTATCAGCTCCGCCAAGGTGTTCGCCTTGCCGGCGCCTTGACAGCCCAGCAGCGCGAGGCATTCGGCGGCGGTTCCCTGAGCCGTGCCGCCTCCGACGGTCCCCAGTATAAGGGATGGAAGCGTCGCGCAGGCATACAGATCACCGCTGTCGGTCACTTCCAGGTCCAGATAGCCGGTGGCGCATTCCGGCAGATAGGCCACGTCTTGCCCGCAGGCCAGCATCACGCCGGCCAGTCCGTTGGCGCACTGGATCAGCCAGTTGTGCGTGCCGAGCTGCATGAAGCCGACGGCGTAGCTGCGCGCGATCGCCGCCAGTTGCTCGGGGGTGACTCGCATCAGCCGCTGCAGCGTGTCGCGCGGGACCGTCACGTCGCAGACCACGCTGCGCCCACGACCCTCGAGGGTCGCACGGCTGTTGGCCCGTTTCTCGACATCCTGGCCATGCACGTAGCGCTCGCTGGCGTCAGTCAAGCGCGCCAGCTCGGCCGCGCAGCGTTCGGTCGCGTTGGCCGCCATGTTGATCCCGATGGCGTCTTGGGTGGTGAAAACCAGGCAGAGCAGCAGCCGTCGTCCGACGACGTTGGTGCGCAGCTCGACCAGCTGTCCATGCTGGGTGATCTCGGCGGTGATGCGGACGAACGTCTCGAACTGTTCTCGCGCGACCTCGGCGGCAGCCAGGGCGCGCTCAGCGTTCCGATAGACCAGGATCGGGTTCTGGGTCAGCCCCTCGTGAAAGACGCGCGCGCGCGCGCCGCCGCTCTCGTTGAGCAAGCGCATCCCGCGTGAATAGGCGGCGACCATCGCGCCCTCGGTGGTGGCCATCGGCACGTACACCTCACGCGGCCCCGCGCTGGTGTCGACCTGCAGCGGCCCCGCGATGCCCAGCGGGATCTGCGCGTAGCCGATCATGTTCTCGATCTTGTTGCGCGCGGACTCGAGCGGGACGGGCAACCCGCCGATGTGGGGCAACGTCGTGCCGGCCGTCTGCTCGCAGAGGGTGCGTCTGGCGCTGACGATCTGCGAGTCGTGGTCGTCCGTCTTGTCGCGTGGAATGCGGGGTAGCGTCATCGGGCCGACTATAATACCTGTTCTGAATCGTAACGAGTACAATGAGACAATGAAGGCATTGGTCCTCGGTCCTGGCGGCCAGCTGAGGCTGGCATCGCGTGCGATGCCGGAGGTGCTGGAGAACGAAGCGCTGGTCCAGGTC
>CAZMLI010000443.1:0-3830 GCA_964566865.1 uncultured Planctomycetota bacterium
GTCGCCGGGTGGGATTCGAAGAGGTTCGGTTCTCGGGAAAGATTTCAGCTAACTAATTTCAGCTAACTAGTTGGCTGGAATTTGCAGGGTTTCGCCCCCGAATTGCCACTTGACAGGGGTTCGGGGGTCGGTACACTTTGGTTCTCATTATGGGAGATTGGGGAGAGTACCTGGCCGCTAGGCCCATTTCCCCACCAAAGTCGTTAGCCTCTCTGGGCATAGGGCAAAAGAGAGGTGCCGAGAAGACCCAATAGAGTGGGTCAGAACTGCAGTCTCAGGCTGCAACTCGGTTTAGCGCGGCGCAAGTTAGACGGGCTTTAAGTAAGAAAGGTGGAGATATGGAAATTCGGACTCGTGGTGGGTTCCTGGTATGCGTGATCGCGCTGCTGGGCTGCTCGCTCGTCCTATCCGGCTGCAAGAGCTCCAGCAAACCCAAGAAAGCGAGCAAGAAAGCTGCCGCTAAAAAGGGTGCGAAGGCTCCTGCGGGCAAGAAAGCTGCCAAGGCCGGTCCGAAGAAGGGGGCCCCAAAGCCCGCGCCCCAAAAGGGCGACCTGACGGCCAAGGAGAAAGGCGCGTTGGTCAACATCCAGCAGAATGTGCGGATGATGAACAACCTGCGCAAAACGGCTCAGAGCAAGCTGGCTGCCAACAAGCCAGCCGCCGCCCAGAAAGACCTGGCCGTCGCGGTCAGCCTCTATCAGGACGTCAAGGGTAACCTCCGTCCCGCGCTCATGAAGAAGCACGCGCCGGGGCTGGACAAGGCGCACGCAGCCGTGCAGAACCTGCTGAAAGAGGTCAACCTCAAGCTGGGCAAGAGCTCAGGTGAGCTCGATTCGATCCAGAAGATGCTTCGGGATGAGGAAGAAATCCGCAAGCAGCAGGCTGAAGTGAAGGCCAAGAATCATTTCAAGCTCGCCACCGCCGCGCTTCGCAAGGAGAAGTTCGACGAGTCGATCGACAACTACAACAAGGTGCTCGAGACCATTCGCTGGGCGCCTTACAAGCTGGCTGTCGGCGACCTCGAGAAGCGGGCCAAGGCCGGACTGGATCAGGCCAAGCGCCTGCGCCGGGATTCTCAGGACGCCAGGCGCCGCAAGCAGATCAAGCAGGCCCGGGACCGGGCTGCCGACGCTGCCAAGAAGGAGCGGGAGCTGAAGCGTCGCCGGATCGAGTATCTGTTCAACCGCGCGATCGAGCACTTCAAGCGCAAGGAATTCGGCAAGAGCGAAGAGCTCGCGAAGGAAATCCTGCGCATCGATCCGCTGAACAAGATCGCCCAGCGGCTTCACGAGGATTCTGTCGAGTCGCGCCACGAGCACGCACGCGCCGAGTTCATCCGCTCGAAGGTCGAGCGCTGGCGTCGTTTCCACAACGACATGCTCGAGAGCCGGATCCCCTACGCCTCGCTGTTGCGTTTCCCGAGTGAAGAGCACTGGAAGCGGATCTCGAAGCGCAAGCGGGCCGGCGAGCTGAAGATTGCACTCCACGAGTCGGATTCGGTCAAGAAGATCAGGGGTATGCTGGACGAGAAGCGCATCACCCTCGACTTCACCGAGACCCCGTTCACCGATGTGGTGCAGTTCATCCAGCAGGTCACCCAGGTCAACATCGTGATCGACCAGGCGGCCAAGAGCAAGCTGGCTGAAGCGGGCGGCCTTGTGACGCTGCAGGTCAAGGATCTGCGACTGAAGGATGCCCTCTCGATCCTGCTCAAGTTCACTGGCCTGACCTTCGTGTTCAAGCAGGACGTGTTGTTCATCACCACGCCTGACAGCGAGCACACCCGCGGGTTGGCCTTGCCTCGGATCCATGACATTCGCGACCTGACTGTCAAGATCCAGGACTTCAAGGGCCCGGACATCAAGCTGGCTAACGCCGGGTCAGGTGGCGGAGGCCCCGCCGGTGCGATCTTCACCGAAGAGAAGGAAACCGAGCCGACCATCACCAAGGAAGAGCTGGTCGAACTGCTCAAGAGCAGCGTCGCGCCGGACACCTGGGAGCAGGACAAGTACTCGCTGGACGCCATCGGCGGTCAGTTGCTGGTTGTTCACACCCCCGAGGTGCAGAACCAGATCGCCAAGTTCCTGGCCGATCTGCGCTCTTTCGCTGGCCTGATGGTCAATGTCGAGACGCGCTTCGTCGAAGTCACCGACGACTTCCTGTCGGAGATTGGCGTTGAGTTCCGCGGCCTGGGTGGCGTTGCAGGTACGAACGTCGTGCAGCCTGGCCAGATCGGCATCAGCCCGGAAGGTACCCCGCTCGCGGGCTTCCTGGACAATACGGCAGGCGGCGCACCGTCGCTCTTCGCTCCCACCGCAGCGGTGGGCACGCCTCCCACGCCTGGTATCCAGGCGGGCTCGTTGGCCAACGGCCCCGGTCCGTTGCTCGGATCGCCCGGCTCTGTGCCTTTCTCGGGCTTCTTCCTGCGCAAGGGTGCACCCGGCAGTCGCACTGCGACTGACGTGCGCGCTCGGACCTCCTTCTTCAACCGGACCCTGGGTCAGCGCTTGACCAGCACCGGTGGTATGTCGCTGCAGTGGGCGACGCTGGGAGGCGAGCAGCTGAACATGCTGGTCACGGCCGTGCGCAAGTCGCAGAAGGCAGCCACGGTCAGCAGCCCACGGCTGACGGCCTTCAATACGCAGCGTGCGTATGTGACGGTTGTGAATCAGCGGGCTTACATCAAGGATTACGATGTCGAAATCGCCCAGAACTCGGTGGCGGCCGATCCTGAGATCGGCACCGTCCAGGATGGTCTGGTTCTCGACGTTCGCCCCACGGTGTCACATGACCGCAAGTATGTGACCCTCGAGATGCGCCCCACGATCAGTACCGTCACCCAGTTGCGTGGCGTATTGCTGAACCTGGGTGGTACCTCGAGCTTGCCCGTGACCATCCAGCTGCCGCAGATCACTCTGCAGTCGGCTGAGACCACGGTTCGCGTGCCGGATCGGGGCGCTGTGGTGATCGGTGGCCTGAAGAACATCCGGATCTCGGATCAGCGTTCAGAGATTCCGATTCTGGCCAAGATTCCGTTCCTGGGCTTCTTCTTCGCCAAGAAGGGTAAGTCGGAGGAGCTGCGGAATCTGATCATCATTGCGCAGGCCACGATCATCGACCTCCAGGAGGAGGAAGAGCGTCAGGTCGGCCGAGCGGTTGGTGGAGAGTAATTCAGCAGTACACTTGAAGACCCAAACATAGCGCTGGGAAGGCCACCCAATTCGGGTGGCCTTCTTTTATTTAACCTGACGGCAGAGCCACAGATTTCGCAGATTATTCCGGAGCACACTGGGTCAAATCCTATCTGTTGAATCCGTGAAATCTGTGGCAAGGCCGCGTCGCGACACTTGGGGCTGAGGAAAGTGATCATCAGCAGGCGCCGAGCTTGTATTTAACTCCAAATCCTGGCAAACTTTAGCTACCTATGGCACGACCCCTGAAGGCGATCTTTTTCGACATTGACGACACCCTGTTCTCGACGTCAGACTTTGCCGCGGAAGCGCGTGCGGCGGCTGTGGACGCCATGCGAGGAGTGGGGCTGGACTATCCCAGGGAGTACTTGCTGCGCGAGCTGGCAGAGGTGGTGGCTGAGTTCAGCAGCAACTACGGGCACCACTTCAACAAGCTGCTGTTGCGCATCCCGGCCACCGCTTATGGCGGGGTAAATGTGGCGATCATCGTCGCGGCCGGGGTGGTGGCCTACCACGAGACCAAGTCGCGCCAACTGCGGCCGTTTCCGGATGTGCAAGCCCTGCTGGCCAGTCTCGCACTGACAGATGTGGTGCGCGGCGTGATCACGGCCGGGCGTGAGATCAAGCAGGCCGAGAAGC
>CAZMLI010000444.1:0-3830 GCA_964566865.1 uncultured Planctomycetota bacterium
GAGATGCACCTCACTCAGCCCGAGATCGCCCGCTCGCACCTCGTCGCCCGTCTCGCGGTAGGCCGCGCGTTCGATGATGTTCTTCAGCTCGCGCACATTGCCGGGAAAGTCATAGGCCGAGAGACATTCGATCGCGTCGCGAGACAGCCGTTTGCCCTTGATGTGTGGGATCTCGCGCATGAACTGCTCGAGAAAGTGCTGCGCCAGCGGCTCGATGTCTTCGGGCCGGTCGCGCAGTGCGGGCGCGACGATCTGCTCGAAGGTCAAGCGGTCGTAGAGATCTCGCAAGAACTCGCCGGCCTCCATCCGCTCGCGCAGATCGGCGTTGGTCGCCGCGATGATACGCGCGTCGGTCTTGATCTCCTCGGTCCCGCCGACGCGGGTGAAGGTGCCGTACTCGACGACCCGCAGGATCTCCTGCTGAAAGTGCAACGTCATGTTGCCGATCTCGTCGAGAAACAACGTGCCGCCGGAGGCCTGTTCGAACTTGCCCGGCTTCGCCCGATCCGCCCCGGTGAAGGCGCCTTTCTCATGTCCGAACAGCTCGCTCTCGAGCAGGCTGTCGTTGAACGCCGCGCAGTTGATCACCACCATCGGTCCGCCGGGACGGCCGGCGGCATGGATCGCACGGCCGATCAGCTCCTTGCCCGTGCCGCGTTCCCCGCGAATCAACACCGGGCGCGGGATCGGCGCCACGCGTTCGATCCGCTCCAGCAACTGCGAGACCAGCTGCGAGCGACCGACGATCTGGTAGCGCTCCCGATCGGCCGCTCGCATCTGACGGTTCTGTTCGAGCAATTTCTGCTTATCGCCGATCAGGCGAGAGAGTTTTTGCACCTTGCCCATCAGCGTCTGGACCCGACTCGCCAGGCTGTGACCGCGCACCAGGAAGTCGCTGGCGCCGGCTTCGATTGCGCGGGCGGCGAGCCGCACATCACCTTTGCCCGCCACCACGACCAGCGGCACGTCCGGATCGATGGCATGCACCTTCGAGGTCAACGCGAGTGCGCCTGCGGCCTCATGGTCGATCACGACCAGGTCGTAACCGCGCTGCTGCCGGATGCGCGCGAGCATGCCCGCCGCGTCGGTGATCAGCTCGATGTTGCAGCCTGGCCCGATCGCGCTCTTGAAGGTTCTGATCAACGGCGAGAGCTGACCGCCCGGGGGGTCCAGCAGAAGAAGTGTCATTGACATATGATACTATGTATCACATATCAGTAATTTATTCACACATCATCTTGTGACTGGTTTTCATAACCGCATCCCCCACCGTGAGTTCCGCGATCCGGTACATTTGGCCTGAGCTGTGCTTCTCAGGAGAGCATGATCAACCCACAAGTGCTTCGCCGTTTGCTGGCCCTGTCCTTGCTGATCACCCTGTATGGCGCGGTATTCCTGGTCTGTCACTGGATCGAGGCGCGCGCCGCGGTGAGGATCTTGCTGGCCGTGCTGGCCGGCAACCTGCTCTACAGCGCGTTCTACTTCATCAACGAGTTCCGCCACGACCAGGTGATCAGCGGCCGGGCCACGCTGGCCTCGGCGGCGCGGGTGCAGTCCCGTCGACGCTACATGACCTGGTACTGGGTCGTGCTGGTCAACATCAGCCAGCTGTTCGTCTTCTCGCTGCTGTTCCACTACAACTACCAGCTCGGCGGAAGCGATTACTTCACCTACAGCCGGCAGATCACCTACGTCGACTGGCTGCTCTACACGGTGGACTGCACCTTCAAGAGCCTGCTCGACATCCCCGAGATCTTCGACCTGCACCTGCGCGACATCCAGCACCACGGGCTGATCGGCGCCTCGCTGGTCGCGAGCGTGCGGCTGCTGATCTACGGCTTGCTGGTGGCGGCGGTCATGCGGCGCTGGAATCGCTGGCTGCTGGTTCGCCAGACCGTCGCGGCGGCCAACAACGCCCCGCGCCTGGCCGGACCGCGGCTGGTCCGGATGGGCGAGGATGCGCTGCCCGCGCTGCAGAGCGCGCTGCGCAAGCCGGGCTCGTTCGACCTGAACCACGAGGGCATGGACAAGTTGATCCGCAACGAACACTCCAAGCCGCTCGTCGAGCTGCTGCTGCGCAACCTCTCGGTCGGCAATGAACACGAGCGCAAGAACGCGGCGGCGCTGCTGGGGCTGCTGGCCTTCCAGGACGATTCCCGCCTGCCGTACTTCGCCAGGCTGATCCAGACCGCGGCCCAGGATCCCGAGCTGGCGGTGCGCGTCGAGACGATCGACGCCCTGCTGCGGATCAAGGACCGCCGGGTGCTCAAGCCGCTGCGCGCGCTGCTCGGCGACCCGCAGCCGGCCGTTCGCATGCACGCCGCGCGCGTGCTGGGCCTGCGCGGCGACGTGCGCGCGATCTGCCGACTGGCGCCGCTGCTCGAAGATCCGGTCTCCGACGTCCGCGTGGCGACCGTGCGCGCGCTGGGACGGATCGGCCACCGAGGCGCCCTCTCTCAACTGCAATCGGCGCTGAACAACCTGGATCCGCTGGTGCGCCAGGAGGCGGTCTTCTCCCTGGCGCATCTGCGGCACACGCCGGTCGGACCCATGCTGCTGCAGTTCCTGGCGCACGAGAATCCGGAGATCCGCGCCGAGACGATCGAGTGTGTCGAGATCCTGCGCCCCGAAGGTGCGGCCGAAGCGCTGGCGCCGCTGCTGACCGACGAGATGGCGGGGATTCGCTGCCAGGCGACCCGCATCCTGGGGAACCTGGATCCACAGCGCGCGGCCGATGCGTTTCTGGCCGCACCGCGCGACGTCGATCCGCTGGTGCGCCGGGCGCAGATCAGCGTGCTGGCCGACCTGAATCAGCATGCCTGCGTACCGTTTCTGGCCGAGGCGACGCAGGACCGGGACGCGCTGGTGCGCGAGCGGGCCATCGAGTGCCTGGCCGAGCTGCACTCGGAGCAGGCGGTGCAGGCACTGAGCGACGCCCTCGAGAGCGCCGAGCTGGAGGATCAGCTGCACACGATCCGTGCGATGGGCGAATCACGCCAGCCGGGGGCCTACCCCCCATTGCTGGAGATCGCACGGGCGCACGCCAACGTGCACCTGCGGCGACTGGCGATCCGCGCGTTGAGCTGGATCGATCCGGCGCGCGCCGGCGCCGATGTGCATTCGCTGCTCCAGGACGCGGACGTGCACGAGGAGGCGGTCGAGGCGCTCAACCGAATCGGCTCGGGCAGTTGGGCGCTCGAAACAGGTTAGTTGCAATTGGCACGAGGGTGTGGTATTGATCCGGGCCTTTTTCTATACGGTTGGACCGGTACCACACGATGAAGAAGCTCGCCTGTCTGTTCTTGCTACTGGCGTTTGCTTGCGAAGACGAGGTCTCCACGCCGCCGGCGCCCCCCGTCTTCAAGCCCTTCCGCGCAGAAGGCGCGTGGCTGCGCGATGCGGAGGGGCGCGCGGTTTTTCTAAGAGGCGTCAACTACAGCCACCGCTCGAAGACCAAACCCTTCACCAGCTGGATGAAGGCATCTCACTTCGACAGGATCAAGGCACTGGGATTCAATTCGGTTCGCCTGCTGTTGATCTGGGAAGCGATCGAGCCGAAACCCGGACTCTACGACCTGGCCTACCTGAAGAAGATGGCCGAGGTGGTGAAGTGGTGCGAGGAACGCGGCCTGTGGGTCGTGCTGGATTTTCATCAGGACCTCTGGGCCCGCCCGTTCGGCGGTGACGGCGCGCCGGCCTGGGCCACGATCGACGACCTGGTCGAGCCCAACCTGATCATGGACCCCTGGAGCCTGGGCTACGCCACCGAGGAGGTGATGGCCAACTTCGATCGCTTCTGGACCTCCGAGAAACTGCAGGCCTCCTTCCGC
>CAZMLI010000445.1:0-2329 GCA_964566865.1 uncultured Planctomycetota bacterium
AGCGTCTTGATCGTGACGATCATCGCCCCGTAGATCGCCGCGCCCTGCAGGCTGAAGAAGTAGCCGAAGGTGTTCAGGTAGCTCGCGGTCTTGCTCGCCACCAGCAACACGCCGAGCATGGTTCCGAGCAGGTACAGCAGCAACATCGGCGCCGAGACCAGCAGCCGCGCGACGGGCAACGTCCGGCGCAGGAACGCATCGGGCTCCAGCAGCGGCAACTTGATGAACAGGTAGTTCTGAAACAGCCAGCGCAACCAGCCGACGCGCTTGCGCTCGACCTCGGCGAGGAAGCTGTCCCCGCCGCGTCGACCGCTGACGCTGGTCAGTCCGTGCAGATCGGACTGCTGGACGAATTGCTGGAGTTCCTGCTCGGAAACCCGCAGGCTGGAGCCCTCGGTGACGCGCCCGTGCAATTCAGTCAACGTCAGACCCGGCTTCCAGAAACGCAGGATCGTCGCCTCGGCCCAGCCGATCTGCTTGTACTGGCCGCTCAGCGGATCGTAGAGGCGAAACTGCGGCGCACCGTCGAGCGCCGACCCCGCAGGGTACAACTGGATGTCGCCGCGCAGCGGGGGCAGCGCCGCGCTGCTAGCTGCTGACTCGCTCAACCATTTTCTCGCGCACGTCCTGACATCCCTGGGCGCCGCCTGCCTCGCAGACCTCGATCAAGGCGTCCGAGATTCGCTCCGCTGCTGTGTGCTCGCCGAGGTGCGCCAGCATCAGCAAGGCCGCGCGCAACATCGGAATCGGGTTGGCCTTGCCGGTCCCGACCAGCTCCGCCGCCCTGCCGTGCGGATTCTCGAACATCGCGATGCCCCCGTCGCCGTAGGCCGCCGAAGGGCTGGCGGTGATACCGCCGGCGAGCCCGGCGCAGAGATCGCTGACGATATCGCCGAACAGGTTTGGCGTCAGCAGCAGATCGAACTGGTTCGGATTGCGCACCAGTCGCATGCACAACGCATCGACGATGGCGGACTCGGTCTCGATGCCCTGGTCGGCGTAGGCCTGCCCGACCTCCGTGGCGATGCGCAAGAACATGCCGTCGGACTTCTTCATGATGTTCGACTTGTGGGCGATCGTGACGGTCTTGCGCCCTTTCTCCAGCGCCAGCTCGTAGGCGAAACGAGCGATCCGCTCGCAGGCCGCGGCGGTGGTGACCTTGACCGCCTCGAAGACGCCTTGCGCCACCTCGTGCTCCAGCCCGGAGTAGATCCCCTCGCTGATCTCGCGCACGACGATCAGGTCCGTCGCGGGGAAACGGGCGCCCGTATTGGGCAACGCCTGCACGGGACGTACGATGGCCCAGAGCCCGAGCGCGCGGCGCAGTTGCAGCGTCGCGGGCAACTGGCCCGGCTGACGAATCGCCTCGCTGCGCGCCTTCAGCACCACGCCGGTGCGCCGACAGGAGGCGAGCAGCGCCTCCTCGGGCCCGCCCGTGCCGAGCATGTGCTCGTCCCAGAAAATCTCGACTCCGGCCGCGGCCAGGATCGATTTGACCACCTCGCAGGTCTCCGGTCCGACCCAGTCGCCGGGAATCAGTGTGACGTCGTGTGCCATCAGAGCTGGTCGATGATCGCCTGGGTGAATTCGGCGGTCCCGGCGCTGCCGCCGAGGTCGCCGGTCAGCGTGCGGCCCGCTTCGAGCACGCTGAAGATCGCGTCTTCGATCCGAGCGGCGAGCTTGCGTTCACCGATGTACTCCAGCATCATCAGCGCGCTGAGCAGGACCGCCAGCGGATTGGCGATGCCCTGACCGGCGATGTCCGGCGCGGTCCCGTGGACCGCCTCGAAGACCGCGATCTGATCGCCGATGTTGGCGCCCGGCACGACACCCAGCCCGCCGACCAGCCCCGCGCAGAGGTCGGAGAGGATGTCCCCGTAAAGATTCTGCAGCAGCAGCACGTCGAACGGGTCGGGGTCGTAGGCCAGCTGAAAGGCCAGGTTGTCGACCTGCAGCTCCTCCTGTTCGATGAATGGATACTGCGCGCCAATGGCGGTGAAGGCATCGACGAAGGCGCCGTCCGCCAGCGGCACGACCGGCGCCTTGTGGCAGCAGCTGATCTTGCGCCGCCCCGAGTTGCGCATGAACTCGAAGGCCCAGCGGGCGATCCGTTCGCCAGCGCGCCGGGTCGAGACCTTCAACGTCAGCACCGTACCGGGACTGATCTCATGCTCGATGCCAGCATACAGATCCTCGGTATTCTCGCGCAGCACGACCAGGTCGACCTGCGCGTGGGCCGTGTCGATCCCGGGCAGGCTGCGCACCGGTCGCAGGCCGACATACAGATCGAGATCCTTGCGCAGCTGCACGTTGGCCGAGCGGAACCCCT
>CAZMLI010000445.1:2429-3808 GCA_964566865.1 uncultured Planctomycetota bacterium
GTACAACCCCAGCAGCAATACCAGCTTCGCCAGGCCGAACTGCTGGGCAAGACCCTGATCAGACTCGGCCTGGTCGCGCGACGACGCGTCAAGGAGGCGCTGCGCGAGGTGTTCGCCCAGGGCGGCAGCGCCACCGCCTTCGGCCGCCGACTGGTCGCCACGGGCTGCCTCGGCAGCGACTCTCTCCGACGCGCCGAAAAGCTGGTCCGGCACAACCTCTGGATCTGTCCGGACTGCTTGACGGTTCGCCGGATCAAGAGTCAGGCGCCGGGATCAGACATCGATTGTACGAACTGCGGGAGCAGTCACCCCCTGCCGCAGCCGCAAACCGCGCAGGTCGAGATCGTCACGACCAACCTGGCCGGCGACGAGACCGAGCTCGAGCCGGGAGAGCAGTTCGCCGGCTACCAGATCATCGAGCGGATCGGCCTCGGTGGCATGGGCGTGGTCTACCGGGCGCACGACCCACGCATGGACCGCAGCGTGGCGCTCAAGGTGCACGAGGTGCGTGCCGACTGCAGTCGAGCCCGCGCCGAGGCCTTCATGCGGGAGGCCCGGATGGTGGCGCAGCTGAGCCACCCCCACATCAACCCGGTACACGCGCTGGGCCGAGTAGGCCCGCGCCTCTACTTCACGATGGATCTGGTGCGTGGCTTCACGCTGCGGCAGGCGATCATCCAGCAGCGCATCGGCCTGATCGAGGCCTGCCTGATCGGCCTCAAGCTGGCCGACGCGCTGGACTACATTCATGGCCAGGGCATCGCCCATCGCGACGTCAACCCGCGCAACATCCTGCTCAACGAACGCAACGAACCGATGCTGATCGACTTCGGCATCGCCTTGCCGCTCGCCAGCGGCGCGGACGACACCGGTCCGGTGATGGGCACGCCGGCCTACATGCCGCCGGAAGAAGCGATCTACGCCTACCAGCCATCGCAACAAACGCGCCCCGCAGCCGACCCGCGCGGCGACGTCTACTCGCTGGGCGCAACGCTCTACCAGTTGATGACCGGCATGGCGCCGTTCCGAATCGAACGCGGCGAGGGCCTGCGCGATTTGTTGGCCAAGGTGATCAGCGACCCGCCGCCCCGGCCCTCAGAGCTGAACAGCAATATCAGCCCCGACATCGAAGCGATCCTGCTCACGGCGCTCGCCAAGCGGCCCGACCAGCGCTACCCCTCCGCCAGCGCGATGCGCGACGACCTGCGCCGGCTGCTCAACGGGGAGCCGATCGCCGCTCGCAACAAGACAGTGCCCGAGCGTTTCTGGAACCTGCTGCTCGGCCGCTAGCAAAGACAATGGTAGGGCGAGGCTCTCGCCGAGCCGCTGTGCAAGGCCTTCTGCAGCCTCGGCTCGGCGGGAGCCTCGCCCTCCCAGGT
>CAZMLI010000446.1:0-3807 GCA_964566865.1 uncultured Planctomycetota bacterium
TGACCGCCGCGCTGCTACCCGGCCTGTTCGCCTTCCCCAAGGACATGGCGGAGGTCTCGACGCCCATCAGCGGCCTCAACGACCCGGTGGTAACCCGGCTCTACCGCGACGGCTACAGCAAGTATCTCGAGTAGCTACCAGTGTCGGCTGACGCCGTATAGATCGAACACCACGTCACGGCCAACGATAGTCAACCCCTCGGTGCGAGCCTGAGCGATCAACAAACGGTCGAATGGATCCCGGTGATGCCACGGCGCGTCGACAACTGCAGCCGCGTGGGAGAGCTCGATCGGCAACAGGGCGATACCGTTGTCGACCGCCCCACCCTGCACCAGATCGATCAAGGGCAGCCCCAGCGTTAGCTTGCCCAGGCTGGCCTTGATGGCCATCTCCCAGACACTGGCGATGCTGAGAAATCTCTCGTTGTCGGCGTCTTCGAGCGTCGTCCTGGCCGATTCGCTCAACTCCTCCGCACCGGCGACAAACCAGAGGAAGGTATGCGTGTCGAGCAACAGCCTCATCGCATGTACTCGTCGAACGCCTCCAGTGGCTCGTCGAAGTCGGAGGAGAGCTCGATCTTCCCCCGCAGCTTGCCGAACAGAGGACGCACTCGGCTCTCCTCGAGCGCCACGAGTTGCACGAGCGGTTTGTTGCGCCGCGCAATCACGACTCGCTCACCGCGCAATGCCGCTTCGATCAGCTCGGAGAGTCGAGCCTTGGCCTGTGCGACGTTTACCTGCGTCATACATGAAGCGTAACATGACCATAAAACATGGTCAAGTCGGACAGGTGCTTACGGGCGGGCTCAGTTCCCTTCGAGCCGCTGAATCTTGGACCGCAACCCGGACTGCGCGCCGGCCGGGGCCGTTTGCAGCGCCTTGCGCAGCACCACCACGGCTTCGGGTCTGCGCCCCAGCCGAGCCAGCACGTCAGCCAGCAGCGCCTGCACCCGCCATGAGCGGGGTGCTTTGAGCGTGACCGCGGCGCTGCAGTCGGCCAGCGCCAGCTCTGCCTGGCCCAGTGCCAGATGGGCGCTCGCCCGGTAGATCCGCGCCAGCGCGCTGCTGGGCATTCGCCTGATCGCCCTGCTCAGGTCGCGGATCGCACCCGCATGGTCCTTCAGCGCATGGCGGGCCTGCCCGCGTTGCAGGTAGGCGCGAGCGTTGCGCGAGTTCCCCTTGAGCGCCAGGGAGAAGTCGCCGATCGCCGTGCGCAGGTCGCCCTGGCGGACGCGGGTCAGGCCGCGGTAGTAGTGAATCGCGGCGTTCTTCGGCGCGACCGCGAGGGCCTTGGCGAAGTCGGCCAGCGCGCCGCTGTAGTCCTTCAGCTTGGTGCGCAGAACGCCGCGGGCGAGGAAGCTCTTGGCCGCCCGACTGTCGAGCCGAATCGCCAGGCTGTAGGCCGCCAGCGCCTGCTGATTGCGCCCCAGCTGAAACAACGCCGTGCCACGGTTGCCATGGAAATTGCCGCGTCGCGGGTCGAGCTGGATCGCCCGATCCACGTCGGCGAGACCGCCACGGACATCGCCGCGGACCATCCGCAGCAAGCCTCGATTGTTGTAGGCGTTGGCCAGCCGAGGATCGAGCTGGATCGCCCGGTCGTAACCGCGTCTGGCGGCGGCGAAGTCGCCTCGCCACTGCTGGATCATCGCGCGGGTGGTGTGGTAGTCCGCCTTGCGCAGATCCAGCTCGATCGCCCGCTTCAGGTCGGCCAGGGCGACGACGTATCGCCTCAGCTTCGCCTTGATCAACCCTCGGGTGCTGAACAGGTCGGCGTTGCGCGGGTCGCAGCGAATGGCCGAGTCGAGGTCGGTCAGTGCGGCGTCCAGTTGCCCACGGTCGACGTATGTGATCGCGCGGTTCTGATAGGCGCTGGCCAGCTTCGGGTCGAGCTGGATCGCGCGATCGTAGCAGCGCATCGCACCGACGTTGTCGCCCCGGTCCCGCAGGACGAGGCCACGCGCCAGGTGCGCTTCCGCCGTCATCGTCAGCCCCTTTGACGGTAACGGGATCCGGGCCATCGCCGTGCGCGTCCGGGACCAGAACAGGCTGGTCCGACCGGACTTGCCGCGCAGCCGCTCCAGCGGCTCGAACGCACGGGGGTCCTTCAAGTAGCCCAAGGCCGTCACCAGCATCACCGCCTCCTCGAGGTTGCGTTCGAGATCGACCTGGGCCAGCCGCGCGAGCAGCGTCTCGACCGCGTCCAGGCCCCCAGCCCCGAGAGTCCGCGTATCGCCGAGCCGGCCCAGCGCCGCGATCACCAGCTGCCGCTCGCCCTCGTGAGGGGTATCCAGGCAGTCGGGCCCGAGCAGCATCCGCACCAGCGCGGGACTACGCAACTGGATCAGCTGGTGCAGGCTGTAATCGAACCACTCCGGTTGGCGCTTTTTCCCGCGCGCGCGCTCGAGAACCTGACGCGCCTTGGTCAGCACGCGTTGCGCTTCAATGCGCCGCAACGCGGCCTCGGTCTTCGCCTGGTCCTCGCGCCCGGCGGCCAGCTTCTGCGACAGAGTTCGCGCCTGCTGGCTCGCCATCTGGCCACGCCACCAGCGCGAGTAGCCCAGCATCGCGCCGCCCAGCAGCGCCAGCACGACGATCGCGCCGACGAGCGGCTTGTGTCGCAGCGTCCACTTCCAGGCCAGATAGGACCAGGTCGGCGGCAGGGCATGGATCGGTTCCCCCCGCTTCCAGCGGCGCAGGTCGGCCGACATCTCGGCCGCTGTCGGGTAGCGTCGACCCGGCAGTTTCTCCAGCGCCTTGAGGCAGATCGTCTCCAGCTCGCGCCCCGCGCTCCCCGCCGCTCCCGGGCCCGGGGACAGCGGCTCGGTGTGAATGATGCGCTGGTAGGTCTCGGCGGTGGTGACGCCTTCGAACGGCTTCGCGTCGCTCAGTATCTCGTAGAGCATCACCCCCAGCGCCCAGACATCCGCGCGCGCGTCGATGCAGTCCTGCTGGCCCTGCACCTGCTCGGGCGACATGTAAGCCACGGTGCCCATCACCTGATCGCTGCGGGTCAACTGAATCGAATCCGCCTCGCCGCGGGCCAGGCCGAAGTCGGTGACGATCGCCCGCTGGTCGGGGGTCAGCATCACGTTGGCCGGCTTCAGGTCGCGATGCACCACCCCCTGCGCATGGGCGTGGCCCATCGCGTCGGTGATCTGCGTCATGATCTCGATTCGCTGGTCCAGGCTCAGCTCCGGCAGCGCCTCGGACAGCGTCCGCCCCTCGATGTAGTCCATCGCGATGAAATGGACCGGCTGGCCGCGATTGTCGCTGGTCTGGCCCACCTCGTGGACCCGGACGATGTGCGGGTGGGACAGCTGCGCCGCGAGCCGCGCCTCCCGCAGCAGACGCTGGACCGTTTCTTCGCTGTCGGGAAAACGCAGCACCTTCAGCGCAACCATCCGGCGCAGGTCCGGATCGATCGCTTGATAGACCAACCCCATGCCGCCCCGGCCGATCTCGCGCACCAGCTCGTAGCGCTCGAGGCGAGACGGGCCCTCTTCTCCGGGAGCGCTACGCCAGCCGGGCGCCGTCTCGCTGTCGTCGCGCAATAACAGCGCAAGCTGCCCCGCATCGATCAAACGCTCTCGCAGCAGCGCCTGCGCCAGCGGTCCATCCCGCTCCGAATCGCAGCGCGCAAGCCGTTCTGGGTCGATCAAGCCCTGTTCGAGTAGTCTCTGGTGAAGATTCTGGTCCTGGGTGGTCTGATCCGCCATGCCACCCAGATTACCAGATCGGGCGTCTGTTACGTTCCGTAATGGCGCTACGGACAGAAACGCCTCACCCGGTTGCGACGAAGCGCGTG
>CAZMLI010000447.1:0-3803 GCA_964566865.1 uncultured Planctomycetota bacterium
AGATCCAGACAGTCAAGGCGCAGCACACCAAGAACCAGCTGGAGCGGGTGGAAGAAGAAGAATAGTCCCCCCCGCGCGTCAGCTCGGATCAGCCTCGCGTGCGGAGAACAGACCGCTGCTGTTGCGAATCAACAAGGCGAGCTCCTGATTTAGCTCCTCCTGGCTACCGACCGTCTGGCTCAGGTCGGCCTCGATCCAGCGTCTGAGCTGACTGCGCGCGCTGGCGAGCTGTCGTTCGACCGCCTTGGCTGTCAGTCCATGGCGCTCGGCCAGCTCCTGCTGACTGGGACGTTCTGAGGCTGAGTCCGGCAGGATGTAGTACTGCTGAATCAGCGAGTACCAGAGGATAGTCACGCCTTTTGACTGGCGCCGGTTCTCGAGGGTTCGCAGGCGGTCGAGCGCGCGGGTGAGGACGACCCGGGCATACTCTCGCTCGTGAACTTCCGCGGGGTCCTCGATCCTGTCGTCCTTCAATCTCGCGAGCAACTCGGGTCCGATAGTCGGGCGCAAGGCCCGCTTGCGGAACTCGTCCTTGCAGAAGCTGGTCAGGGAGGAGAACAGATAGCTGCGAAAACGTCCCTTGGCGCTGTCCGCTCCGTCCAGTTTGCCCTCGACCCAGGCACCGATGAAGGCATCTGTCCAATCCAGCGCCAGATCCCGATTCGGGGCATGCCTGTCGAAGTACCAGACGATTACCGGTCGATAGCGGGCAAGCAGATATTGCCAGGCCTGTTCGTAGTGGCTGTCGCGCGGAGAACGTCCCCGACGGAGATGGCTCCAGTGAGTGCTGCTGAATTCGGTCATGCGATGATGCGATCGACCTTACCTCGGAATCGCCCGATCCTCACCTGATTTGCACCGTCACTCGAACCAAGGATTGGCAAACGGTGAATCTGGTTCTATCTTCGCAGAGACCGGCTGAAATCGACCCATGGACAGATCCCAGTTGCCTGATCCGCAGTTCTCCGACGAAGACCCACTTCTGCTACGCGATGCAATCGTGCTGGCGGGACGGCTCGGTCTGGTCTCCGTGGATCGCAGGGATCATGTGCTGGCTGAGCTGGATCAAGGCAACTTGACCCCCACGCCGGGCGCCGTGGCCCTCGCAGCGGGAATCGAGGCGGAGCGACTGGCTGTGTTGCTTGTACTCAATCCCTCGGATGCGGACGGGCGCCGCGCCGAGTCGGTCGCGCGCACCCCCACGCGAGACGTTCTCGAGTCGGACCAGCATGGTCTCGAGCGGATTTTGCTAGCGCGTGGGTTGCTGACGCGAACGCAGCTCCGCGAACTCCGCCTCGAGCGTGATGCCAGTTCCAAGCTGGTGCGCCTGGAGCAGCAGGTGATCCGGCGCGGGCTGATCTCCCTGCCTCAGTTGACTTCAGTGCTGACTGCGCAGGGGAGCATGCCGGATAAGATCGGGCGATACGAGCTGGTGCGCGAGATAGCACGTGGCGGGATGGGCGTGGTGTACGAGGCGCTCGATCCCACGCTCGGCCGCAGCGTGGCGATCAAGACGCTGCTCGACCCGGACGGGACTCGAGCTGATCTCGTCGTCCGGCTGCGGCGTGAGGCCCGACTGGCTGGCGGGGTCGCGCATCCAGGTATCATCAACGTGCACGAAGTCGGCGAACACCAGGACGAGTTCAGCGGTGAGGCGATCACCTACGTGGTGATGGACTACGTGCCCGGACCCACGCTAGGGCAGGCCTGCGCAGGGCTCTCGTTCGATGCGCGGATCGGCATCTTACGACAGGTCTGCGGCGCAATGGCCGAGGCCCATCGAATGGGCGTGATTCATCGCGATCTGAAGCCTTCGAACATCTTGCTGCTCGGGGAGCACGCGATCATCACGGACTTCGGTCTGGCGCGAACCGAAGAACTCTCCACGAAGGTCACACACAGCGGCGCCGTACTTGGCACGCCGACCTACATGGCTCCCGAACAGGTGCTCGGACAGCAGGAGTCGATTGGAGCGACCGCCGATGTCTGGGCCTTGGGTGTCATGCTATACGAGATGGCGACCGGCGCCCTGCCATTTCGCGGCAGCTCTGCGACCGCCGTGTTTGCGGCCATCCTGGCCGAGCCGCTACTGCTTCCGCGGAAGCTGGCCCCCGGCCTCTCGCTGGACTTCGAGGCGATCTGTCTCAAGGCGCTGTCCCATCGGTCGCAGCGGCGTTATTCAGACGCTGGCGCCTTGTCGGCGGATCTCGAGCGCTGGAGCCAGGGGTACCCCGTACATGCGCGGCGCGCCACGCGGGTTTACCGGCTGCAGAAGTGGGCCGCTCGCCACCGGGCAGCAGTCGCGGCGGCCGCCGGCATTTTGCTGGCGGTGATTGTCGCGTTTCTGGGGATCGGTCATCAGCTTCGCCAGTCTCGCCGCAATGAGCGAAAGGCGCAGGCGGCGCGGCGAGCGACCGCGCGCGAGAGAGACACGGTCATGCAGCAGCAGCGACTGCTGAGAAGCAGCCTGGCCGATCTCGACAGCATGGCGGACGTCTATCGTGTCGCCCAACTCCGACGAGAATACCAACGACTCGGGCCGCAGCGCTGGAAAGTCCCGGCGATGCGCGCCTGGCTGACGGAGGCACGCGCGCTGCGCAAGCGGCTGGAGGCGCATCAGCGGATTCTCCAGCGCCTCGAGCAGAAGAAGCGGTTGCAGGCTACCGAGCGCTGGCAGCTGGAGCTGGTCGTCGGTCTGATCCCGCGCATCGAGCCACTGCTGAAGGGCATTCCGATAGTCGAAGGCTGGTTGCAGGACAAGCCGTGGCGCAGGTGGCGACAAGATCTCAGCGAACGCTGGCGGCATGCGATTGCGGCCATCCGCGCGCACGCGAAGTACGGAGGGCTGGTGATCACGCCCCAAGAGGGGCTGCTGCCGCTGGGCCCTGATCCGCAATCGACGCTCTGGGAGTTCGCCCACTTGCCCAGCGGGCGTGCGCCGATGCGGGACGCCAACCTCAAGTGGATCATCACCGAGCAAACCGGAATCGTCCTGGTGCTGATCCCCGGTGGCGCCTTTCGCATGGGTGCGAAGCTTGCAGCTGGCCCGGCCGGGCTGAACGAGGATCTCAACGCGTCGCCCATGGAGAGCCCGGTGCATCGCGTTCGGTTGGGGCCCTACTTCCTGGCGAAGTACGAGTTGACGCAGGCGCAGTGGTTACGGATGACGAGGAACAATCCGAGTCAGAGCAAGCCGGGCATGAAGCCGCGCGGCGCGCGCGCTCCGATCACCATGACCCACCCGGTGGAAGGGGTGAGCTGGAGCGACGGCAATCGATGGCTGCAGCGCTGGGGCTTGATGCTGCCGACCGAGGCGCAGTGGGAGTACGCAGCACGAGCAGGCACTCGCACGACGTGGTGGACCGGGAACCTGAAGAGTGCGCTGCCCGCGGCGGGCAATTTGGCCGACCAGTCGTTCTTCCGTAACGTGGGCATCAAACCGAATGAAGCCTGGGATGACGGGTATGTAGTACATGCGCCGGTCGGCCATTTTGCCCCCAACGGCTTCGGCTTGTACGACGTGATCGGCAACGTCAGTGAGTGGTGCCGTGATCCGTACCTGCGCAACGGATACAGCCTGGGGCTACGCGGGACCGACGGTTGGCGCCAGTATTCTCGGGCCGCACTCGGTGAACGGGGACCACGTATCTGGCGTGGTGCTGGCTGGGGGAATATTGCCTGGGCTGCGCGCTCCGCGAGGCGTCTCTGGGGAGCGCCCGATCTGCGCAAACCCACCCTCGGACTGCGACCGGCGAGGCGAATCACACCCTGATCTGGCCTCCGGCTTGCAGGCCGGAGGCAGC
>CAZMLI010000448.1:0-2052 GCA_964566865.1 uncultured Planctomycetota bacterium
TCGACCACGTGCAGCAGGTCCTTGCGCGTCTGGCCCAGCTTGCCGCGCTGGTGGCTCGTCAGCCCGAAGGACCGGCGGCTGCCAGTCTTGGGGACGAAGGTGAACTGGGTCGAGAGCGTGCCCCAGAGACAGCTACCGTTGCGCAGCACGATGCGGGTGCGAAACTCCAGCGCCGGCGCGGTCGGCCGATTCGGCCCGCTCTTGCCCGCCTCGTACAGTGCCTTCTCGCGCCAGATCAGCACCTGGACTGCCGAGATCGCCTGCCAGGGGATCAGGATCGCGCGCTGGCCCTTGCGCTGCAGTCGCAACTTTTGCGTGCGGAAACGGATCTTGCCGGTCAGGCTCTTTCCGCTGGAGAGCTTCACCTCGCCGGGCACTTCGGCGCCGGCGCTGGCGCAGCAAATCAGCAGCAGGGTCGTTGCCAGAACTCTCGGCATGGGAACATTATATGTCATTCATCCTGGAGTATGGCATCATGGCGGGCGATGAGTCTGCCAGAAAAAAAGTCGCTCAACCTCTCGGGGGAGCGATTGCGCGTCCTCTACCAGCTCAGCGGAGACGAGCAGACGGTGCGCCGACGCTGCGAGGAGGTTCGTGTCGAGCAGACCGTCGAGTTCCCCGCACAGCTGCTTCCGGCCGGCGACATTCGCGACCAGTTACTGGGCCAGATTGACCGGTTCGAGCAGGTCGGGCCGGCGCGCTTCGAGGTCACGCTCAGCTATCCGGTCGAGCTGGCGGGCAACGAGTTCGTTCAGCTACTGAACCTGATCTACGGCATGATCAGTCATCAGCCTGACATCAGTCTGCTGCGGCTGGAGCTGCCGGATGGGCTGCTGAAATCCTATCAGGGTCCGCGGTTCGGTTCGGCGGGCATTCGAGAGGCGCTGGGCGTGCAACAGCGTCCACTGATCAGCACCGCCGTCAAGCCGATCGGCCTCGACGCGGCCGAGCTGGCCGAGCTGGCTTACACCTTCGCGCTCGGCGGCATCGATATCATCAAGGACGATCACGGACTGGCCAACCAGCCGCTGTCGCCGTTTCGAGAACGTGTCGAGCGCTGCAGCGCCGCCGTGGCGCGAGCCAACCAGCAGACCGGCGGTCGCTCGGTCTACATGCCCAACGTGACCGGCCCGGCCGAGCAGCTCGTCGACCGTGCGATCTTCGCGCGCGAGGCCGGCGCGGGCGGACTGATGACCGCACCGGGCCTGATCGGACTGGATCAACTGCGGATGCTGGCGGACGACGATCGAGTCAACCTGCCGCTACTGGCGCACCCGACCTGGGTCGGCAGCTGGCTGCCGCTGAGCGGCAGCGGGATCTCGGACTACGCGCTCTACGGCCAGTTGATGCGGCTGGCCGGCGCGGACGCGGTGATCTTCCTCGGATTCGGCGGACGCTTCGAGGACAGCGAGCAGCTCTCGCGTCAGACCGTGGCCGGTTGCCGGGCGCCGATGGGGCATCTGCGCAAGAGCCTGCCGATGGTGGGGGGCGGGATGACGCTCGAGAGGCTGCCGGCGCTGCTCGAGTTCTACGGTCCCGAGATGATCTTCCTGGTCGGCGGCGGGTTGCACACCCACGGTCCCGACCTCGTCGCGAATTGCCGGGCGTTCCGCGAGCTGGTCGAGATCGCGGTCAAGGCTTCCACTCACTAGCCAGCATGCTGTAGTTTTGCAGGTCGACGTGGCGGTCGTAAAGCCACTCCGCGTGCCGGGAGACGCCCTCGCAAGTGAAGCCCAGCCGCTCCGCAATGGCCTGACTCTTGAGGTTGCCGGTCGCGCAGCAGATCTCGACCCGGTGCAGCTGCCAGGAGCCAAAGGCGTGGTCGACGATTGCGCGGCAGGCCTGGGTCATCAGTCCCTTGCCGACGAAGCGCGCGCCGAGCCAGTAGCCCAGGCTCGTACTGCGATCCCGCCAGTTGATGCCGTGGTAGCCGATCACGCCGGCCAGCTCACCGTCGTGCCAGATCGCGGCGTTGAAACCTTCATTGCGCGCGAACTGCGTCAGCGATTTGTTGATGAACGCCTCGATGTCCGAGACCAGCCGGGTCTCGTC
>CAZMLI010000448.1:2152-3800 GCA_964566865.1 uncultured Planctomycetota bacterium
TGCGCATTGTCAGGCGTCACCGTACAATTATGTCTTCTCTCGGCCGGGCTCGGCCAATCAATCGTTCCAGATAACGCAATTTACCGACAGCACGCCTTGGAGTATTCTCCCCCCATGCCCCACTCTTGCGAGACCCAGCCCGCCACCGTCGAGTTCGACGGCTACACCTTTCCGCCCTTCGACCTGCGTCGCCTGCTGACCACCGTCTTCGACCTGGAGGGCGGCGAGCGAGTCGGTATCTTCACCGACCTCGACGACCCGCGAAGTCTGGCCGACGCCGACTTCATCGTCGGCCTGGCTCCCGACAGCGAACAGCACCATGCGATCCACACCGTCTATCAACCGCTGGTCGAGGGCTGGGAAACCGGCTGGACACCGGCCGATGTGGAGCTCTTCTCCTACGAGGCCGTCGGCGGCTCGAACCTCGAACTGCCCGACACCGTCTGGACCCAGCAGGCTGACGAGCGCAACTTGACGGAAGTGCTGGCCGAACTGGACATCGTGCTCTACATCGGCACCTGGTCGGCCACCGCTCCGATCACCGCACTCTCCAAGCAGATCGGCTTTCGCGGCGCGACGATGCACGGCCTCAACGACCGCGTGCTCGCCAGTGGCCTGTCCGTCGATTACGAGGTCGTCTCCGCCGAGGCCGAAAAGCTCCGGCTGGCCATGACCCGCGCTGACAAGATGACCGTCACCTGGGTCGTCGAAGGCGAGGAACTGTCGCTCGACGTGCTGCTGGATCAGCAGGAGGCGCAGAAGAGCCATGGCCTGGTTCGTACCATGGGGGACGTGGCCAACCTGCCCGCGGGCGAGGTCTACTTCGTGCCCACCGGCGGCGAAGGGCTGATGCCCCAGCAGCTCGAGGACGAAGCCGGCACCGTCGTCATCTGGAGCGTCAGCGGCGGCCGGCTGGTCAGCGCCCAGCGCGTCGTCAGCGGCGACGCCACGACCGTCGACGCGATGCTCAAGGTCTTCGAAGAAGATCCCGCCGCCGCCCGCATCACCGAGCTGGGGCTGGGTACGCAATCCCTGCCCTGGGCCGGCACCGACATCCAGGACGAGAAGATCATCGGCACCGCCCACCTGGCGACCGGCCGCAGCGATCACCTCGGCGGCGACGTCGGCCCCAGCGCGTTCAACAACATCCAGAACGCCGCCCACAACGACATCCTCTACACGCCTGAAAAGACCCAGTCCGTCGAACTCAAACGCGTCACCATGACCCGCGACGGCAAGGAGCAACTCGTGCTGGAGGACTATCAACCGGCCGAGTTGCTGCGAAAAGCACTGGAGAGCTGAACCGGGCCGATGAACCGGCCCGATGCTTACCAGCTGCTGTGCGAGGTCCTCGACAGCTACCGCAAGATGCCCGCTACGGTGCTGGTGGCGCTGGCCGGCAGCCGGCGGGAGGAGCGCGTGACGGGGGAATCAGGTGACTATTACCTCTTGGATGTTCGCGTCGCCTGGGTGGACGATCGCCAGCAGGAAATTCGCATAACGGCAGTTGCGGACACACCCAGCACGTTCCACCTGGAGCGGCTCGACGAGAGTATCGTCGTTCGCGTGTGAGGAGTGGGGAGTCTGGTGTGATGCAGAGTCTTGGACTCGCATCGTACACTACCAGTCAGCGACCAATGGGAGGGCG
>CAZMLI010000449.1:0-3799 GCA_964566865.1 uncultured Planctomycetota bacterium
CCCAACGACTTCGATCACTTCAGCTTCGAGGCGATCAAGGGACAGACCTTTCACGTGCGCGCCTACGCCCGTCAACTGGGCAGCCCGCTCGATCCGGTGCTCACCTTTCATTATCCCAACGGCCGCTACATCAGCGGCAACGACGACTCCGGCGGCGCCGACAGCTACGTGCGTTTCCGCGCACCCAAGAACGGCAAGTACATCGTGCGGATCTACGACCACCTGCGCCGCGGCGGCAAGCAGTTCGTCTATCGCATCGAGTTCTACGGCGGACGTCCGATCGTGCTGCTCAGCCTGCGCAAGTACGGCCGCAATACACAGATCCTGCAGACCGTGTCGGTGCCCGCGGGCAACCGCTATGCGGCGCTGGTCCGCACCACCCGGGTCGACTACCGGGGCGAGCTGATCGTGCGCGGCAAGAACCTGCCGAAGGGCGTCAAGATTCTCTGGTCGAAGATGCAGGGCAGCGTCAACCAGACACCCGTCGTCTTCGAGGCGGCGGCGAACGCGCCACAAAGCGGCACGTTGAGCGAGCTGATCGCCCGCCCGGCCAACCCCAAGCTGAAGCTGCTGAGCAGCTTCAGCCAGACCGCGGAGCTGGTCAAGGGGCCGCCCAACCAATCGATCTTTCACCGGACCACCGTCAACCGACTGGCCGTCGCGGTGACCCAGGCGGTGCCGTTCCGGATCGAGCTGGTCCAGCCCAAGGCACCGCTGGTTCGCAACGGCTCGCTGGCGCTGCGGGTGCGCGCCATCCGCGCCAAGGGCTATCGCGGGCAGATCGACGTGCGCATGCTCTGGAACCCGCCCGGTGTCAGTTCCGCCCGCTCGGTGCGCATCAAGCCCAAACAGACCGAGGTCCGGTTGCCGCTGACCGCCAACGGCCGGGCGCGCATCGGCGAGTGGCAGATCGTGGTCACCGGCTGGGCCCGCGTGGGCAACGGCAACGTCTACGTCTCGACCAAACTGGTGACGCTGAAGGTGGCGCAGCCGTACCTCTCGATCAAGATGAACCGCGCCGGCGTGGTCCAGGGCAAGGTGGCCCAGATCGTCTGCCAGATCAAGGTCGCGCGGCCCTTCCCGGGCAAGGCCACCGTGCAGCTACTCGGCATCCCGCCAGGCACACGCGCGCTGCCGCCGACACAGACACTGACCAAGGACACCAAGCAGCTGATCTTCAAGATCCAGACCAACAAGAAGACCCGACCGGGACGCTACCGTAACGTCTTCTGCCGGGTCACGCTGCCGCTCAATGGCGAGCAGGTGATCCACCGGGTCGTCGGCCGCACGGAGCTGCGGGTCCACCGGCCGCCGCCGCCGAAGCTGGCGCGCAAGCGCAAGCCGAAGCCCAACCCGAAGAAGCCGACCAAGAAGAAGGCCCGCCCGCTCACGCGGCTGGAACAACTGCGCCAGCAGCACAAGGAGCAGCAGCAGCAGGACGCGCAACCCAAGGAGCCGAAGAAGAAATGAGACGCCTGAGCTTGCTGGGCTTGTTGATCCTGCTGGTAACTCCGGCCAGCGCGGCGCCCCCGACGCTGACCCGGCTGCGGGTCTACCCGCCCGTCATCACGCTGGACAACGGACGCGACCGGCAGTCCTTCGTGGTCCAGGCCGAGATGTCCGACGGCACCACGCGCGATGTCACCGGCCTGGCAAAGGTCTCGCTGGCCAACCCGAAGACGACCCGCCTGACCCATAACGTGCTGCGCCCGCTGGCCGACGGCAAGAACAGCCTGCTGGTGCGCTACGCGGGACAGCAGGTCAGCGTGCCGGTGCTGACGCGCAGCAGCAAGGTTCGTCCGCCGATCAGCTTCCTGCGCGACGTGATGCCGGTGCTGGCCAAGGGCGGCTGCAACGTCGGCGGCTGCCACGGCGCCGCCAACGGCCGCGACGGTTTCGGCCTGTCGCTGTTCGGCTTCGACCCGCGCAAGGACCACGACGCGCTGACCCGCCAGCAGCCCGGCCGGCGGATCAACCTGGCCTTCCCGCGAGACAGCCTGCTGCTACAGAAGGCCACTGGCCAGGTGCGCCACACCGGCGGCAAGCGCTTCGCCGTCGACAGCGAATATTTCCGCACGCTCGAGCGCTGGGTCAGCAGCGGCGCGCCCGGTGTGCCGGCCAAGCCGGTCAAGCCGATCTCGGTCGAGCTGTTGCCGCCGAAGATGGTGCTCGAGGGCGCGGGCACGACCCAGCAGCTGGTGGTGCGGGCCCGTTTCTCCGACGGGACCGACCGCGACGTGACCTCGACCGCGGTCTTTCTCTCGAACAACACCAACTCGGCAACCGTCTCACCCAGCGGCAAGGTCACCGCGCACAAGCGCGGCGAGGCGTTCGTGATGATCCGCTTCGCCAGCTTCAACGTCACCTGCCAGGTGCTGGTGATTCCCAAGGGCCTGAAGTTCACCTTCCCCAGCGAGCCGGAGACGCACTACATCGACCGCCTGGTCAATAACAAGCTGCGCAAGCTGCGCGTCGCGCCCTCAGGCGTCTGCAACGACCACGTCTACCTGCGACGGGTCCACCTCGACGTCATCGGACGCCTGCCGACAACGGCCGAGTACCGCGCCTTTGCGCGCGACAAGCGCGCCGACAAGCGCGCGCGGCTGGTCGACGCACTGCTGCAGCGCAAGGAGTTCGTCGAGCTCTGGGTGCTCAAGTGGGCCGAGCGGTTGCAGGTGCGCTCCTCCAACCGGATCAGCTACAAGGCGATGTGGCTCTACTACAACTGGCTGGAGAAGCAGATCGCCGGCAACGTGCCGATCGACAAGATGGTGCAGGAGTTGCTCGGGGTGCAGGGCAGCAACTTCACCAAGCCCGCCTCCAACTACTATCAGAACGAGCAGGACGCGAAGAAGATCGCCGAGAACATCGCGCAGGTCTTTCTGGGCATGCGCATCCAGTGCGCCCAGTGCCACAACCACCCGTTCGACCGCTGGACCCAGGACGACTACTACAGCTTCGCCGCCTTCTTCACCCAGATCGGCCGCAAGCGCGGCCAGGACCCGCGCGAGACGATCACCTTCAACCGTCGACGCGGCGAGATCCGCCATCCGGTGACCAAGCGCAACGCCCTGCCCAAGTTCCTCGGCGGGATCTTCCCCAAGACGCGCGGCAAGGACCGCCGGATCGTCGTCGCCGAGTGGCTCGCCTCCTCGAAGAACCCCTACTTCGCGCCCAACCTGGCCAACATGGTCTGGGAGCACTTCTTCGGCCTCGGCATCGTGCACGAGGTGGACGACGCGCGGGTCAGCAACCCGCCCTCGAACCCCGAGCTGCTGGCCGAGCTCGGCAAGCGCTTCACCGGCTACAAGTACGACTTCAAGAAGCTGGTGCGCGACATCTGCACCTCGCGGGCCTACCAGCGCGCCACACGCGCCAACGCGAGCAACAAGGAAGACACGCGCAACTTCTCGCACGCCCGCATCCGCCGCATCCGCGCCGAGGTGCTGCAGGACTGCATCAATCTGGTGACCGGTACAACCGAGAAGTTCCGCGGCCTGCCGCGCGGATCGCGCGCGGTGCAGATCGCCGACGGTCGCTTCAGCACCTACTTCCTGCGAACCTTCGGCCGCCCCAAACGCGACACCGTCTGCTCCTGCGAGGTCAAGATGGAGCCCACCCTGTCGCAGGCGCTGCATCTGCTCAACGGCGACACCGTCCAGCGCAACATCGTGCGCGGCAATCTGATCGGCCGGCAGTTGAAGAAAAAGAGGACGCCGCGCCAGATCCTGCGCGGCCTCTACATCCGTTGCCTGTCTCGACCGCCGAGCAAGCGCGAACAGCAGATCTTCGGCAAGCT
>CAZMLI010000450.1:0-3779 GCA_964566865.1 uncultured Planctomycetota bacterium
CGCGATAGGTATCGTCGAAGCGTCAACGTGCTGATACTACGGCTCGCCCGATTCTATCGAAATCTGCGGAACAGGAAGGCGTTCGGCGTCTCCTTTGTCCTGGTCATGATCGCGGTCTGCCTGCTGGGCAACACCATTTGCTACATGGCGTTCGACCAGGTGCAGGGAGAGCGGCGATTCGGCGACGCCCTCTGGTACAGCATTATCTCCATCACCACCATCGGCTACGGCGACATCTCTGCTCAGAGCATCGGTGCGCGGATCGGCACGGTGGTGTTCATCGTGGTGCTCGGGCTGGGCACGTTCTCCGTGGCCCTCGGCATGATGATCGACTGGGCCAGCGAGATGGCCACAAGGGGACGACGAGGCATGAGCAAGATCATCGCGCAGGATCACATCCTGATTGTCAATTTTCCACTGGCCAGCCGCGTCCGCCAGTTGATCGAGCAATTGCGCTCCGACCCGGAGCATGCCGGGCGGGAGATCGTCGTGGTGACCGACCAGATTGACGAGCTGCCCTTCAGCATGAAGCAGGTGCTCTTCGTTCACGGACCGGTGCTCGAGCGGGAAACCTACGAGCGAGCACGGATCGCCGAGGCCTCACTGGCCGTGATCCTGGCCACCGACTATTCCGACCTGCACAGCGACGCGGTCGCGGCCTCCGCGATCTCGGTGATGGACGCGCTGAACAAGGAGCTGCACATCGTCGCCGAGTGCCTCAACGAGCGGCACCGGATGTTGTTCGACTCGGTCAACTGCAACTCGCTGGTCTTCAGCATGCAGGTTTCGTGCAACCTGCTGGCGCAGGAAGCGCAGGATCCCGGCATCTCGCGTCTGGTCGATACGATCACCAGCAATACGCGCGGCACGACCCTCTATAGTACGGAAGTCACCGGACCCGCCGCGGAGCAAGTCGGCTACAACGATCTGGCCAAGCGCCTGCTGGATCAGGACATCAACCTGCTCTGCGTCAATCGAGGGAGCGAGAGCCTGACCTCGTTCATCTCACTCGAACCGACCGTCGGCGATCAGGTGATTTACGCCACCTCCAGGCGCCTGAGCTGGACGGAGCTCTGCGCCCGCTGATCAGATCTTCTCCCAGCGGATTTCCGAGGTGTGCATGTAGTGCGGGTAGAGTGGCACGGGGGAGCACCGGACTCCGCCGAGCAGCGAGGGATCGATCTGCGCACCCGGTTCGACTTCACGAAAGCCCCACTTGTCGTAGTAGTGGCGGATGTCACAACGACCCGCGCCGACGATGTAGTCCACGCCCTGTTCGACTGCAAACTCGAAGACGGCGCGGATCAGCGCCCGATTGAGTTCCTTTTGACGTGTGGGGAAGGAGATCAGCCGGGAAAACTCGGCCATGGTCAAGTCTGGCTCCTCGTAATAGCCGATGCGCTCCCGCAGGCCATCCAGAGACCAGTAGGCATCCATCGGTAGCTGCCCGGCCTGGTCGAAGGCCAGGCGGGCGACGCCGTTCAGCTGGCCCGATTCCACTCCGCGGGCCAGGAACAGCGCCGAAGACCGATCATGGTCGTCATACTCCAGTTCCTGCTCGAAGGGATTGCTCGGCTCGACGTAACGCTGAGACAGATCTGACTGGTAGCGCAGAGAGAAGTGCTCGAGCATCTCCTCGGGACGGGTGGCCACCCCGATTTCGAAGGCACCGCGGCAGTGCCCGCTGCTGACCTGGACCTGGCGCCGAAACTGGCTCGCGGAGACGGAGCGGTTGAATGGGTTTTCTTCGAGGATTCGGTCCAGCACGTCGAGAGTTTGTCCTGGCTGATTCATGCCATTCTCCTATTTGATCGCGGTGATGAAGTAGTTCTGTCGCAGGTAGCTCGGTCGCAGCTCGATCACCCGTGAGAAGCCGGCCTCGAGCACGAGATCCCGGATGCCAGCCAGGCTGAAGAGGTTGCGCAAGCCGTGACGGTCGAGCATCGCGTTGCACTGAAAGAAGAGCTCGAGATCCTTCTGCAACTCGGGCCGGCCCTCGACCTCGCGCATCAGCTGTCGAGAGAGGACGCGCGTGTCCGCGCCGGTTCGCGGTGCGGAGAGGGTCAGCAGGCCACCGCTGCGCAGGACGCGAGACATCTCGCGCAGCACCTGTCGTGGGTCGGGCACGAAATACAGCAGGTTGGTCGAGACCACGCCGCTGAAGGTGTCGTCGGGGTAGCTCAATTGCGCCGCGTCCATCACGTTGAACTCGAGCCCGGGTCGGATTCTGGAGCGGGCGATCTTGATCATCGGCTCGCTGTAATCGATACCCACCACGCGACGGTCTTGCCGAGCGAGCTGGCTGGCCAGCAATCCCGGGCCGCAGCCGACGTCCAGCAGGTCGATGACGGCCTGTTGACTGCGTCGGATGTCCAGCATCAGCTTGCGGTGCGCGCTGAACTGCGTCAGGACCTGTTCGTAGACGCGCGCATAGGTCGCCCAGAATGTCTGCTCGTGAGTCCCGATCAGCGGGATGGTGCTTTCGATCGCCATTGGGCGTTCCTCGCCGGTGTCTGTGGGGTCAGCGAAATTCGCGTGACCCGGCGGGAACTTAGGAAAGAGCGGCCGAAGCGTCTGTAGCCCTTTGGGGCTATGGAATCGGGGTAGTTTCCTAACTGCTGCTAGAGAAGCAGCTTATGTCGACGAAGAATGTGCTCTGATTCGTCGAGTTGTGCAATAAGGGCGAAAATGATAAAAAGGGAGGGTCTTGAACTATCCTTCACATTCCCTCGTAGCAGGAGGGATAGTCGCAGCGCGCCACTCGGAATTTGGAGTCAAGTCATGAACGCTCAGGAGTTAAGGTCACTGACCTTCGTGATGCAGGAGACGGCCGGTCTGCCGGACGCCGAGACATTCCGAGAACGACTGTTCGAGTGCCTGGACCAGGAACTCGACTTGCCTCTGGTCGCCTTGAACACCAAGGCCAACGGGCGGGTGCGGATCGCGCAGTCCCGCGGCATGGCGGAAGAGGATCTGCTGCTCAACTATCCTGAGGTGTTCGCCGAGCAGACAGCCGCGCTCGATCGGCCGGTCAATCCGGGTGTCGCGATCCTGACGGAGAGCCTGCCCGAGCAGTTCCTGGACGAGATGCAGACGATCCACCAGATCTGGCGGCCCAATGGCATCAAGGATGCGGTTGCAACCTCGCTCAGCGGCCCGACGGGAATGAAGGGCTTGATGGTCTTGCTCGTCGACGACCGCAAACGGCTCGCGTCCCTGCGTCTGTTTCTCGAGGCACTGAGTCCTTATGTCGCCCGCTGTCTGGACCACTTCGCCCACCTCCATCGGCAGCAGCTCAAGCTGGACTGTCTCGAGGAGGTGGCGAAGGAGAGCTGCGCCACGCTCTTGTTCGATCGTGATGGGCAGGTCGCCTGGGTCTCTTCTACCGCGCGAGATTTGTTCAAACGATTGACGGGGCGAGACACGGTCCCGACTCAAATCCTGGCCTGGTACTACGAACAGAGGAATGGGCAGTCTGGCCTGCCGCGGCTCAATGGCCGTAACTCCGTTTTACTCGCGGGTCGCTGGCTGGTGCTGCGCAGCCATGTCTTGCCCGGCCATCTGGGCCAGTACCAGATGCTCTCGATCGAGGACCCCCTCGGGCGGCAGTCCCGGACCCTGCGAAGGCAGTGCATGGAGATGGGGCTGACCGATCGCGAGCAACAGATCGCGGGCCTGATGGTCGACGGGCGGTTGAACAAGGAGATCTCCAAACGGCTGGACATCTCGATCTGGACCGTGAAGAACCATGTCAAGAGAATGTACTATCGCTCGGGCGC
>CAZMLI010000451.1:0-3779 GCA_964566865.1 uncultured Planctomycetota bacterium
GATCTGTACGGGGGGTCCTGGGTAACCAGGACTCCTACCGTGCCCCCTCCCTTTTTGCATTGTCCGGTCTCGGCTCGGCGGCGCCTCGTCGTCCCTTTGCTTTGTGCGGTCTCGGCTCGGCGGGCGCCTCGTCGTCCCTTTGCTTTGTGCGGTCTCGGGATGCAATGGGTGGGAGGGCGAGGCTCCCGCCGAGCCGAGGCCGCGCTAGCCCGCCAGGCTGGGCCCACGTTCGTAGCCTGGAATCCAGATCGTCAGATAGGTGTCGACATAATCCAGCCAGCAGCGGAACAACTGCTCGCTCGCCACATGCATCTCGAGCCGAGACGTCACGATCGCGCTGCCCGCGGCATAGTGCCTGCAGTCGGCGCAGTCGGTGTCGGGAATGCAGCAGTCCGCTTCGGGCACGTGCGTCATGTCGGCGCGGTAGCTGCGGAAGGTCTGCCCCAGGCCGCGCTGCGGTAGCTCGGCGGCGATCTGCGCGCGCGGGTAGGGGCAGCCGAACTGCTGGTGCAGGCTCTGCGGCTGGGTATGGACCTGTGCGTTGTAGCTGGAGAAGACGACGTTCTCCGGATAGCGGGCCATGGCCCAGAGCATCTTTTGTCGGGTCTCCACCAGCCGGTCGGCCAGGCGCAAGGGAGACTGGTTTTCCTCGGGCGAGGAGAAGACATTGAAGGTCAGCTGATGTCCCTCGCCGGCCACCATCTCGAGCACCGAGTCGAGCTGATCGATGTTCTCGTGGTTGAAGGTATAGACGAAGATGATCCGCTCGTCGTCGCGGTAGTTCTCGAGCTGTTTGGGCAGGCAGAATGGGCCCGGTTGGCCGCCCGCGCGTCGGCGGTAGATCGGGTCTCCCTGCTCGTCGCCCCAGATCGAGATGTGGATCCGGTAGCGGATCGCGCGGTCGATCGGCTGCAGGCCGTTGGTGAAGATGTTGCCCAGCGGAATGACGTCGTGGCAGGCTCGCAGGATCTCGGGGACCAGCGAGGGTTCGGCGCCAGCCAGGTTGACGTAGTTGATGCCGCGCTCACTCTCGCGCGTCATCAGCGCGCGCCAGGCCTCGGCCGAACGGTTGTCCTCGACCAGGTGCTTGTCGCCTTCGAAGTAGAAGCAGCCGTCGCAGCGTAGCTGGCAGATGCTGGTGACGTCGTAGGCCGACTCCTTCAGCTTGAAGTAGCGCTTCAGCTTGCGGTAGCGCTCCGCCAGCTCGGGGATGCGGAGGTAGTCGGTGAATCCCATCCGTCAGGATTTGAGCAGATAGCGGGACATCTGACCGAGCGAGCCGAGCTCGGCGAAGTCCTCTTGCGGGATCGAGATGTCGAAGTCGTCCTGGATGCGCAGGAAGAACTCGGTCAGATCCAGGCTGTCGAGGCCCAGCTCCGCGAAGGAGGTCGTGGGCTGGAGCCGTGACTTGAGCTCCAGGATGTCGTAAGCGCCGCCTATGAGCGACGCGAAGAGCAGCGCTTCGAGCTGTGCGATGTTCGACTCAGTCATGATCAGTGGTTGCCCGCGCCCAGGACGATAGCGGCGTTGGTTCCGCCGAAGCCGAAGGAGTTCAGCAGCGTGATCCCGTGCGGACGTGACAGTGTCTCTGGTGGAAAAAATGCGGTCGGTATCGAGGGGTCCGCGACGTGGTTCAGCGTGGGCAGTATAGCATTCTCCGCCATGCCGCGGCCGGCCAGAATCAACGCCATCAGCGACGATGCGCCCAGCGAATGCCCCAGCTGCGACTTGTTGGCCACGACCGGCAACTGCGCGAGCCGCTCGCCGAAGAGCTGCTGCAGGGCCTGCAGTTCGGCGTGGTCGCCGACGGGCGTCGAGGTGGCGTGCGCGTTGACGCAGTCGACCCGCTCGGGGTCGATCGCCGCGGAGCGCAGCGCGCCACGCATACACTCGGCGATGTTGTCGACCGAGACCCGGGTCAGGTGGTGCGCGTCCGAGTTGGCGCAGGCGCCGAGGATGCGGGCTTTGACTGGCCAGTCATGGCGTCCCGCGTAGGCCGGGTCGGCGATCAGCACGGCCGCCACCGCCTCGCCGAGCACGAAGCCGCGGCGGTCCATGGCAAACGGGCGGCTGGCCAGTGACGGATCTTCGTGGGCCCGATCGTCCGGTTTGTCATTGCGGTACAAGGTGTTGAGCCAGTCGAAGCCTGCGATGGTGATCGGCAGGATCGGGAAGTCGAAGCCGACCACCACGGCGCAGTCGATGACCTTCGCGCGGATCAATTGCCAGGCAATGAACAGCGCCTGTGCGCTCGAGGCGCAGGCGCCACTGAGGCTGAAGGACGGCCCCTGGATCCCATGCGCCTTGGCCGCTTCCGACAGCGGCAGGTTGTGGCACTGCCCGAGGATGAAGAACGGGTTGGCTCGCTCGGCCTGATGCGCCCGCTCCTGAGAGTGCTGGGCGGTCAGCGCCGATCCACCGAGCAAGGCAACCCGCTGCGGATCGTGCTGCGCGATGTCGAAGCCGAGCTTGCCCAGCAGCTCGCCGACGACGCGCTGCACGCCGTGCTGTGCCGGCTCGGTCCAGCGCCCGAGCTTGGCCGCGGAGCCGGCCAGTTCCTCCAGCGAGAGCGGGATCTGCGCGGCGCAGGTCACCTGGCAGCGCTTGCCGAACGACTCGTGCAGAGGGTCGTAGCGGTCGATCCGGCCGAGGCCGCTGCGGTTCTGGCTGGCGGCGTCCCAGGTCTGCTTTGCGGTCAGTCCTAGCGGCGAGAGGCACTCCCACTCCACGACGACGATCGGCGCGTCGGCGCCCGTCATTTGTGGGGTGTCATCGGCGGGTAGGTCACAAACTGTTCATACACGCAAAGTTGGAAATGAACAACCGCTGGACTATCATCGACTTACGCATGACAGATATCTCCGATTTGCGCGCCAGCGCCCGCGAGTTCGCGCAGCGCGAGCTGACCGAGATGCCCAGCGACGGGCGTTTCTGGCGGGACGGCTGGGATCGCTGCGCCGCCTTCGGGCTGCACGGGTTGATGTTTCCGTCGGCGCTCGGCGGGCGCGGCGGTGGTCCGCTGGAGCTGGCCAGCACGCTGGAGGCCTTCGGCGAGATCTGCCCCGACCGGGGCCTGTTGTTTGCAATCAGCGCGCACATCCTGGCCTGCGCCGTGCCGATCTGGCGCTTCGGCGAGAGCGAGCGGTTGACGGCGCTGTTGCGCGAGCTGATCGCCGGCCGGCTGATCGCCGCCAACGCCATCACCGAGACGGCCAGCGGCTCCGATGTGTTCGCGATGGCCGCGACAGCCGAAAAAACCGCTGGCGGCTATCTGCTCAACGGCGCCAAGACCTACGTCACCAGCGCGCCGGTGGCGGATGTTTTCCTGACCTACGCCCGGACCGATCCGGCCCAGGGGTTCATGGGTGTCAGCGCTTTTGTCGTGCCGGCCGATCGCGAGGGCGTGATCCTCGGGGATGTCCTGCACAAGCCGGGGCTGGCCGGGGCGCCGATGGGGGAGGTGTCGTTCGAGAACTGTCGGGTCGCTGAAGATGAGCGGCTCGGCGCGGAGGGCAACGGCGGCCGGATCTTCCAGGTCTCGATGGACTGGGAGCGCGCGCTGGTGATGGCGCCGTTCGTCGGTCTGATGGCGCGCCAGCTGGATGAGGCGGTCAGCAACGCCAAGGGCCGCGAGCGCTTCGGCAAGCCGATCGCCGCCTTCCAGGCGGTCTCGCACCGGCTGGCCGAGATGAAGCTGCGGCACCAGCTGGCGAGCCTGATGCTGTATCAGGCGGTCGACGGCTTGACCGCGGAGGGCTCCGGCCGGCGCATCGACAGCT
>CAZMLI010000452.1:0-3770 GCA_964566865.1 uncultured Planctomycetota bacterium
TGCGACTCGATGTCGACCGGGCTGCCGTGGGCGATCGCGGCATGTAGCGAGGGGCAACCCTTCGGCTCGACGGCGATCAGCCGCACGTTCGGCGCCAGGGCCTTGATCGCGCTGCCGACGCCGCCCATCAGTCCTCCGCCGCCGACGGGGATGAAGACCGTTTCGACGTTCGGCAGGTCGGCGATGATCTCGAGTCCCATGCTGCCGTGGCCGGTCATCACCCGCCGGTCGGTCCAGGGATGGACGAAGGCGTACGGCTCGTCTTCCCAGAGGTGCTCCTTCATGTAGCGGAACACCTCGGGCATCGGCGTGAGCTGCACCGTGCCGCCCAGCGCGCGGACGGCATCGATCTTGGTCTGCGGCGCCTTGTCCGGCATGATGCTGCGGGACGGCACGTCGAAGTGACGCGCTGCCCAGGCCAGCGCCTGGGCGGTGTTTCCCGCGCTCACGGTGCTGACGCCGGCCGCGCGCGCCTCCGGGGTCATCGAGGCGACGGCGTGAAAGACGCCGCGCAGCTTGAACGAGGTGACGGGCTGGAAGATCTCCGCCTTGAGCCAGATGTCCTGCGCGCCGCGGGTGGGCAGCAGCGGGGTGTGCACGATCACCTCGCGCAGGGAGGCGGCGGCGGCTTGAATTTCCTCGAGTGTGGGCGCGATGCTCATGCCGCTGGCTTACACCCGCGCAAGAGCACGAGCAAGGGAAAGCCGAGGAACTTGACCGCCTTCGGCAACAGCTCGACCAGCGCCTGATCGCCGCAGTATTCCTGGCAGGTCAGCGCCTCGAACGGCGCCAGCATCGCCTGGTAGTCGGCCAGCGTATGACAGACGGCACCGAGCCGGTACTCCACGCCGCCGGCCTCGAAGTTCGCCTCGTAGCCGGCCTGCGCCATGCGCGGATGGTAGACCGAGAAGACGATGCGCCCGCCCGGCCGCAGCACGCGGTACAGCTCGTCGCCCAGCGGCTGCAGTTGCTCGAGATGCTCGCCGACCAGCGCGCAGACGACCGCGTCGAAGCTGTCGCTCTGCAGGGGCAGCCCGCTGTGCAGATCGGCCACGGCCAGCGGGAGCTGCGGGTGCTTGCGCCGCGCGACGCCCAGCATACCGTGCGAGAAGTCGAGACCGACCGCATCGGCCCCGGCCTCGACGATCGTGGTCAGGTGGCGCCCGGTGCCGCAGCCGGCGTCGAGAATTCGCTCCCCCGGGGCGGGGGCCAGCGCGGCGCCGGTCAGTCGGGCGTCCATCGCGACGACCGGATTGGGGGTCTGATCGTAGCCCTCCGCCCAGCGGTCATAGCCCTCGCGCGGTGGGATCTGCATTCGACTACTCTCGCTGACTGCCCAGCTTGCGCAAGGCCGCCAGCGTGCGCTGTTCTCGATTGCCCAGCTCGAACGCCCGCTCCAGCAAGCGACGCGCCGCTGTGGTTTTCCCCTGCGCGAGAAGCAGCAAGCCCAGCTCGCAGTGGCCGAGCGTATCGTCCGGCGCCAGCGCGATGGCCGCCTCGAATTCACGGCGCGCCCCGGCCGTATTGCCCATGCGCAGATAGATCCGCCCCAGGTTGAGCGCCAGGTAGGCCCGGTCATAACTGACCTTGCCCGGACGTTGTGCCAGATAGCTGCGCGCCGCCTTGTAGCGGGCGATCGCTTCGCCCAGCTCGCCGCGCGCCAGGGCCGTCTGCGCCTTGAGCAGATGCACCCTGGCCGCCAGCGCCAGCGCCTGGGGCCAGCGTGGCGTCAGCTTCAGCGCCTCCTGGGCCTGGGCCTGCGCGCCGATCAGGTCCTGCTCCGCGATCGCGATGATGCCGCGCAAAAGGTAGGGCCGCGCCCGGTCGTGTGCGCGCAGTTGACGGGCTGCCTGCGGCGTCAGCTCGGTCAGCAATCCACTGGCCGGTTCCAGCCGGGGCAGCAACGCCTCCAGCTGATCTATCGCGGTCCTCCGATAGAGCGCATGCGGCGCGGAAAACTCGAGCAGCGCGTTATCGTCGCTGTTGATCGGGCCGTCGCCCGCGAATTTTGCCAGCGCGTCGGGCCCCAGCAGGAAGCCGTCGAACAGCTCGGCCGCCTGATGAATCCCGGCTCGCGCAAGATCCGCGCGCACCGCCGGCGCCGCGGCCAGGCGTTGCTGCAAGCCGGTCCAGGAGAGCGCCAGCGGCCGCTGCATTCCGACCAGCAGGTAATCGCCGGCCGACGGGTTGTCCGCCAGCTGCGTCTTGAACAGGTAACAACTGGGGAAGACCTGTCGGAAGGTACGCACGATCAACGCGACCTGCTCCGCCCCCATGCGATAGGTATGCAGCCACTGGCAGAACAGCCCGTCGGGGTGCAGCTGCGCGCGCGACAGTTCGAAGAACTCCAGCGTGAACAGGTTGGCGATGCCGGCGATCCAGGGATTGGAGGGCTCCGAGCTGATCACGTCGTACTGCCGGCCCGAGAGCGCCAGATGGGTCCGTCCATCGCCCTGAATCATCTCGAAGCCTTTGCCCGGTCGCAGCACCTGATGATTGAACGGCGCGAACACGCCGCGGGCCGCATCGATCACCGCAGCGGAGATCTCCAGACAGTCCAGCTGCTCGATGCCGGGATGCATCCTGGCCGACGCCAGCGTGATGCCCCCGCCCAGGCCGATCACCAGCACGCGCGCGTGCCGTCGACTGAGCAGCAGCGGCAGGTGCGCCAGCAACTGTTGCGTCCGCAGATCGCCGCGGGTGCTGGTCTCGGTCTTGCCGTTGACCAGCAGGGCGACCTCCCCCGAGTTGGACTGCTTGACATGCACGGTCGCCGCGGCACCGTCGCGGTAGTAGATCGTGCGCCCGAAGCCGGCGATCACCTGCTCGATGCTGACCTTTTTCTGCTCCGCGCGCTGCCGATAGCCCGGACCGTAGAGGTACATCCCGCTGGCCACCAGATCGCGGTTCCAGCGCGGCGTCAGCAGGACGGCGAGCAGCAGCGCCAGAGCGCTGACGCCAGCCAGCACCGGCCGCCAGCGCAACATCAGCAGCACGCCGGCGAGCGCCAGGGTCGACGCACCCGCGCGCGAGGTCGCTTCGATTCCGAGCCAGGGCAACAGGATGAATCCCGCGAGCACCGTTCCGACGATCGTGCCCAGGGTATTGATGCCGTAAGCCCGGCCGACATCCCGACCCAGCATCTCCGGCGCACCACGCAGCGACGCCATCACGAACGGCAGCAACATCCCGCCCAGCACCGTCGACGGCAGCAGGATCAGCGCCAGCACGCCGGCCTGCAGGGCGAGCACCCGCAGGTGGCCCGTGTCGTCGGCCGGCACCATCTCGACGATCCACAGCGGAAAGCGCCCCAGCGCCCAGGTCGTGCCGAGCCCCGCCAGACCCGCCAGCAGGAGCAGCAGCCCCACGCCACGCGACGGCTCGGACATCCGACCGACCAGCGTCGAGCCGAGGCCGCCGCCGAGGGAGAGTCCGAGAATGTAGACCGAGACGATCAGGCTGAAAGCGTAGGTCGTGCTGCCGATCGACATCGTCAGCGCGCGTGTCCAGCCCACCTGGTGCACCATCGCAACCAGGCCGGAGAGAAAGAAGGCAGCCAGCACGGCGCGCCCCGCCCAGTTGCCGCCCGCGACCACCTGCGGCGCAGCCGCGGGACTGGCAACGGTCTCTCGACGCAGTTCGCCTGCAGTTCGGCCCAGCGCACAAGCCCACACGCCAATCAGCAGGTTGAACCCGACCGCGCAGTAGAGTGTGCCCTGCATGCCGAGCAACGGCATCAGCAGGAAGCCGGCGCCCGCCGCGCCAGCCAC
>CAZMLI010000453.1:0-3764 GCA_964566865.1 uncultured Planctomycetota bacterium
CAGACCGAAAATCTGGTAGCGCTGCTGCACCTTGAAGTCCGAGCGCCGCAGCTGACGTCTGGCCAGTATCCGGCCGGTCGTCGCGTCGTGAATGTCGAGCGTCAGAATCAGATCGTTGCGCCCTCGGTTGACATCGATCATCACCTTCCAGCTCGCGACCCGCCGCCCCTCCGGAATCCCGGTGCTGTACGGCCCGTAGGCCAGCAGTCCGGCGCGATCTTTCCCCTGCAGCGCCGCCCAGCCGTTGCCCTCGCGACGACCGATCTTGTGCGGCGCGTCCTTGGTCATGAAAACCCAGGTCCTGGGCTTCCGCTCGGCCCTGGGCACCACACTCATCACGATCCGCAGGACCTCCGACTTGCGAGTCCAGTAGCTGTACTGGTTGGTGAACCGCTGCTCCCGGCCGCCGTTGACCGAAACCCGGATCTCGTCGATCCAGTGGTTGCCGGACAGGCGACTGTCGAAGAATCGCGAGAACTGCTTGGCGATCTCTGCCGGCGTATGCCCACTCAACCGGAAGCGCTGATGCCCCACGCGACCGCTGACCACCAGCCCGACCTTGACGGCCGGTGCGGGCAGGACCTGCTTCAGCCTGAGATAGGAACCCAGGAAGGCGCTGTAGGACTGCATCGCCTTGTAGTACCAGCCGTCGTTGCGCTCGTCCCGCGGGACGCGCAGGGTGCGATGGAACTCCTGACGAACGATCAGGTAGTTAGCGCGCAGCTTGTTGAAATCGCGATAGGCATGTCCGTGGGAGGCACCCTTCTCGACCGACTTGTGGAAGTGCTCAGCCGCATCGGACAGCTTGTGCACGCGAGCGGCCAGCCGGGTAAAACCCTCGGCGTGCTCGATGGCATGGTGGAAGGCCTCGGCGGCCTGGGCCATTTTATGAGCGGCCCGAACCACTGCGGCTCGCTGGAAGCGGTCATCTGCCCTGGCGGGCGACGGCATCGCCAGACCCAACATCAGGGGCACGAGAATCAAAGCGGTGCGTTTCATGACGTCTCCTTTTGGGTGAATGTTTTCAGTATTATCGCTGTGCCGTCTGTTTGCAATCGCCGTGCCAGCGGAAATTGGCCTACCTGGGCGCTGGCGCCAGGCGTCGCTCCCTCAATCAGGTCACTGCGGTGTCTCCTGCATGGGACAGAGAGTGGAAACAAGCACGATCCGCAGAGGCGGTCGATTACAATGGAGTGATGAAAATCAAGGCCGCGATCTTCGAGCAGGTGGGTCAGCCGCTGGTGATCGACGACGTGGAGCTGGCGGGGCCGGGCGCTGGCGAAGTCCTGTTCCGAATGGTCGCGACCGGCGTCTGCCACACCGACATGTACAGCATGAGCGGCGCGGATCCGTCGGCCTACTGGCCGGCGATCCTGGGGCACGAGGGAGGCGGCATCGTCGAGGCGGTGGGCCCCGGCGTCGAGTCGATCCGGCCGGGCGATCATGTGGTCAACTTCTTCAAGCCGCACTGCGGAGCCTGCGAGTGCTGCGCGGCCGAGCAGACCAACCAGTGCCAGGCCAACGGAGAGACCTCCGGCAGGGGCTTGATGCGCGACGGCCAGAGCCGCATCACGCGCGGCGGCGAGACCATCCGCCACTTCATGGGCTGCTCCTCTTTCGCCGAGGCGACCGTGGTCAACCAGGAGAACCTGGCGGTCGTGGCGGCGGATGCGCCGCTCGACCGGGTCTGCCTGCTCGGCTGCGGCGTGACCACCGGCGTGGGCGCCGCGCTCTGGACCGCGCAGGTCCAGTCCGGCAGCGTCTGCGCCGTGCTCGGCTGTGGCGGCGTCGGCATGAGCGCGATCCAGGGCTGCCGGATGGCCGGCGCCGAGCGGATCATCGCCGTCGACACCAGCCCTGCGCGGCTGGAACAGACCGCGCAGTTCGGCGCGACCGAGCAGGTGCTGGGAGGCGCGGACACGGTCGAGCAGATCATGGCGCTGACCGGCGGCCGCGGCGTCGACTACGCCTTCGAGGCGACCGGCAACGTCGGGGTGATGGGCCAGGCGCTCGAGTCGACCCGCATCGGCGGCGGCACCTGCTGCGTGATCGGCGTCGCGGGCAAGGGCGAGGCGATCCAGGTTGTCCCGCGCAACCTGATCCTCGGCCGACGGCTGATCGGCTCCTCCTTCGGCGGCGCCAAGGGCAAGCGCGACATCCCGCTGCTGGTCGAGCGCTACCAGCAGGGCGACCTGCTGCTCGACGAGCTGGCCAGCGCGCGTTTGCCGCTGGATCAGATCAATGACGCGTTCGCGCTGATGGAGCGGCAGGTCGGCTTCCGCACGGTCATCGTCTTTGACTGAGAAGCTGGTCAGGGAAGATCAGCGACTCGCCGCGCATGTTCTGCACCACGCGCCGCGCTTTCGCGAGCGGGTCGAACAACTGCTGGAGCAGGCCGCAGCGGCGCGGGCAGCGGGCGAGAACGCCTCGCTCAAGCAACTACTGGTGCAGCAGCGCATCCTCTCCGCCGGGGACCTGGTGGTGCTGCTGTTGCAGTTGCACGCCGGCGCCGAACCCGAGGCCTGCGACCCGCCCTACTCACTGATCGAGACACAGGCCGCTCAGAGCGAGGCCAGGCCCGCGAGCCTGACCGACCAGCTCTCGGCACACGGCGAGCTCCAGTACTACGGCCGTTACGAAGCGCTGGAGGAGATCGCCCGCGGCGGAATGGGGATCGTCTATCGAGCCCGGGACGCGCAGACCGGCGAGATCGTCGCGCTCAAGGTACTCAAGAGCGGCGATCAGGCGTCGGAAAACGAGATCGATCGCTTCCAGCGTGAGGTGGACGCCACCCGGCAGCTCGACCATCCCCACGTGGTGCGAATCCACGGGCACGGCGAGGACCGGGGCCGCTACTTCTATGCGATGGACTTCGTCGAGGGCACCGCACTCGACGCGCTCCACCTGCAGGACGACTTCAGCCAGCAGCAGGCGGCCGAGATCCTGCTCAAGGTGGCGCGCGCGCTGCAGGCGGCCCACGCGCTGGGGATCGTGCACCGCGACCTCAAGCCGGCCAACATCCTGATCGATCGAGAGGGCCAACCGCGGCTGACCGATTTCGGACTGGCCAAGCTGCTCTCGGGCAGCGTGCTGACCTTGACCCGCTCGGGCATGACGCTCGGCACGCCGTACTACATGGCGCCCGAGCAGGTCGACGAGAAAGGCGTGATCGATGCCCGCACGGACATCTACGCGCTGGGCGTGGTGCTCTACCAGTGCTTGACCCGCAAGCTGCCGTTCGTCGGCACGCAGGCCAACCTGTTCTACAAGATCCTCGAGACCGAGGCGGAGCCGCCGCGTAAACTCGATCCTTTGCTGGACATCGACCTGGAGACGATCTGCCTCAAGGCGATGGCCAGATCCCCCGGCCAGCGTTACGCCTCGATGGAGGCGCTGGGCGACGACCTGTCCCGCTACCTCAGCGGCAAGACGATCACCGCCCGCCGCGCCACGCTGTTGATGCGTTTGAGTCAGCAGGCTCACCGTCAGCGAAAGACGATCCTCGGCGCCTTGCTGACCGGCGTGCTGTTGACGCCGCTGGTCATCTGGCTGCTCCAGCGCCAGGCGCGCGCGACCCGGCAAGCGGCAGAGCTGGAGCTGCTGCGCGTCGAGCTGGATAACGACCGCCTGCGAAGCCGGATTCAGGAGGTGTTGACCCGGGCAGGCGCCCAGCGTGAAGCGCCACTCGCCCTGGCGATCCTCGCTGAACTCGACCCGCTCTATCGATCGCTGGGCCAGGACATGCCCGGGCCCATCGCTGCACT
>CAZMLI010000454.1:0-3755 GCA_964566865.1 uncultured Planctomycetota bacterium
AGTGACTGGCACCCGAGTAACAGAGGCCCACTGGAGAACGGCATGAGCCTGTTTGCCAAGGTATTCATCGCGGTCAACGCACTGCTGACGCTGGCGCTGACCTTCTTGATGGCGACGCTGCTGGCGCAGAAGTCGGATTACAAAGCGCAGTTCCACATGGTGTTCAAGCAAGATCAGCGTGCCGGCGAGGACCTGGAGACCCGTACCAAGGACTTCGACTCGCTGACCCGCCTGAACCGGCAGGAGAACGCCCGCAAGCGAAACCACGCAGCGAACCTCGAGCGCACGCTCACGGATACGCGGGGCGTGGTCAAGAGCCAGGGCGCCGCGCTGTCCAAGCTGCGCAGCGAGGTCAGTCAACTGGACAGCCAGTGGAACGCGCTGCAGAGTCGCTGGAACAAGCTGAAGAAGCTGCGCAGTGATCTGCAGCGGGATACCAACCTGGCGCGCATCGAGCGCGACAAGGCGGTCGAGAATCGACGTCAGCTGAAGAATACCCGCTCGAGCGTCGACGGGGAGATTCTCAAGCTGCAGGAGAAGGTCAACGACCTGACCAAGCTGGTGATCGATCGCGGGACTGCGACACAAAAGCTGGTGCTGCTGGTCGACATGATCAAGGAGCGGCATCCGGACCTCGACATCCCCGAGCCGACCCCGCAACTGGACGGCAAGGTCAAGGCGATCTCAGGCGATCTGGTGACGCTGACGCTGGGACGAGATGCCGGCGTCGAGCTGGGCTTCGCGTTCACCGTGATCCGCGGCAAGGTCTATATTGGCCGCGTGGTGGTGAACCGAGTGCACAAGCTGACCTGTATCGCGCGGATCGACAAGGCGATGCTGGCAGAGGGCCGGAAGATATCGGTGGGCGATGTCGTGACGACAAACAAGTAGGGAGCTGATAGTCAGATGAGCGTTTTCAGTAAGATTTTCATCGTGATCAACCTGCTGCTGACCCTGTTGCTCGTCGCGGCCACCGCGACCCAGATCAACCTCAAGGGCATCTACAAGCGGCAGTACAAGCAAAACCATGACGATTGGATGGCCGCCAAACATACGCTCGGCGTGAGTAAATCCGACTATACGAAGCAGGTCGGCAAGCTGCGCACGCAGGCGACCGAGCGCAAGGACCTGAAGGCCACGGCCCTGGAGAAGCTCACTGCCGCCAAGAACGCGGCCAAGGACAAGGCGACCAAGCACGGCGAGCTGTCCAGCGAGAAGAAGCGTCTCGACGGCGAGCTGCAGCGCATCAACGGCGAGCACCAGCAGCGAGATTCGACGATCCGCAGGGATCGGGGGAAGCTCTCCCAGGCCCGCAAGCGGCGGGCGGAACTCTGGGGCGAGGTACAGCGGTTGGTCCAGACCTGGTACGCATTGAAACTGGATCTGGCTGACTACCTCGAAAAGGAGGGCAACTAGTATGAGTGTCTTCAGCAAGATCTTCATCGTCATCAACCTCTTCCTGACGTTGGGGCTCGTCGGCGTGATGGGCACCCTGCTCAGCCAGAAGGCCGACTACAAGGCCAAGTACACCGAGTTCCACAAGGGCATGCGGAACAAGCGGGCGGAGCTGCGGGACAAGCAGGCCGAGTTCAAGGAGCAGCTAGAGTCGCTCCAGGCCGAGGAGCAGAGCGTCGACGCCAAGATCAAGGAACTGGACAGTTCGGTGGCCAGCGCCGCCGCGACGCGCCAGAAGAACGAGTCGGACCTGAACAGCAAGAAGAAGCAGGCCGGCGAGTTGCGCACCAAGAAGCGCAAGACGGACAAGGCATACGCGGACCTCGACCGGGAGGTCAAGGACCTGATGGGCGAGCTGTCCCGGGCCAGCAGCGGCCGCAGCAACGCGGTCGGCCGACGCAAGATGGCCAACAGCGGCCTCAAGTCGGTCAAGGATGTCAAGCAGGACCTGAGCGATACGCTGGCCACGCTGCAGCGCAATTACAAGAAGCTGGGAGAGCGCAAGAAGCGCGCCCAGTTCTACATCACCCAGGCCAAGCACAAGCATGACATTCCGGTCGAGCAGATCGCTCGCCTGCGCTTGATTCCGGACTTGCAGGGCGTCGTGGCGAGGAACAGCCCGGATGTCGAGCTATGCATCATCAGCCTGGGCAAGAACGACGGGGTTTACAAGGGGCTGATCTTCCGCGTCTCACGCGGCAATCAGTATGTGGGGCTGGTCAAGGTCAAGGACGTGTTCCCCAACATGTGCTCGGCTCGCTACCTGCTCGAGACCTTCTTCCCCGGTCAAACGATCAAGGCCAAGGACACGGTACTTACCGAGAGAAAGTAAGGAGGACAGAACATGTCCCAGCAAGGATACGTAGACTACGAACAATTCGAAATCGAGACACCCAAGAGCGGCATCGCCACTGCGCTGGTGGTGCTGACGACGATTTTCCTGATCGTCGCGCTCGTGGTTGTCTATCTCGACCTGGTTGGCTACGGCGTTTTCAAGTAGCCACGTAGCCACGTAGCAGACCCGCTGGGGGAGGAGTAAATTAATATTCTCCTTCCCTTCCCGCCTCCAATGGACTACTCTCCCCACGGGGGGTAGCTCTACATCGCGCACCCCCCACTGCAAGGACTGCAAGGCCCCCGTGTGTGTCCTTTTTGGGCATACCCCATACCTGATACGCGATTCTCTCGCTACGTGGCTGTGTTACTCGTCACGTCAAACTGCTGCACGCCTCAGGGGGCTTACAGATGGTCAACATGATTGACTGGGTCTTCGGACTCTTCTCCACCGACATGGGCATCGACCTCGGCACCGCCAATACGCTGGTTTATGTCCGCGGAGAGGGCATCATCCTCGATGAACCTTCCGTCGTCGCAGTCAAGAAGGGCACCACCACGATCCTCAAGAACGGAACCGCCGTGGGTCTCGCAGCCAAGGAGATGATCGGCAAGACCCCCGGCGAAATAGTCGCCGTGCGCCCGCTGCGCAACGGGGTGATCGCCGACTTCGAGATCACCGAGGCGATGCTGGGATATTTCATCAAGAAGGTGCACAACCGCCGCTGGGGCGTCAAGCCACGCATCGTCATCTCCGTGCCGTATGGCATCACCGCGGTGGAGAAGCAGGCCGTGATCAACTCGGCCGAACGTGCGGGCGCGCGCGAGGTCTACCTGATCGAGGAGCCGATGGCAGCCGGGATTGGCGCCGGGCTGCCGATCGCGGACCCCAGCGGTTGCATGATCGTCGACATCGGCGGTGGCACCACCGAGGTCGCCGTGATGTCGCTGGCCGGCATCGTCACCGCCGAGAGCATTCGCGTTGCGGGCGACGACATGGACGAGGCGATCATCAGCACATGCGACGCAACTACAACCTGATGATCGGCGAACAGACGGCCGAACGAATCAAGGTGCAGATCGGTTCCTGCTTCCCGCTGGACGAGGAACTGGAGATGGAAGTCTGCGGGCGAGACCTGCTCGCCGGCTTACCGCGCAAGGCGATCATCACCAGTGAAGAAATCCGCGAGGCGCTGAACGATCCGGTCGACCAGATCATCGAGGCGATCAAGCGCACGCTGGAAAAGACGCCGCCGGAGATCTCCGCGGACCTGGTCGAGAACGGCATCTGCATGGCCGGCGGCGGCGTGCTGCTGCGTGGTCTGGACAAGCGGATCCAGCGCGAGATCGAGCTTCCGCTGACCCTCTGCGACGATCCGCTGACGGCGGTCGCGCGTGGCGCCGGCGTGATTCTCGAGCAACTGGATCTACTGCGCGCGATCCTCGAGACCAATCGCGCCAACTAG
>CAZMLI010000455.1:0-3747 GCA_964566865.1 uncultured Planctomycetota bacterium
CCCTTGAACCAGCGCTTGAGCAGCGCGACGACCACAGCGCGGCTCGGTGGAAGCAGCAGGGCGAAGCCCGCGGCGTCGGTCAAGATGCCCGGCGTGAGCAACATCAGCCCGCCGGCCAGGGTGCACAATCCGTGCAGCAGCTCGTCGGTCGGCATGCGCCCGGCCTGCATCGCCTGCTGGATGTTGCGCCAGACCAGCAGGCCTTGCTGGCGGGCCAGCATGGCGCCCAGGAAACCGGTCGTCAGCACCAGCGCGATCGTGCCGGGCAAGCCGAGGTAGGCGTGCGCGACGTAGAGCAGCAGGAACAGCTCCACCAGCGGAATCAGCGTGAAGGCCAGCAACAGGCGCAGGAACATCAGTCCGTCCCTCGCCACCAGGCCAGCCCGCCGCCGAGGAACGAGCCGAGCATGTCGGCCAGCACGTCGAGCCTGTCGCAGTAGCGCCCCGGCACGAAAAACTGGTGGATCTCATCGCTCAGTCCGTAGACCGTGCCGAGCAGGCCGGCGATCAGCGCTGCGCTGACCGGCTGGACACGCGTCGTGACCAGCAGACGGAACCAGAGATAGCCCAGCAGGGCATACTCGATGGTGTGGAAGGCCTTGTCACGCGCGCGCAGTTCCTGCGGGATGGCGTCCCAGTTCTCGATGCTCGAGAGGCCGAAGATCAGCCCCATGTAGAGCAGCGGGGGCAACAGGTAGAGGCAGATCCAGCGGGCCCGGCTGTCCCGCATCGGCTCACGCGACCTGGTGGACATGGCCGCCGACGACCGTGGCCACCGCGCGCCCGTAGACCGTCCAGCCGTGGTACGGGGTGTTCTTGCTCTTGGAGTGCAGTTTCTCGCGGTCGATCTCCCAGCAGATCTCCGGGTCGATGATCGCCAGATCGCCCGGTGCGCCGTCGGCGATCCGGCCGACCGGCAGCCCGAGAATCCTGGCAGGCGCGATCGTCATGCGCGCGATGGCCTGCTCCAGCGAGAGCAGTCCGGGGCGCACCAGGTGGGTCAGCACCAGCGGCAGGCTGGTCTCGAGACCGACGAAGCCGAACGGCGCGTCGACCAGTCCACGCGCCTTCTCCTCGTCGGCGTGCGGGGCATGATCGCTGGCGATGCAATCGATCGTGCCGTCGATCAGCGCATCGGTCAGCGCGCGGCAGTCGGCTTCGGTGCGCAGCGGCGGATTGACCTTCAGCATCGGATCGCCGTCGCCGACATCCTCGTCGGTCAGCAGCAGATGATGCATGCAGAGCTCGGCCGTCACCGGCGCGCCGTGGGCCTTGGCCCGACGGATGATCTCCGCGCCGCGCGCGGTCGAGACGTGGCACAGATGCACCTTGGCGCCGGTTGCCTCGGCCAGGAACACGTCGCGCAGGATCATCAGCTCCTCCGCCAGCGGGTCGATCCCGTCCAGGCCCAGGCGGGTGGCAACCGGTCCAGTGCTGATCGGCCCGGGAGAGAGGCTGACCTCCTCGGCGTGCACCAGCACGGGATGGCCCAGCGCGACCAGTCGCTGCAGGGCCGCATTCATCTGCGCCGGGCTGCGCACGGGTACGCCGTCGTCGCTGAAGGCGACCACGCCGGCGGCCGAGAGCGCCTCGAAGTCGACCAGGACCTCTCCTTGCTGGCCCATCGTCACCGCGGCATATTGGTGTACACGCGCCATGCCGGCCTCGCGCGCGGTTTGTTCCGCCCGCAGAACCGCATCCACGGTGTCGATCGGCGGCTGGGTATTGGGCATCGCGCAGATCGTGGTGTAGCCGCCGTGGACCGCGCTGGTGGCTCCGGTCGCGAGTGTCTCCTTGTGCTCGAACCCAGGCTCGCGCAGGTGGACGTGCATGTCGATCAGTCCGGGTGCGACGATCCGGCCGCTGGCCTGGAGCACCTCGTGCTCTGCGGGCAGTTCGCCCGGCGGGACGAAGACCCCGCCGACGATCGCCAGGTCGCGCACCTCGGTGGTCCCATCAGGAAGTGCGCCGAGCACGCGCCCGCCCTGGATCAATAGTGGTCGGTGATCATTCATCTGTCGTGTCCTTCTACAGGACGTGCCAGCCCCCGTCAAATTTGAACTGTGCGGGACTCGACCGCCTTCTGCGGGCGCGGTATCATGCCGTCATGAGCAATGGGGGAGCGCAGGTCGCGGTGGCGGGTTGCGGGTACTGGGGACGCAATCTGATTCGCAATTTTTCTGAGCTGGGTGTGCTGCGCGCGGTGGTCGACAGTGCGGCTGCCGGGCAGCAGACCGCGCGGGAGATCGCGCCGGAGGCGCAGGTCCACGACAGCATGGCGCCCGTACTGGATGACCCGGACGTTCAGGGGGTGGTGATCGCGACGCCGGCCGAGACGCACTTCAGGCTGGCGCGCGAGGCCTTGCTGGCCGGCAAGGACGTCTTTTGCGAGAAGCCGCTGGCGCTGTACTACGAGGAGGGCCGGCAACTGGCCGAGCTTGCGGAGGCCCAGGGGCGGATTCTGATGGTCGGCCACATCATGGAGTATCACCCTGCGATTCGCAGGCTGCGAGACCTGATCGACGACGGCGAACTCGGTTCGATCTGTTACACCTACTCCAACCGGGTCAGCCTGGGCAAGATCCGTCGCGAGGAGAACATCCTCTGGTCTTTCGCGCCGCACGACATCGCGGTGATCCTGCGGCTCTACGGCCGCATGCCGTTCCAGGTGATCGCCTCGGGCGGTGCCTATATCCAGCCCAACGTGGCCGACGTGACCGTCACGCAGCTACTGTTCGAAACCGGCCAGGCGGCGCATTTCTTCGTCTCCTGGCTGCATCCGTTCAAGGAGCAGCGGCTGGTGGTGATCGGCGACCGCGCGATGGCGACCTTCGACGACGTGGCCAAGGAACTGGTGCTGCACGATCAGCGGGTGGAGATTGAAGACGGCGCCCCCGTGCCGATTCGCGGCGAGGGCCGGGTGATTCCCTACGAAAAGCAGGAGCCGCTGCGGCTGGAGTGCGAGGCGTTTCTGGAGGCGATCCAGACGCGCGAGCAGCCGTTGACCGACGGGGCGAGCGCGCTGCGGGTTCTGCGCGTCCTGCAGGCGGCCCAGCGTTCGCTGATGACGCGCGGTCAGCCGGTGATGATCCCGCTGGACGGAATGCAATGAGCGACGCGAGCTTCATTCATCCCACCGCCTGTGTCGACGAGCCCTGTCAGATCGGCCCGGGCACGAGGGTCTGGCACTTCAGCCACCTGATGGCCGGTTGCACCATCGGCGCGGGCTGCAACCTGGGCCAGAACTGCTTCATCGGCGCCGACGTCGTCATCGGCAACAACTGCAAGCTGCAAAACAACGTCTCGCTCTACACCGGGACCGTGCTCGAGGACGACGTATTTCTGGGCCCTTCCTGCGTGCTGACCAACGTCACCAACCCCCGGTCACAGGTCAATCGGCAAGCGCTCTACGAGCAGACCCTGCTGCGTCGGGGCTGTACGGTGGGGGCCAACGCGACGGTCGTCTGCGGCACCACGCTCGGCCGCTACGCCTTCGTCGCCGCCGGCGCAGTCGTGACCCGCGACGTGCCCGACTACGCGCTGATGATCGGCGTGCCCGCGCGTCGGGCCGGTTGGATGAGCCGACACGGTCAGAAGCTGCCGACGCCGGACAGCACGGGCCAGATGATCTGTCCCGAGAGCGGCTATCGTTATCAGTTGTCGGAGGGCGCAGTGCGCTGTCTGGACCTGGACGAGGAAGCGGCCCTGCCCGATAACAAGGCGGTCGGTCGGCAGTCCTACCGTGAC
>CAZMLI010000456.1:0-3740 GCA_964566865.1 uncultured Planctomycetota bacterium
TTGAACATCTCGACCAGCAGCGAGAAGGCCATTGCGGAGTAGATGTAGCCCTTCGAGACGTGCTGCCCGCTGCCTTCGGCCACCAGCATCACACCGATCAGCAGCAGGAAGGCCAGCGCCAGGATTCGCACCGACGGATTGGTCTGAATGAAGTCGCCGATCGCGCCGGCGAAGACCATCATCACGCCGACGGCCAGCATCACGGCAATCATCATCACCGACAGGTGCTCGGCCATGCCGACGGCGGTGATCACCGAGTCGAGCGAGAAGACGATGTCGATCAGCATGATCTGCAGGATGATCCTGGTGAACAGCTTCTGGCTCTCCTTGGCGGCCTGATCGCCGCTGCTGTCGGCCAGCTCCGCGGCGTCGCCGCCGGGATGCTCGACGTTCTCGTAGATCTCGTGCGTCGCCTTGTAGATCAGAAACAATCCGCCGAAGAGCAGGATCAGGTCCTTGCCACTCCAGGCATGCGACATGAGCTCGAACAGCGGCTCCTTGAGCTTCATGATCCAGGAAATCCCGCCCAGCAATACCAGCCGAGAGATCAGCGCGACCGCCAGCCCGAGGCGACGTGCTTTGAGTTGCTTCTCCTGCGGTAGGCGACCGCAGAGGATCGTGATGAAGACGATGTTGTCGATCCCGAGCACGATTTCCATCGTGGTCAGGGCCAGCAGGGCGACCCACGCCTCCGGACTCGCGATCCACTCGAACATGCTGTTCTCTCCTCTCAGAAGGGTCCAGGAAGCTTATCAAGACAGCCCCGCCGAGGCTATTGGGAGCTGATATAAGTCCAGCTTCGGCTAAAATCGCAGCTCGCCCCCTCACTCACCGGAGCCGAGCCATGCATCGAATCGTCGCCATCCTGATCGTGTTCCTGACCCTGGCCCCCTGCGCGCTGGCCCAGACCCAGCCGGTCGGCAACCAGTTCAAGCAGCGTGACAAGTTCCGGCAGCTCGAGGAGCTGTTGCCCAGCCCGAATCGGATGCGCCTGGCATCCGGCGCACCAGGCCCCGGATACTGGCAACAGAAGGTGGACTACGAGATCGACGTCGAGATCGACGACGTCCAGCAGCGGCTGATCGGTCGGGAGACGATCCACTACCACAACAACTCGCCGCACACGCTGACCTACTTGTGGGTGGCCCTCGACCCCAACCTCTACGCGCCCAACTCCGATGCGGCGATCATGGACGGCGGCCCGGACTTCAAGAACATCACGCCCGCGCGACTGCGGCAGGTGCTCGCGCGTCAGACCTTCGACGGCGGCGCCCGGATCACCGCGGTGCGCGATGCGAACAAGCAGCCACTGCGCCATACGATCGTCAAGACGATGATGCGGATCGACCTGCCGCAGTCGCTGGGCAGCGGCCAGTCGGTGCGTTTCTCGATCGACTGGCACTACCGGATCAACAACTCCAAGCTGGTCGGCGGACGCACCGGCTGCGAGTTCTTCGAAGACGACAAGAACTGGATCTACGAGATCGCCCAGTGGTTCCCGCGCATGGCGGCCTACACCGACGTGCACGGCTGGCACAACCGGCAGTTCCTCGGCCGCGGTGAGTTCACGCTGGAGTTCGGCGACTACCTGGTGCGCATCACGGTGCCGGCGGACCACGTGGTCGCTGCCACCGGCGTGTTGCAGAACGCAGAGCAGGTGCTCAGCGAGACCCAGCGCAAGCGGCTCGCGACCGCCCGCAGCGCCGCCAAGCCGATGTTCATCATCACGCCCAAGGAGGCGCTGGACAACCAGAAGGGGCGCGCCAAGACGAAGAAGACCTGGATCTTCAAGGCCAGGCAGGTGCGCGACTTCGCCTTCGCCAGCTCACGCAAGTTCATCTGGGACGCGAAGGGCACCACGATCGGCAAGAACCCGGTGATGGCGATGTCGCTCTATCCCAACGAGGCCGAGCCGCTCTGGTCGAAGTACTCGACCCACGCGATCATCCAGACGCTGAAGGTCTACTCGCGCCACACGGTCGACTACCCCTATCCCATGGCGATCTCGATCAACGGGCCGGTTGGCGGGATGGAGTATCCGATGATCTGCTTCAACGGGCCGCGGCCGGAGAAGGACGGTACCTACGGCAAGCGCACCAAGTACGGACTGATCAGCGTGGTGATTCACGAGGTGGGCCACAACTTCTTCCCGATGCTGATCAACAGCGACGAGCGCCAGTGGACCTGGATGGACGAGGGCTTCAACACCTTCGTCCAGTCGATCGCCGAGCGCGAGTGGGAGAAGAAGTACCCCGGCCGTCGCGGCAAGGCCCGGCACATCGTCGAGTACATGAAGAGCGCACGACAGGTGCCGATCATGACCAGCTCCGAGTCGATCCTGCAGTTCGGCAACAACGCCTACTCCAAGACCTCCGCCGCCTTGAACATCCTGCGTGAGACGGTGATGGGCCGCGAGCTGTTCGACTTCGCCTTCAAGACCTACTGCCAGCGCTGGCTGTTCAAGCGGCCGATGCCCGCCGACTTCTTCCGCACGATGGAGGACGCCTCGGGCATCGACCTCGACTGGTTCTGGCGCGGCTGGTTCTACGGCACCGAGCGCTGCGACATCGCGATCGAGCGCCTGCGCCACTTCACCTTCCATGACGGCAACCCCGAGGGTGAGAAGGCCCACGCCAGGGCCAAGGAGGCCAAGGACCCCAAATCGGTGACCGATCAACGCAACGAGAAGCTGCCGCGGCGCGCAGACCGTTTTCCGGAGCTGTATGACTTCTACAACAAGCAGGACAAGTTCAAGGCGACCGACGAGGAGAAGAAGAAGTACAAGAAGTTCCTCGAACGGCTCAAACCGGTCGAGAAGAAGCTACTGAGCCTACGCAAACAGTTCTATGTCATCGACTTGCGCAACATCGGCGGTTTGGTGATGCCCGTGATCATCCAGATCGAGTTCGTCGACGGCAGCAAGCAGCTGCTGCGCATCCCCGCCGAGATCTGGCGCAAGGACAACCAGCAGGTCTCCAAGCTGATCGTCACCGACAAGAAGATCCGCCAGCTCACGCTCGACCCCCATCTCGAGACGGCCGACACCGATACCCGCAATAACTACTTTCCCCGCAAGCAGATAGAGGAACGGTTCAAACTCAGCAAGCCGGAGGAGAAGAAGATCAAGAACCCGATGCAGCGAGCGCGCAAGGCCGCTGAGGACAAGAAAAAGGAGCAGAAGAAGGGGAAAGAGAAGAAATAGCCCACTCAGCGTGAATATTTCACCACGGTGAAATAAGCATTGACAAACGTCTCCGGTGATTTACATACCAATCATTCGTTTCCTTTCCACACCGGAGTGCATATCCATGTCTCTCAAGCGCCGCGCACACGGCTTCACGCTGGTCGAGCTCCTCGGCGTGATTGCGATCATCGCCATCCTGGCCGCGATCACGCTTCCTGCCATCCTTGCTGCAATCAAGAAGAGCGAGCAGTCAGCCTGTAACCAGCACCTGCGCCAGTTCGGACTGGCCCAGCTCCAGTTCGTCAACGACAACGGCCACTACGCCGGCTTCGCCAGCAAGTACCGTACGGTCACCGGCGACAAGAAGGCCTTCCGCATTCGCTGGTTCAACGCGCTGGCGCCTTACATGAGCGCCTCCAAGGAAGCCTCGAGCAACAAGCAGAACCTGGGCAACGCCGGAGACAGCGGCTGGAGCTGGAAACGCGGCGATGAGGACCAGACCGTCTTCTCGGACGCCTTCAAGTGCCCGCAGGTGCCCAACTGGTGGGTTGGCCGC
>CAZMLI010000457.1:0-1767 GCA_964566865.1 uncultured Planctomycetota bacterium
GGATCCGGCAGCCACCGTCCACGAAGAGGTCGCGCCAGAGCTGCCGCCCTCCAAGAGTCGGCATCGGCAAGGTGGCGCAGCCAAGCAGGCCAGCGCTGAAAAGCGTGATGATCGTTCGCATGACCCAGCTAAAAGCAAACCGGGTGCCAGAGCCGCCATGCGACATAACACCTTCCGGAGCAAGTAGTTTAGTGGACAATGGCCGCAACTTCCGCCCGACGCGCCTGCAATGGTTGTACGCCGCCCGTACAGCGGATGTCAGTCGCCACGTGCGACGACTGACATCTGCAGTCGCTGCTAGTGGTGAAAACCGGACGCCTCTTCGGCGGTCATCTGCGTATGCACCGGGTGGTCCGCGAAGTAGGCGATCGCAGCCTGGAAGTCGCCGATCAGGATCGCAGCCAGATCCCGAGCGACACCGTGGCGCACCAGTATCCGCTGGATGACCAGATCCTCACGGTTGGCGGGCATCGAATAGGCAGGCACCTGCCAGCCGCGAGTTCGCAGCCGGTCGGCCAGATCGTAGAGGCTGAAGCCCGGGTCGACACCCTCCTTGAATTTCCAGCAGATCGCCGGAATGCCCGCGTCCATCTGGCCGTCGTAGATCACCTCGAACATGCCGAGCTTTTCGATCTCGGCGGCGAGATACTCGGCCGTCTGATAACAGGCGGTGTGGACCTTGCGATAGCCCTCCTTGCCCAGGCGGAGGAAGTTGTAGTACTGACAGACGACTTGCCCTCCCGGGCGCGAGAAGTTGAGCGCGATGTCGCGCATGTTGCCGCCGAGATAGTTGACCCAGAAGATCAACTCCTCCGGCAAGTCCTGCTCCTCGCGCCAGATGATCCAGCCCACACCCAGCGGCGACAGCCCGAACTTGTGGCCCGAGGTATTGATCGACTTGACCCGCGGGAGGCGGAAATCCCAGACGATCTCGGGCGCGCAGAAGGGCGCGAGAAACCCACCGCTCGCGCCGTCGACGTGAATCGGAATATCCAGCCCCGTATCCCGCTCCAACTGGTCGAGCGCCGCAGCAACCGCCTCGACCGGCTCGTACTGACAGGTGAACGTCACCCCCAGCGTCGGCACCACCCCGATCGTATTCTCGTCACAGCGCGAAAGCACCTCTTCCGGCGTCATGATCAATCGGTCCTGCGCCATCGGGATCTCGCGCAGCTCGATATCCCAGTAGCGCGCAAACTTGTGCCAGCAGACCTGGACCGGCCCGCAGATCAGGTTCGGCTTGTCCGTCGGCTTTCCGGCCGCCTGGCGCCGCGCCTTCCAGCGTCCCTTGAGCGCCATGCCCCCGAGCATCGCAGCCTCACTCGAGCCCACGGTCGAGCAACCGATGGTATTCGCCGCTTCCGGCGAGTTCCACAGATCCGCCAGCATGTGCACACAACGACTCTCGATCTCCGCCGTCTGCGGATACTCGTCCTTGTCGACCATGTTCTTGTCCATGCACTCGTCCATCAGCAGATGGATCTCGGGCTCGGCCCAGGTCTGGCAGAAGGTCGCCAGGTTCTGGCGCGAGTTGCCGTCGAGCATCAGCTCGTCATGGACCACCGCATAGGCGTGGCGAGGATTTTGTTGCGACTCCGGGAAACGGTACTTCGGCATGCTCACCGCAAGATCGGCCGACGCGTAGACGTCGTCCAGCAGGTTGTCACGCACCGAGTCCTTGTCATGTAGCGCCATCAGTTGTTCTCCCTCCTGAACTGCCCGAGCCGGGGTGACGCGGACGTGAATAACTCGAGTCCGGATATCCTA
>CAZMLI010000457.1:1867-3738 GCA_964566865.1 uncultured Planctomycetota bacterium
GGGACCGGCAGCAGCAGACGCAGCCCGAGGCTGGCGATGCTGGAGAGCAGCTTGCGGCGCAGGTCCAGCCCGACGACGCGGGCGCCGGCACGGTAACGGCTGGCGATGGCGATGTCGGCGCCGCCCTCGATCGCCGCGACCAGCCGCGGCGCCAACCGGGGGGGCTGGGTGTCGTCCGCGTCGAGCGTGATCAGCACGTCGCTGTCGGCGGCGCCCTCGCAGCCAGCGCGCAGGCCGCTCTGCAGGGCGGCGCCCAGGCCACGGTTCTCGCCGTGCTGGACCAGTTCCAGTCCCAGCTCGCGCGCGATCTCGGCCGTGCGATCGGTGCTGCCGTCGTCCACCACGACGAAGCGGTGCGCGCGCTCCCCCAGCGCTGCAGACAGCGCCCGGACGGTGCGCGGCAGTCCGACCTCCTCGTTATAGGCGGGTAATATCAGGTGGACCGTCATCCCGCCTCCTGACAACCCAGGCCCCGCCAACGAGCCAGATAAGCCCGAGCGGCAGCAAGCTCCACCCCCCGCGCAGCCCGATCCACTCGCCCACATTGGAGGCCGCCTCCGTACGGCCCGATTGCGCAGCGAAATCCTGGTACCCCTGCTGGCAGACGCCCAGCTGGCCGGATCGAAACCGCGGCCAGGTGTAATCGGACCAGGGCCGCGCGATGCCCATCGGCACCTCCGGATTGACGGCGGTGGTGGCCAGCATCAGGCCGATCGAACAGAGCAGCAGCGGCGCGGTCGCCCAGCGCAAGGGGTTGGGCAATCCGGCGAGCAATAACACCCCGAATGGCAGCGCCGGCACCAGGAAGCGCGGCCCCGCGGCGAACCCACCCTCCCAGAACGTCATCATACAGTTGGCCATCAGCATCATCGAGACGATCCACCAGCAAGCCAGCGGCCAGGCCTGGAGCACTGGTTTGCGCCAGAACCGCCACAGCCCGATCAGCGCTGCGGGCACGATCATCAACAGGAACGGGGAGCCGCGAAAGAGGCCGCGATAGGCGCCGAAGGTGATCTGCCAGAGCACCGCCTTGCGCGGCATGCCGAAGCCGAGTTTCCAGCTGTCGAGGACCTTGAACATGCAGGCGTGCTCGTGGCGATAACCCAGCTGAAGTGGCCCGCCGAAGCAACAGGTGTTGTAGCTCATGAAGGCCGCCAGCGGCAGCAAGAAGCCGAGGGCCAGCGGAATCAGACCGAACCAGCGGTCTGTCTGGCGCAGCAAGATCAGCACCACCGCCACCGCCACCAGCAGCGTGCAGTAATCGCTGATCGCCGACCAGCCCAGCAGTGTGCCGATCAGCAGCGCGCGGCCGGAGCCTAACCTCCAGCGCTGACCGGAGAGCCCTGGCGCCGCCGTCAGGTAGAAGGCCACCAGGCTCAGTGAAGCTGCGAGCTGATGATTGTAGAACAGGGTGGCATAAGGCAGCGCCATCGTACCCAGCGCGTAGCCCAGCGTCAGCGTGACGGCCCACCAGTTCGGCAAGCGCAGCGCGTGCAGGAACCAGAGCAAGCAAACCGCCGCCAGGCAGCTCGGCAGCGCGATCACGATCAGCACCACGACATAGACGACGGGGCCCAGCTCGTCGCCCATGAATGTCCGCGCCAGCGCATAGACCGGGACGGCCAGGAACGACGGGCCCGGCGATTTGTCGGTGTAGTAGTGCGCCCCGACCTTGGCCTTGTCCCCCGTCGCCTGGTGATAGGCGTCGATCGACAGCCCGCCTCGCTCGGCCAGCGCGCGGGTCAGGGCGAGCCGGGAGTTGCTGTTCCAGCCACCGCCCTGGCAAAAGTAGGCGTAGGTCAAGAACAGCAACATGAAGATCACCAGCGGCAGCCGGCGTGGCAGCGGCCTGAGCGGTGTATGGGCCGCGC
>CAZMLI010000458.1:0-3720 GCA_964566865.1 uncultured Planctomycetota bacterium
TGGGGGGACTGGCCGTGCGGATGTACCAAGCACACCTCTTCGCGCAAGTGTTGGCTCACGAGCAATTTCGGCAGGACGAGATGGAGGAGCTGGACCACGAGCTGGCCGACCTGATGGAAGAGGCTGGGCGGGCCAATGACGCGGTCGCACTCGGTGAACTTGCCGAGCGTCTGCCCAGGGGCGAGGCTGCCCTGCCATACATCGACCGGACGATCGCCTGGGAGACCCATGGCGAGGAGATGGCTCCCCTCGTCGAGATCCTCGAGGCGAGCCCCTGCCAGCGATCCGTGCATCTGCTCTGTCTGCTGTTGTATGGCGCAGAGGCGCTCGCCTTCGCCGAACGCGTACAGCGGGCCCTGGCCAGCATGTCTGATATCGCCTGGCCCGTCCTGCTCGAGCGCTTGCTCGATCCCACCATTTCAGTTCATGAGCGGATGGTCATCTATGATCCCCTTGTCGATCACAAGGTGTACGACGTTTTTCGCTTCCTTGTCCGAGAGCTCGAGCATTGTGACGCAGAGGATGCCGACTTCGTGGCCGACAAGATGGTGCGTCTGGGAGACCGCCGAGCGATCGGCGCCGTCGTCGAGCTGCTGGATCGAGGCGCGCTGGACGAGGCCGCTCTGGGCAGAATCCGCGCTCAGTTCGCGCCCGCGGGATGGTGGGAACAGGTCGAACATGCAATCGAGCAGCTGAAGTTGAACATGCCCGTTCTGATTCGTGAGGGCACCGAGCCAGGCGCGTTCAACGCGGCCTACATAGAACGCGCCCAGCCAGGGGGGCTCGACGCCGCCCAGTTCGAGGCGAACATGGCCAGCGAAGCCTGGAATACCGCCTACCACGAGGACCTCGACTGGCTACGCCCTGCAGATCTGCTCTCCGCGAATCCGAAGCAGGAGGAACTGATGCGGGCGTTCGGCGCATGGGTCATGCCGCAACTGGAGAATCTGAGCAACGGCAGACAAGTGCAGGAAGAAATGGCCCGGTTGCAGCAGGACTGGATGATCACCCCGCAGCGAAGCAGGGGTGGTCGTGCTCCCCAGGCACTGATCCTGAGCGAGCAGCGGGGCTTCGACTCAGGCTACTCGAAGAAGTATGTCGAGCGAAGGCTCTCGGAACTCTACCAGTGGGCCAGGTTCGACAGCACGGATTCTCGCATGTCGCGGTACGCCCTGCAGGTGGTGCTCGATGTCGATCCTGGCCATGTCTTTGCCCAGAGACTGCTCCGGCGCATGGCCTGACCATTCCTCAGCAACCGTTTGCATTGCAATTCTGGCCGAGTAGAATGAACGACCCCTTTCTCAGGTGCGCAGGTTCTACAAGGGTGTTGTCCTTCAAATTGCGTAGCGAAGAGCGGAGAATAGCGTAACGAGAAACGCGGGCAAACACTGATCGTATAAGAAGTTACTGCAAGATGAGTTACATCCTGGAGGGGTCGCATAGTGGCCGAGTGCGCTCGCTTGGAAAGCGGGTAGGTGGGAAACTACCTCGAGGGTTCGAATCCCTCCCTCTCCGCCAGGTCGTGCTAGACGGGGATTTAGCGGTGCCCCTTTCCTGCAAACCGCTATAGCAGGGTTGAATCCCCCCTCGGAGGCTGTTGTTCGCCGGTGAATCGGCGTAAGCGGTGTTGAGAGCTGGGTCCCTTTGCAACAGGAATCGCGTGAAATTGGTCAGGTCGGGAACGGAGCAGCCATAGCGATGATCTTCTGTGTGCCGAAGGATAGCCTGGATGGAGCTGGCTGCGTTTGTGAAACCGGAGGAGCACTGTCGATGGGGGGGGCACGGCCATAACCCAATCATGACAGCATCATGAGCTACCAGGTTCTGGCCCGCACGCACCGACCGACCACCTTCGATCAGGTCATCGGTCAGGAATCGATCAGCCGCACGCTGGTCGGCGCGATCACCGAAGATCGCGTGGCGCACGCCTACCTGTTCTGTGGATCGCGCGGGGTGGGCAAGACCTCGATGGCGCGCATCTTCGCGCGGGCGCTCAACTGCGCCGAGGGACCGACGGCGACGCCCTGCGACGCGTGCGACGCCTGCACCTCGATCGCCAGTGGCCGGGACGTCGACTTCATCGAGGTCGATGGCGCCTCCAATCGCGGGATCGATGAGATCCGCAACATCCGCGACAACGTGCGCTACAAGCCGGCCCATGCGCGCTTCAAGATCTACCTGATCGACGAGGTGCACATGTTGACGGGGCCGGCCTTCAACGCGTTGCTCAAGACGCTGGAGGAACCGCCCGCGCATGTGAAGTTCTTCTTCGCCACGACCGAACCGTACGACGTGCCGGGGACGATTCGCTCGCGCTGTCAGCGATTCGATTTTCGGCGGATCCCGCCGGTGACGATCGCCGCTCACCTCGATCGGGTGGCGCAGGATGTCGGGATCGAGGTCGCTCCCGAGGCGCTGACGGAGCTGGCGCGTTCGGCGCGCGGCTCAATGCGCGACGCGCTGGTCCGGCTGGATCAGGTGCGCGCCTTTACCGGCGGGATGGTGGGCGCCGAGGACGTGCATCAGGTGCTGGGCACGATCCCGCTGACGGCCTTGACCGACTGGGCCAAGGCGCTGGCGGCGGGCGACGTGCCGGGGTTGTTCGAGCGGATCGGCTCGCTCTACGAGGCCGGAGCCGATCTGGAGGCGTTCCTCGTGCAGTGGATCGAGTTCCTGCGCGACCTGCTGGTGGTCAAGTCATGCGGCGTCAAGGAAGAGCTGCTGGCGGTTGCGCTGGGCGAGCCGGAGCTGGCGCAGCTGGCACAGCCGTTCAGCTTCGGGGCACTGACCGGCATGGTCGGCATGTTCCTCGAGACGTCGACGCGCCTGCGCAAGAGCAGCTTGCCGCGGGTGCTGCTGGAGGTGGCGTTCGTGCGCGCGGCCCTGTGGGACGAGTGGATACCGGCGAGCGCGGTCGCCGCTGCGTTGGAGGGCAAGCCGCCGTCTGATTCAGCAGGGGCGGCACCCTTTCGTCGGCGGGAGCCGGTGGTGACCGCCCCGCAGCCCACGCCTGCTGTCGAGGCACCCGCTCCCATCGCCCGGGCGACTGTCGCGCCCGAGGCTGCGAACAAACCGGCGCCCCAATCCAAGCCAGTAACCAAGCCAGTAACCAAGCCGCTAGCCGAGACACCGCCGGCGCCCGAAGCCCCGGCGCCGCAGACCGGGCCGCTCGAGCAGGAACACCTGAGCCGGAGCTGGAGCCAGATCGTCACCTTGCTGAACGAAACACTGCCGGCCTTTGCGCCGATCCTGCGCAAGGGCCAGCCGACGGTGGCCGATGGGGGCATCCGGGTCGTCTTCGATGGCGCGGAGAACAACTTCGCGCTGCAGAAGCTGAGCGAAGACGAGGGCCAGATGGAGCGGGTCGCCCAGGCGATCCAGCAGGTGATGGGGCAGCGCTGGCGAGTCAAGCTGGCGCTGGGAGAGGGTGTCAGCGAGACTCGTAACAAGAACGATATCTCCGAGGACGCCTACGTTCGAGCCGCGCTGGAGATCTTCGAGGGCCGTGTCCTCGAGGTGCGCGCGGCCCGCAAGGACTAGCAGCTCCAGGGGGGCAATGATGGCTGAACGAAAACCGCCGCAGGACTGTCACGCGCTGATCCGCGATGAAGGGTACCTCTATCTGGACGTGCGCTCCGAGCCGGAGTTCGCCGAGGGTCATCCCGAAGGCGCCTACAACATCCCGTTCGCGCTGGCCACCGAATCCGGCATGCAGCCCAA
>CAZMLI010000459.1:0-2199 GCA_964566865.1 uncultured Planctomycetota bacterium
GCGAATGAAAGCCTGGATCTCCTGGGTCCTGAAGCACCGGCTGGCCGTTCTGGGGGCCTGCGGGCTGGTCACGTTGCTCGCCCTGGCCAGCATCTCGCGTTCGGTGATCGCGACCTCCCACGGCGCACTTTTCTTTGGCGACTCGCCCGCCTTCGCCCGCTACCAGCAACGCGTCCGCCAGTTCGCCAACGACGAATTCTTCGCCGTGGCCTACGCCGACCCCGCGCCGCTCTCAGCGGCCAGCCTGACCCGGCTGGAGGCCATCGTCAAGCGGATCGAGCGGCGTCAGGGCGTGGGTCGCGTCGAGAGCATCCTCGACGCCGTGCGCGTGCGTCTGGTCGGTGGCCTGCCCGTCATCGAGCGCTACGTCGACGCGGCGCGGCGCGATCCGCAGCAGGTCGAGGCGCTGACCGCGGAGCTGCGCAAGGACCCGCTGGCCAGGGGCCTGCTGATCTCGCAGGACGGCAGCCACGTTGCGGTGCACATCGAGCTGACGGTCGACCCCAGCCGTCCGGTCGAGCGGGCGCCGGCGCTGGTGCGAGAGGCGGTCGAGCAGTTCGAGGCCTCCGGCTTCCGCGCCGAGCAGCTGCGTCTGGCCGGACTGCCGGCGCTGTTCGGCGAGATCATCGACCAGACCTACTTCAACCTGCTGCGCCTGCTGCCGCTGGCGGCCTGCGTGCTGCTGCTGGTGGTCTTCGCGATGTTCCGGCGGCTGGCGCCGGTGACCGTCTCGATGGGCGTGGCGGTGATCTCGGTGATCTGGTGCCTCGGCCTGGCCACGATGATCGACCGCAACCTGAACATCATGATGAGCATCGTGCCGGCGGTCGTGCTGGTCGTGGCATTCTCGGACGTGATCCACCTCTGGTCGGCCTACCTGATCGAGCTGCAGGCCGGCAAATCCCGCGACGCCGCGATTCGCGACAGCGCCGGCGAGGTGGGCGTGGCCTGCCTGTTGACCTCGGCCACGACCTTCGTCGGTTTCGTCTCGCTCTCGCTGGTGCCCACGCCCGTCTTTCGCCAGCTGGGCCTGGTGCTCGGCTTCGGCGTCGGCGTGGCGCTGCTGCTGGCGATGACGCTGGTGCCGATCGTGCTCTCGTTCTTTCCGGCCCCCAGCGTCGCGCCCCGTGGGTCGGCGCCGCGCGACTGGCTCGGCGCCATCCTGGACCGGCTGCTCGGCCTGGCAACCGGGCGGCCCTGGTGGGTCATCGCCGCCTTCAGCGGTCTGATCGCGGCCTCGCTGCTGGGCCTGTCGAAGGGCCAGATCGAGACCGATTTCCAGCGGCGACTGGCCGAGGACAACCGCTTTCGCGTCGACCAGCAGTTCTTCCAAAAGCACTTCGCCGGCACCAACGTGATCGAGGTCTTCCTCGCCCTGCCCGCGGACCAGCAACTGAACGACCCCGAGCTGCTGGCGCGAATCGTGGCCTTCGAGGCGGCCGTCGAGGCGCTGCCCGCGGTGGACAAGGTGATCTCATCGATGGCGGTGCTGGATCATATCAGCCGCCAGCTGGGCGGTCGCGGGTCTGCCCAGGAGCTTGCGGGGCTGATGGCGCTGTCGCGCGAAACAGCGGGAATGGGCCGGCTGGTCGACTTCGAGCAGAAGGTGCTGCGGGTGGCCGTGCGACTCAACAGCTACGGCATGCGCGGCACCCATGACGTCGGCCAGGCGATCGAGCAGCTCGGCGAGCAACATCTCAGCGGCATCAATGTCGAGGTCACGGGGCTGACCTACCTGCTCGGCTGGTGGCTGGACAGTATCCTGATCGGGCAGCGCAACGGGCTGATCTTCTCGCTGCTGGTGATCGGCTTGATGATGATCATCGGCACGCGCTCGATCCGGGTCGGCCTCTGGTCGATGCTGCCCAACGTGCTGCCCCTGCTGGTGGTGGCCGGGTACGTCGGCGCGGCCTGGGATCAGATCGACTCCGACACCCTGGTGATCGGCATGCTGGGCATCGGCATCGGCGTGGACGATACGATCCATTTCCTGATGCGTTTTCGGCTGGAGGCGGGGCGCTGCGCCGACACCGCAGAAGCGTTACTACAGACCTTTCGCTTCGCCGGCCGCGCGATCGTGATGACGACCATCATCCTCGTCCTGGGCTTCTACCCGTTCGCCTACAGCGACTATTTTTCGATCCGGATCATGGGCACGCTGCTGCCGCTGGTGCTCGTTGTCGCGCTGCTAGCCGACCT
>CAZMLI010000459.1:2299-3699 GCA_964566865.1 uncultured Planctomycetota bacterium
ATCGTGGCCGAAGAGATGGAATTGCTCGACCAGGTGCTGGAGACGCTCAGCGGCACACAGAGTGTCGCGCCGCTGTCCGAGTCAGACATCGTCGCTGAGCTGGACCGCTTGCGTCAGGAGCTACCCCACGCGCTGGAGGACGATCGCTACAGTCTGCGCGAGCAGTACGATCGGCACCTGGCGATTCTCGACAGCCTGCGCGCGGCACGCGATCGCAGCGAGGTGGATCCCGAGAGCCCGTACTTCGCGCACATCCAGCTGCAGGAGGGCGAACGCACCCGCGACGTCTGCATCGGCAAGGCGACGCACATCCGCGGCCCGGTCAAGATCGTCGACTGGCGCCACGCGCCCGTCTCGCAGATCTACTATCGCTACCGCCAGGGCGACAGTTATCGCGTGGAGCTCGGCGACCGGATGGTCGACGGCCAGCTGCTCGCGCGGCGGACCCTGTCGATCGCCGGCATGTCGCTCGAGCGGATCGAGTCGCCCGAGGGCATCTTCTGCCGAGACCTCGAATCGGAGGACGCCTGGCTGAGCCGACCGCTGGTGGACGCGCAACTGGCCGGCGGCCAGGGCAGCGCGCTGCGCGCCGATCAGCTGGGCATGGGCCCCGACGCTAGTTTCCGCCAGCGCGAGGACAAGCACCTGCCGGACATCGCCGGCTTGATCGACCCCGAGCAGTTCGGACTGATCACCCACCCCGATAGCGGGCTGGTCGTGGTGCGCGGTGTGGCGGGCTCCGGCAAGACGACGGTCGGCCTGCACCGCATCGCCTGGCTGGCCTACAAGGACCCCGAGATCAACTCGCCGCGCACGCTGATTCTGGTCTTCAACCTGGCGCTGAAGAACTACGTCTCGCACGTGCTGCCAGCGCTGGGCGTGGACAAGGTGCAGGTCCTGACACTCGACGAGTGGGCGCGCAGCCAGCGGCTGTCCCATTTTCGCCGCTTGCCCAAGGCGGTGCGCGAAAATACGCCCCCGCAGGTGCGGCAGCTCAAGCTGCACCCGCTGATGCTGCGGATCCTCGCCAAGCAGGTGGAGCAGCTCGAGGGCAACGCGACCGCGCGCCAGGCCATTGACGACTGGCACAGCGTGCTGAGCAACGTCGATATCCTCGACGAGGCCTTCAGCGAACATGCGCCGGAGGTGTTCGACCGCGACCTGCTGAGCGAGATCGCCGACTGGTGCCGATTCCGCGGCAACGAGATCATCGACTGGACCGAGGGCGACCGCAAGAACCAGGCGGCGCTCGACACCGAGGACGACGCGCTGCTGCTGCGCGCCCATCAGCTGCGGGTCGGCCCGCTCAAGCGCAAGGGCGGCAACCCGCTGATCTACCGCCACCTGTTCATCGACGAGGTCCAGGACTTCAGCGCGCTCGAGGTGCAGGTGCTGTTCGA
>CAZMLI010000460.1:0-2471 GCA_964566865.1 uncultured Planctomycetota bacterium
TGCCGCGCTCCAGACCCGCACGGTCTTATCGTCCGATGCGGTGACGATGCGTTTGTCGTCCGGGCTGAAGGCGGTGGAGTTGAGCCCGGCGACATGCCCCTTCAAGTGTGCTTGCTGCTTGCCGCTGGCTGCATCCCAGACCCGCGCGGTCTTGTCGTTCGATGCGGTGAGGATGCGCTTGCCGTCCGGGCCGAAGGCGGCAGAATTGACCGCGTTGTGATGTCCTCGCAGGAGGGCCCGCTGCATACCGCTGCTCGCGTCCCAGACTCGTACGGTCCTGTCCGCTGATGCGGTGACGATCCGTTTGTGGTCCGGGCTGAATGAGGCAGAATTGACCACGTTGTGATGTCCGCGCAGGAGCACTCGCTGCTCGCCGCTGGCTGCATCCCAGACCCGTGCGGTGTGGTCGCGGGATGCAGTGACGATCCACTGACCGTCCGCGCTGAAGGTGGCGGAATAGACCGAGTGGTCATGACCTTGTAAAAGCGCCAGCTGCTTCCCGCTGGCCGCGTCCCAGACCCGCGCGGTTTTATCGACTGATGCGGTGACGATCCGTCTTCCGTCCCGGCTAAAGGCAGCAGACCAGAGCGGGCCGCCATGTGCGGCAAGCAGGGCCCAAAGGCGAGGAGGCAAGGGCTTTCGCTGATCGAGCAAGACGCTTCGAGCGTCGGCGTTCTCTCGAAGCCCGAGCGAACGGACCGCCAGCAGCTTGGCCGCGAACACGTCGTCGTCCTTCCAGGTCGATTGTGCTGCGTGCGCGTAGGCGGCGGCGAGATTGGTCCTGGCGCGGGCCAGCGCTGCCCGTGCCTCGGCTTTCTCCTTGTCGGCGCGCGCGGTCTCGCGCACGGCTCGCTCCGTCTGCGACCTGGCATGTTGCTTCTCCTTCTCAGCGCGCGCCTGTTCGCGCCCGGCTCGTCCTTCGGCCTGTCTTGCGAGCCATGCCTCCCGTCGTGCCTCCCGCTCCTTGTCCAGGATCCAGACGAACGCCACCACGATCACCAGTGCCACGATGGATGCGGCGAGGGTGCCGACGCGGTGGCGCTTGACCCATTTGGCGCAGCGCTGCCAGGTGGTGTAATCGGCTGCATGCAGGACACGTCCTTCGAGCCAGGCCTCGATGTCCTGCTTCAGACCCTCCACCCTGTCGTAGCGGTCCCTGGGTCTGGCTGACATGGCCTGTGTGACCACCGCCTCCAGCTCCCAGGGGATGAGGCGGTCGGGCGTGCGCTTCGACGGAGGCATCGGCCTCTCGTTGATGACCTGCTGCAGCACGTTCCAGACGTTTTCTCCATCGAACGGCGGTTCGAGCGTCAGCATCTCGTAGAGGATTGCGCCTAGCGCGTAGACGTCGCCGCGTCGGTCGAGTCTCTGGCTCTCGCCACGGGCCTGTTCCGGTGGCATGTAGGCCGGCGTCCCGACGATCGCGCCATCCAGCGTCTTGAGTGGTTCGCCGGTATCGCTGGCGAGCTGTCCGCCACCCAGATCCAGCCTGCAGCTCGCCTCCGCAGGGTCGGGTTGACCGACCACGCAGGCCAGTCCCCAGTCCATCACCTGTACTTCGCCGAACTGGCCGACCATGATGTTCGCTGGTTTCAGGTCTCGATGGATGACACCCTTGGAGTGGGCGAAGGACATCGCGTCGCAGATCTTGAGGAAGATGTTGAGCAGCTTCAACATGGACTTGTTGCGCGAGAGCAGGCTCCCCTCGGTCTCGCACTCGTTCGTCAGCAGGACCGCCAGGTCGTCGCCATCGATGCGCTTCATCGTGAAGTAGATCTGCCGGTCTGGCGTCATGCCGAGCTCGTGCATGGGCACGATGTTGGGATGCTCGAGCTGGCCGGTGATCTGTGCCTCGCGCACGAACTTGGCCAGGGCTTGGGGATCCGCTTGGCCCTTGATCACCTTGGCGGCCATCTCCCGTCCGACCTCCTCGTCGCGGACCTGGAGGATCTCGCCCATGCCACCAGCCCCGAGATGTCCCGTGATTTCGTAGCGGCCTAGCTTGTGGACCTGCGAATCGGCGGGAGCTGAGCGCGGGTCGATCCTCAGGGTCAGTCCGGCCTGGCTGATCAGCTCGCGGATGGTTTCCGCGTTTTCGTGGTCGGCGGCGGGCATGAAGAAGAGAGATCATACCTGGAGGGGAGGGCGCGGAGCAAGCCAGACAGGCTGCTAGCAGCGCAGTTGTTTGAGCTTTCTGTAGAGTGTGGCAATGCCGATTCCCAGCTCTGCGGCGGTGCGTGCGCGGTGGCCCTGGTTGTCCTCGAGCACGGTGAGAATGTGTTGTTGCTCGATTTGCTCCAGCGTGCGGCCACCGGTCGTCCGCGACAGGCTGGTCAGTTCGTCGGGTAAGTCTTCGCTGGTGATTCGCCGCCCTTTGCACAGGACCACGGCCCGTTCCATCGCGTTCTCCAGTTCGCGCACGTTGCCCGGCCAGTCATGGCGCAGCAGTCGATCCGCGGCTTCGGGCGCGA
>CAZMLI010000460.1:2571-3654 GCA_964566865.1 uncultured Planctomycetota bacterium
CGCACGTTGCCCGGCCAGTCATGGCGCAGCAGTCGATCCGCGGCTTCGGGCGCGAGTCCCGTCACGCGACGGCCCGTGCTGGCGGCGGCCTGCTCGATGAAGGCGCGCGCGAGTTCGAGCACGTCGTCGCGACGCTCGCGCAGAGGGGGCAGGCGGATCTCGATCACGCGCAGACGGTAGAGCAGATCCTCGCGAAACTGCCCCTCCTTGACCGCGCGCACGAGTTCACGGTTGGTGGCGGCGAGAATCCTGACGTCGATTGCTCGGTCCGTCGATTCACCGACACGGCGGATGCGTCTCTCCTGGAGTGCCCGCAATAGACTGGACTGCATCGAAGGGCTCGTCTCGCCGACCTCGTCGAGAAAGAGCGTGCCCCCACTTGCGGCTTCGAACAGGCCGATCCGGTCTGCGGCGGCGCCTGAAAAGGCGCCCTGGACGTGGCCGAACAGCTCGCTCTCGAGCAGATTTTCTGGCATGGCCGCGCAGTTGACGGAAACGAAGGGGCCTTCGCGGCGGCCCGAGGTCTGGTGGATCAGACGCGCCACCCGTTCCTTGCCGGTTCCGCTCTCCCCCAGGATCAGGATGGTCGAGTCGACCGCTGCGACCCGCAGCGCGGTGTCGATCGCCCGCCGCATCGGCTGACTGCGTGCGATCAGTTGCGTTTGTTCGGTCGGCTCGGCCTCGATGCCTGCGATCTTGCGCTGTCGGGAACGGAGTTCCGCCTCGGTGCGTTTCAGGGTCGAGGTCAACCGATCCAGCAGGGCGTCCAGGTTGTCGCGACGGTAATAGGACCGCTCGGTCTCGACGCCATCTCCCCAGTCCTCCGCGAACCGGCCGACCGTGTGGCAGTCATCGTGTCCTTGAGCGGCACAGCGCACCTCGCGGCAGATCACTTCCGCGCCATTGCAGTAGCTGAGGTAACCGCTGGCGAAGCCGACCTGACTCCAGCAGACAGGATCGGGCGAGCGGCCGAAATGGAGCAGGTGCTGTTCCGCTTCATAGGAGTTCTTCCAGAGACCCTCGGCAAAAGGGGCCGCTGGATCATCGGGATCCGGTTCGATCGGCACGACGTCGACGAGTCCC
>CAZMLI010000461.1:0-3651 GCA_964566865.1 uncultured Planctomycetota bacterium
GGCGACATGACGGTGATCGTCTTCAGCGACGGTTGCCCGGTGAGCTGTTCGATCATCGCGCGCTTGGCCTGCGCGCCCAGGCTGACCAGCAGCACCATCGCGCCGATGCCGATCATCACGCCGCCGATCGTCAGCGCGCTGCGAATCTTGATCCGCATCAGCGCGCTCAGGGCGAAGCTGAAGTAGTCCTTAAACTTCACTGAAGCCCACCTTCCCGTCGGTCAAGGTGACCACGCGATTGGAGTATTCTGTCGCCACGTCCGGGTCGTGAGTGACCATCAGCACGGTCAGTCCGTCCTTGTTCAGCTTCTTGATCAGGTCGAGGATCTCGGTCGCGGTGGTCGAATCCAGATTGCCGGTCGGCTCGTCGGCCAGCAGCAGCTTGGGCCGGGTCACCAGCGCCCGGCTGATCGCCACCCGCTGCTGCTCCCCGCCCGACAGCTCTGTCGGCCGGTGCGTCGCACGCTCCGCCAGCCCGACCTCTGTCAGCACCTCGAGCGCGCGCGCCTCCCGCTCGGACTTGCCCATCGCGGCAAAGGCCAGCGGCAGGGCCACGTTCTGCAGCGCGTTCATCGAGTGAATCAGGTTGAACGACTGAAAGATCATGCCGACGGTCTGCTGGCGAAATTTCGCCAGTTGATCGGAGCTCAGCGTCGAGAGATCCGCGCCGTCGACGACGATCCGCCCGCTGGTCGGTCGGTCGAGCCCACCGATCATGTTCAGCAGCGTCGACTTGCCCGAGCCGGAGCGGCCGACGATCGCGACGAAGCTGCCTTGCTTGACCTCCATCGAGACACCGCGCAAGGCCGAGACGTGGTGCGTCGCCGTGAACTGGTAACTGCGATGGACGTCCCGAACCTCGACGGCGTTCATTTCTCCGAACTCAGCTCGCTCATCTTCTGTCCGATGCGCTCGTTCTTCTCCTCGGTCTCCTTCTCGAGCTGCTCGCGGTACAGCACCAATCGCTCCGCCAGACGCTCGTCGCTCAAGCCGAGGATCCGAGCCGCCAGCAACGCGGCGTTGGTGCCGCCCGACTTGCCGATGCCCAGGGAACCGACCGGCACGCCGCCCGGCATCTGTGCGGTGGACAGCAGCGCATCCATCCCGCCGAGGCTGCCGCCGGAGGCCGGCACGCCCAGCACGGGCAGGGTGGTGTGGGCCGCGAGCACGCCGGCCAGGTGGGCTGCCTTGCCCGCCACCGCGATGATCACCTGGACCCCGTTTTCCGCAGCGTTGACGGCGAACTCGCGCACTTTTTCTGGCGAGCGGTGCGCGGACAGTACCCGCAGAGCATACTGAATGCCAAACCCGTCGAGCGCCCGCAGCCCACCGACGATCTGATCGAAGTCAGAGTCACTACCCAGAATGATCGCCACCGATCTCTCACGCATGCAGGTCTTCTCCCGTGATCATCCGCAACGCCCGTAGATAAAGCGCGCGGGTCTTCTGCACCAGGTCATCCGGCAACTCCGGGGCTGGCGGTCGTTTGTCCCAGTCGGTCGTCTCGAGCCAGTCCCGGACGAATTGCTTGTCAAAACTCTCGGCGAACTCGCCCTCTTCATAGCTCTCGGTGGGCCAGAACCGCGAGGAGTCGGGCGTCATGACCTCGTCCACCAGGGTCAGCTTGCCGTTGTGCAGGCCCCACTCGAACTTGGTGTCGGCGATGATCACGCCTTGATCCAGCGCATACTTGCTGCATCGCGCATAAACCGCCAGGCTGGCCGCGCGCACGTCGGCCGCCCAGCCCTGGCCGATCAGCCGCTCCATCTCCTCGAAGGGAATGTTCTGATCGTGCGTGCCCTTCTCTTCCTTGGTCGACGGCGTGAAGATCGGCTGCGGCAGCTTGCTGTAACGCTTGAGCCCGGCAGGCAACGGAATACCGCAGATCGCGCCCGTCTGCTGATAGTCCTTCCAGCCGGAGCCATCCAGATAACCGCGCACGATACACTCGACCGGGAAGACGTCGCACTTGTGCACCAGCATCGTGCGGCCCTTGAGCAGCTTGGGATGGTCGCAGAGCGGGGTCGGCATGCTCGCGATCGTGGTCGACGCCAGGTGGTTGTCGTAGCTGTCCTGGAGGAAGTTGAACCAGAACCGCGACATCTGCGTCAGGATCTTGCCCTTGTCCGGGATCGCCGTGGGCAGGACGACATCAAAACAGGAGATCCGGTCCGTGGCCACGATCGCCAGGCTGTGCCCCATGTCGTAGAGGTCCCTGACCTTGCCGCGATTGAGCAACTTGGCGCCCGGGATCCGGGTCTCGAAGACCGCTTCCATGGCTGTATGTCCCCTTTGGAGTCACCGAATTGGGAGAAGGCGAGACCATACCCTCCGCCGGAGGGAGATTCAATGTGGATTCAGCCGAGAATCCGCTTATCCGCGACGCAGCATGTTGGCCAGTCCGTAGGTCACCAGGTCCGGGTTCTCGATCAGCCGGCGGCGACAGTAGGCGGTGCCGTCCACGGCAGAGAGGGCGAACGGCACGTAGAGCCGGGTTCGCACCGGCTGGCCCAGGCCGCAAAAGCTGCCCTGCACCAGTTGTTCGATCACCTTGTTGCGGGGCACGCCCAGCAACATCTGCACCTCGTAGCGCTCGCTCGGAATCTTGCGCGGGATGACGAGCTCGCGAAAGAAGCGCGTGATGACCTGCTCGTCGTGACTGGCCAGCTCGACGGTCGCGCCGCGTTCGAACAGCCGCGCGCACTGCGTCAGCAGCGCCTCCTTCATCTTGGGCTTGTCGATGATCGCGATCTCGGCCGGCTCCCGGTAGACGCCGATCACCATCCGTACCCGCGCGCCCTCGGGCAAGGCCTCGATGTCATCCGGCGTACGAAACAGCCGGGATTGCAGCACCACGCCGACATTGCTGTAACCACGCTCGATCAGCGCGCTGAAGGCTTCGAGGGTCGTCGTCGTCCAGCGATGGTCCTCCATGTCGATCGTCAGGTTGACCTGCTGCGACTGCGCCGCCTGGGCCACCTCCTCCAGGTTTGCGATCAGCGCCAGTTGATCGAGCGCCAGCCGACCGCTCTCGTCGTCATGACTGGTGATCAGGCCGGAGGGCTTGAGCGAGATCGTCGGCCGCACCTCGAGCGACGGATAGACGGGGTCGCCCGCGAGCGACTCGATCAGCTTGAGGTAGGTCGAGCGCGCGCTCGCGATCATCGACTGGTCGGTCGCCTCCTCGCCGAGCAAGTCGACCGTCGAGAGCACGCCGCGCTGCTGATACAGCTCCCTCGAGAGGTTGAGCGCCGACTCGACCTCGAAGCCAGCCAGGTAACGTCGCGCAAAATACCGAATCACCATAGCCGGACTCAACTTCAGCCCCAATTGCTTCAACCCACTCAACATCGGGAGCACTATACCACCCTTGCCGCTTGCCGAATACCGTGCGGGATGCAATGCTAAAGGCGTCCATGGAGACCGTTGTCGAGCAAGAATCGTGAGCCATCGGCGGGCCGCTGGCATGGGCCTACTGCTGCTGTTGATCGGTGACGCGGCGCTTGTCGGCGGCACCTTCCTCGCGGCATACCATGCCCGATTGGCCTTTCTGAGCGCCTTTTCGCAGTCGATCAAGCCGACTGCGCTGGCCGACTATCAGGCGCTGGTGCCCTTCGTCGTCACGATCAAGCTGCTCTGCTTCCACCTGAC
>CAZMLI010000462.1:0-3641 GCA_964566865.1 uncultured Planctomycetota bacterium
TGCCTGATGCCCGCCTCGCTGGCGGCCCAGGACAAGAAGATCAACTTCGACGATCACATCCAGCCGATCCTGCGTGCCTCCTGCCTGAGCTGCCACAATCCCGACGCCGCGATCGGCGGCCTCAACCTGAGCAGCTTCGAGGGCCTGATCGAAGGCGGCAGCTCGGGCGACGCCGTCATCCCGGGCGACCCCGATAGCAGCAAGCTGTTCCTGCGCGTCGCGCACCTCGAGCGCCCGTTCATGCCGCCGCGCGGGCAGAAGCTGTCGGACAAGAGCATCGCGCTGATCCGTCAGTGGATCAAGACGGGCCTGCGCCGGACGGCCAGCAGCGCGCCGATCAAGCCCAAGACCAACACGGTGGGCAAGTTGAAGATGGCCGTCAGCAAGGGCCGGCCCAAGGGCCCCTTGCCGATGCCGCACAAGCTGAGCCTCGAGCCGGTCGTGCGCGCGCGCCGCGCAAACTCGGTACTCGCGCTGGCCAGCAATCCGTGGAGTCCGCTGCTGGCGCTCGGCGGACAGCGCCAGGTGCTGCTGTTCAATACGACCAACCGCCAGTTGACCGGCGTGCTGCCTTTTCCCGAGGGGCTGCCCCAGGTGCTGCGCTTCAGCCGCAACGGCAAGCTGCTGCTGGCCGGTGGCGGGCGTGCCGCGCACAGCGGTGCGGTCGTCGTCTGGGATGTGAAGGACGGCACGCGCATGCTGACGCTCGACGGCGGGCGCGACAGCGTGCTGGCCGCCGACATCCGCGCCGACAACGGCCAGGTCGCGCTCGGCGGCTCGGACAAACTGGTCCGCGTCTACGACACCCGAAAAGGCGAGCTGCTCTACGAACTGAAGCGTCATACGGACTGGATCACCGCGCTGGCCTTCAGCCCCGACGGCGTGCTGCTGGCCACGGCCGATCGCAACGGCGGCATCCGCGTCTGGGAGACCGCCACCGGCCGCGAATACCTCGAGCTGCGCGGCCACCGCGGGGGCATCACCAGCCTCAGCTGGCGGCCCGACTCGAACGTGCTGGCAAGCGGCAGCGAGGACGGCACGATCCGGCTCTGGGACATGAACAATGGCCGGCAACTGCGCCAGATGAAGGCCCATGGCGGCGGTGTGCTGGGGGTTCAGTTCGCAGCCAGCGGCGACCTGGCCTCGGCCGGACGCGACCGCCTGGTCAAGAGCTGGTCCGCCAACGGCCGTCTGCGCCGGCAGTTCCGCGGCCTCGGCGACGTGGCGCTGCGCGTCGCCTGGAGTCACGACGGCAAGACCCTCTTCGGCGGCGATTGGCGCGGCCGGCTGATGGCCTGGGAAACCACCAAGGGCAAGGCGCGAGGGACCCTGGACACCAACCCACCCACGCTGGCCAGCCGGCTGGCGCGCGCAACCAAGATCGTCACCCCGCTGCTGGCCCAGGTCAAGACGCTCGGCGCCCAGTCGGACACCGCCGAAGATGCCGCCGAGCAGTCGGCGGCCAGGATCGGCCTGGCCTATCGCAACCTGGCGCTGGCCAAGAAAAAGCTGCTCGCCGTCACGCGACCCGTGACCGAACTCCAGGCGTTGCACGGCAAGCTGGCTGGCACCCTCACGCTGGCCAGGAAGGTGGCCAAGACGCAGAAGGGCCCCGGGCATGCCGAACGGGTCAAGCTCTTGAGCGCCGCGCTGACGCTGCTCGAGAAACAGATCTCCACCGCCCGTGCCGCACCCGCGCAGAAGCAGGCGACCGCAGCAGCGCGCACTGCCAAGCAGCAACTCGAAGGCGCGCAGGCAGCGGCAAAGCTGGCCGCCCAGAAGAGCCTCTCCCTGCTCGGCGCGCTGGAAAAGTCGCGCAAGAAACTGACGGCCGCGCGCAGCACCGCCCAGTACTGGACCGCTCAGATCAAGCTGGCGCAGGCCCACCGGGCCAGCGAACGCACCCGCCATGCCCTGGCCGAAGCGCAAGCCCATCACGCCAGGCGACAGTCCGACACGGCCGCGCTGCGCGCGACGCAGACTGCCACGACCAAGCAACTGGCCAGCTCCCGGCGCGACCACGCTGCGGCGAAGAGCCGCGAAAAGGCCGCACGCGACGCGCATGGCATGCTGACCGCCGAAGCCCAGCGTGTTGCGGGCATGCTGGAGATGTCCAAGGAGCTGCTGGCAATCCAGAGCAAGGGCCAGACGAAGGACAGCGTCAAGCAGGTGGCCCAGGCCAAGCAGACCGTCTCGTCGCTGAGCGCCAGCCTGGTCCAGGTCAAAGCCAAGCTGGCCTTCACCGCCTCCCTGATCAAGTCGAGCGCCACGCAATTGCAGCGCGCGAAGGCGCTGGCCCCGAAGCTGCAATCGCAGTTGAAGACAGTCGCCCAGCAACTGGTCAGCGCCAAGAAGGCCGCAGCCAGGACGGCCGCGCTGACGAAGACCGCCCGCGACGCGGCGCACAAACAGCAAGCCGTCCTGACCCGCCTGAGAAAGTAACGGGAGCTGATGTGCCGCTGGACTGATCTGACGCTCCTGCTGGTCGCCTTGCTGATGGCCTGCGACCAGCAACCCGAGCCGCCGAAGGCCAAGCCCGTCGCCGCACGACCGCCCTCCGGGCCACTCAAGTTGACGACCCTGGCGCTCTCCTCCCCGGCCGCCGAGCACAGCTCCCTCTCGCGCACGATCCTCGGCGCGGACGGCCGGCTCTACCTCAGCTGGGTCGAGGGCAACAGCAAGACAGGCTTCGCCCTGCGCTTCTCGGTCCTCGGGGACAGCGGCTGGTCCAAAGCTCGCACGATCTCGACCGGTCGAAACTGGTTCGTCAACTGGGCCGACTTTCCCTCCATCGCCGTGCTGCGCGACGGCACGCTCGCCGCGCACTGGCTCCAGCGCATGGGCAGCGGCACCTTCCACTACGGCGTGCGAATCGCCTGCTCGACCGACGGCGGCGAGAGCTGGAAACCACCCTTCTGGCTGCACACCGACCGCACCCCGACCGAACACGGCTTCGTCTCGATCGTGCCCTGGAAGGCAGACCGCTTCCTGGCCGTCTGGCTCGACGGGCGGGCCTATCCGACCCTCAAAACCATGCAGGCGCGCGCAGTTCAGTTCGGCCCGACCGGTCCGCTGGGCAAGGAGACGCTGCTGGACGACCGCGTCTGCGAGTGTTGCAGCACCTCGACCGCTCGTCTCGACGACGGCAGCGCCGTCGCTGTCTTTCGCGACCGCAACAAGGGCGAGATCCGCGACATCCTGATCACGCGACTGGGGGCAAACCGCAAGTGGAGCAAACCCAGGCGTGTGCATGCCGACAACTGGAAAATGCCCGGCTGACCCGTCAATGGCCCCGCCGTCTTCGCGCGGGGACCGCAGCTGGCGGTCGTCTGGTACACGGTCAACAAGCAGGACAAACCGGTTGTCCGACTCGCTCGTTCGTCGGACGGCGGGCGCAGCTTCGGCCCGCCGATCGACGTCGCCAGCGAGAACCAACTTGGCCGGGTGGCCGGCCTGTTCTTCGACGACGGCTCGCTGGCCGTCTGCTGGTTTGCCGACCCAGGCGTCCTGCGCCTACGCCGCTACAAGGCGGATGGCGCAGCCGACCCCGCGATCGACCTGGCCAAGATCGATACCAGTCGCGCCAGCGGCTTTCCGACGATGGCTGGCGACGGGCGCCGCGCGATCGTCAGCTGGACCGA
>CAZMLI010000463.1:0-3630 GCA_964566865.1 uncultured Planctomycetota bacterium
CTAGGACAGCAGCAGGACTGTCAGCGACTCGGCCGGGCGTGTGACCCGCGCCTTGAGCTCGTCACTGGCTTGCTGCGCGAAGGCGGCCCAGAAGGAGGGTTGATCGGCCGCCGTCCCCAGTTGATGGGTCGAGCCCTCGACGCTGGTGGGCGCCGCCCAGACCTCGAGCACTTGGTTGCCGGGAGACTCGATCAACTCGCGGCCGACCGGCTGCAGCTTGGAGACGCCGTTGAAGGCCATGTTGTGCTCGTGACGGCATTCCTCGTAGAGCAGCGTATTGAGGTAGATCCGGACCAGGTCGCCGAGCCGCTGGTCGATGGCTTCGGGGTCGTCGTTCCCGGGCTCCACGCGAACGAGCAGGTCGTGCTTGCACTTGTCGCTGCTCAGCCGCACCCAGGTGTAGATCCGCGTCTGGTTGGTCATTGCCGGTAGTATACCCCAGGAATTCTGTAGTTCTTCAATCCCGCTCGTCGTCCTCGGGTGTGACCCATCACCTTTCGAGGAGCAGACGATGTTCGCAGCACGCCGCAGCACCCCGCGCCAGATCCGCTCAGGAGGATCGGGCCCCGCGCTGTTCCTGCAACAGCCCGCGCTGGCCGGTCGTCCCGTGCTCTACTGGCACACCTTCACTGCGGACAACGCCGCTACGGCAGCGCCACGATGTAGGCCAGCCAGCCGGCCTCGTTGATCGCGCTGCGCTGTCGCTCGAACTCGGCGGTGAATTCGTCGTCCTCGTCAGACTGTTGCCAGTAGATGTGCGACTGGCGGAAGCCGGCCTCGGCCAGCAGCTCGCGCACTTCGGGAATGGTCCAGAAGCGCCAATCGTAGCAGAACGCCTCGCGCATCGCTTCGCCGTCGGGGAAGGTGAAGTGGATCTGGAACTGCACGCGGTAGCTGATCGGGTCGAAGCGAACCAGCTCCCAGAAGAAGGTGAAGCCCTCATGCTCGAACTCGGTATCCTCCACCGCCGGCTCGAAGGAGTCGGCGCCGCCGAAGATGTCGAGGAAGAAGACACCGTTCTGGTTGATCGATTCGCGCACGCTGCGGAAATAGTCGAGCAGTGCTGCCCGCGTCCAGAGCACGAAGTAACTGAAGTTGTAGGCGCAGACCAGGTCGGGCTGGCAATCGACCGGTTTGCGCACGTCTTGCTCGACCAGCGTGATCTGACTGCGCTGCGCCTCGGTCAGCTTGACGAGATTGTGTTCGCGTCCCCAGGCGAGTGTCTCGGGGCAGAGGTCGACGCCGATCGCGCGGTTCTTGCCGGTCTGGCGCACCCACTGGGCACAGATGTTGGCCGTGCCGCAGAAATCCTCGCGCAGGATCCGCGGGAAGCTGCCGCGCAGGTCCTTGTAGGTGCGTTTCATGAAGCCGCACTCTCGCTTGGCGTCCTGCACGGCAAGTTGATACAGCACGTGCTTGTCGCGTTCGGGCATGGGCGGGGATTTTACTGCCGCACCCGGCGAGGGCAACTCTCGCTTGCTATTTACCAGTTCTTGCCCCGCCCGAACCACTCGAGCTGCCGCGATTTCCGCCACGGCTACGGGCCGGACGCGGCGGCGTCTTGACGGTGGTGGTGGTGACCGGGGCCTTCTTCGACGAGCTGCGTTCGCGCCGACGGCGCGAGATGCAGAGTTTTCAGTTTGCCGGTGGTCGGATGGCGAACTTGACCAGCCCCGCGCGGCGAATCAGCAGCTCCCACGGCGTGCGCCGGTACTTGTCGAGTGTCTTGTCGACGATCTGCGAGAGCGTCTTCAGCTCCGCGTCGGCGCGCTTGCCGCCGAGCCACTGGATAGCTCGCAACGGCCGCGTGCCGTGGCAGAGCAGGTAATTGGCGTAGGTTACTCCGACGGTGGTCGCCGACAAGCCCGGGCTGAGGTAGGGCTGCTCGATGCCGGACTGCGGGATGCCAGAGAGCACGACCTTGGCCCAGCTCGCCAGATGGATCAGCTGGCCCAGGTTGAAGCGGGTCACCAGCAACTGGCAGCGCAGCACGTCGGCGGTGGCCTGGGTGCGGCGGATGAAGGGCGTCATCTTCTTGGGCTGTGGCAGCTTGGCCAGGCGCTTGATGTAGGCGTCGAGCGTGACGCGGTCCTTGCGCGCCTTGGCGCCCGCGGCCGACAGCGCGCCCAGGTTCCAGCTGTAGTAGCTGCGGGTCGTATTGGACGGGGCCTTGGAGATGCTGCCCGTCAGCGCCGGCGGTTTGCTGTAGATCACGCCCATGCGATAACAATCGCGCCAGGCGGCACGAATCAAGCGCCAGGTCGGGCTGCGCTGCACCAGGTAGGCGTACTGCCGCCGGCTGAGCGTCGAGGGCTCGAGCTGCTTGAGCAGATACTGGTTGAACACCGCCCCGCAGCGCTGGTGCGAGCCGCTGCAGACCCGGCAACTGGCGTAGGAGCAATAACGCTGGCTGGAACTCGAGGGCGGGTCGTAGAGGTAATAGGCGCCGCCGCTCTGGGCCACCAGGCGGTTGAGGCCGTAGATCCCATAACCGGCGGGGATCGAGGCCTGCGGATCCCGCTGCTGGAACAGGAAGCCCCAGGGGTATTCGATCAGCGGCGTCTCCGGGCCGGCCAGCGTCAGCGGCTTGTGCTTCTTGGTTTCGGCGGTGCGCCGCTTCCAGTACGGATCGGAGTAGATGCCTTCGCGGCTGATGACGAACAGCTTCGAGCGCGTCTTGCGCAGCAGCGCGGCCGTGCGCTCGACGAAGCGCTCGGTGTCCCCGTTCTCCACAGTGAACAGCACGATTGCCTTGCGGCCGAAGCGCCTGGGAAAGCCCTGCGCACAAGCGGCAATCGCGCCCATCGTATCGCGGATCTGATCCTGCGGTTTCTGCGCCACGCCGGCCAGCGAGGCCTTCAACTCCTCCAGCGCGGCGGTGGGCTTCTGCACCAGATGCAGCCGCGCGTCGATCAGCACCACCGTGTGCTTGACGTTCGGCTTGCTGGCGAAGGCCTTCGCGATCGCCTCGCCGAGCTGCTTGTGCAGGCCCAGCTTGGCCATCTGCGGGGTGTTGTCGACCAGCCAAACCACCAATGACTGCTTCTTGTTGCGGGTGCCCCACTTGTCGGACTTCTTCGCCAGATCCTTGGCGATGTCCTCGAGGCTGACGCCCCGGTGGGTCCGGCTGTCGAGCGGCACCTTCGTATCGGCCGCGGCTCCGACGAAGCTGGCGCAGCTCAGGGCGCCCAGAAACAGTGCGTAAACGGCGTACTTCATCTGTGACTCCAGCGTGGCAGGAGACTGATATCGGTCTGATTTTCTACCAGATTCTGCTTTCTCGCGTCAAGTCGACCGGGCCTCTTTTAGGCTGAAACTATTGCCCGCCAGCTGCGCAAACTGGAGATCCAGCTCCACCAGCCTCTACTTGAGCTTGTCGAGTTCGCGCTGAATCGCTGGCTTGTAGGCGGGCGGTGTGTGCCGCAACGCCTTGCGCAACGCGCTCCGCGCCTGCGCTGGCTGGCTCATGCCGCGCAGCAGCACACCGGTCATGGCCCAGGCCTGCCAGTGGGTGGGGGCCAGCTGGCAGGTTCGCCGGAAGTCCGCCAGGGCGAGCTTCGGCTGGCCGCCCCGCTGATACAGCTTGCCGCGATAGAACCAGCCCTGGACGTACCGCGGCTGCGCCCGAAC
>CAZMLI010000464.1:0-3630 GCA_964566865.1 uncultured Planctomycetota bacterium
ACAGAGAATTGGCCCAACCTTTGCATTAGTCCCGGTGGGCCAGGATTCCTCTCTGGGGGGTAAGTTAGTGATGAGATTTTCAGTACCCAAGATGCTTGTAGTATTCGCAGGCCTCGCGCTCCTGCTTTCAATTGCGCTTCCAATCACCGCCAGCGCCGCCGACCTTTATGTCTGCTCGCAGGGCGGTCCCTTCGGCACCGGACACATTTACAAGCACCTCGGCGGCAGCAGCTGGGAGAACGTCTCCGAGGGCACGAATCTGGGTCAGACGATCATGTCGGTCGAGACCTACCGCGGGAATCTGGTTGTCTCCACCCAGTCCGCCTCGGGCTACGGTGGTTACGGCGGATACGGACTGGTCTGGCAGCGGGTCGGCGAGGTCTGGCAGCGCATCGGCGTGCTGGACCACTCCGCAGCGGTCCTGTTCATCCTCAACGAGAACCTCTACTGCGCCACCGAAGCCCAGCGGATCTACCGCTACGAAGGCACGCCGGGTAGCTGGACGATGGTCGCGAGCACCCGCGGCACCGGCTTTCGCGCAGGCGTCGTCGCCGAGTTGCGCGGCTATGAAGAGGTCTTCCTCGGCGAGCTGGACCGCGACACTTTCTTCCGCTTCGGCGAGAAGGACGGCCTGAAGTTCCTGGCCAACTACCGACGCAGCTGCGTCTACGCCATGACCGAGCATGCCGGCGCCGTCTATTCGGGCTGCTGGCACGGTTCCTGGTACAAGAGCGAAGACGGCCAGAGCGTCGAGATGATGGGCATCATGGGCTACGACCATGTCTGGGGCATGGCCAGCTTTCAGGGCAAGCTCTGGATCGGTTCGGGCGCGGGACGCTGGGGCGACCCGGGCAAGCTGCGCAGCTACGACGGCAGCGGGCTGACGGTGGTCAAGACTTTCCCCACCACCCGCTACGCGGAAGGCGTCAGCGCGCTGGTCACCTCGCCGGACGGCAAGACGCTCTACATCGGCCTGGGCATGACCGATGGCTACTATGCCGGCGACGGCAACGCGGAAGTCTGGACCTACGACGGCACGACCTTCACCCGCATCTCCGACGCCGACTTCTTCGGCGGCGGCGTTCAGTTCATGCGCTTCTTGACGCCCAAGGTGGCCGCGGTCGATCTGACCGTCGACTGCCTGGCGCCCAAGACAATCGAAGCCGGCGGCCATGCGGTGGCCTGCTTGAAGGTCAGCGTCGCGAAGATCACCAGCCTGGACGACATCGAGATCGACCTGCCCGCCTGCGTCTGCACCGAAGATGAGGGGGCGGTGGCCAAGACAGAAAAGAAGGGCGATACCGCGCCGGCCAAGTCGGAGGTCTTGACCGACGAGCTCGGCTTCACCAGTCAGATCACCAGCGTCACCGATAACGGCGACGACACGGTCACCATCACGCTCGAGGTCTGCGCGGACGGCAATACCCACTCGCTGAGCCACTTCGTCATCGGCATGCCGCCGGGCATGGCGCGCAAGATGGCCGTCGACTCGGCCACCAGCGAAAAGGGCTGGCCGGTGCTGGAGGTCGACGACGACAAGAAGACCGGCGCCTCCGGCATCAAGTTCGACGACATGACCCTCGGCGAGGACGGGGTCAAGGAGTGCGAGACCTTCACCTTCCGCATCCCGAAGGACTCGATGACCACGCTGACCATCACGACAAAGGCCGGCAAGGGTTCCGCCAGCGTCACCCACACGATCCCGGCCGTCGCCGGTGCAGAAGAGGCCGCGCCGGAAGCCGCGCCCGCGCCCGAACCGAAGATCGTCCGGGACGAGAAGCCGGTGCTGCTGTCAGTCAGCGAGCACAAGATCTGCTTCACCATCCCCGTCTGCCACTGCGCCGAGCCCGGTGTGCTGGAGATCCCGGTCCGGCTGGCGGGCCAGCCGACAGCGCCGGAACGCACCCTGAGGCTGACGGTCGTTGCCTCGGTCAGCGCTGCTGACAAGGCTGCCTACGATCTGCTGCAGAGGGCGATCTGCGAAGCGATGGCGATCCGCCGCAACCTGGACGATGCGCTGATCTCGCTGTCCATCCCGAAGGCGTTCGCGCTGGCCGAAGGCGGCCTGCCGGCCGAGACGGTCAGCCGACTGACCACCTTCAGGGTGTCCCAGCTCTGGAAGTACACGGCGAACTATCAGCGCACCGGCTACGCGATGCGGAGCTACGGTTCGACCTACTCTTATCCGACCGACTACAGCAACGTCAGCAAGGGGTCCTACTCCTACAGCAGCCCCTGGTATACCTACGACTACAAGTACGAGGGCCGGACGGGGTTGCAGATCAACAGCGACCTGCCGGACAATGTTCTGTCAGTGAGCAAGGTTGCCCTGCAGTTGCACACGGGCTACACCTACAGCGCCACCAAGAGCTTTCCGCTGAACCTCAATCGCCTGACGAGCTCGGCACTGGCGGACACCAGCTGGTCACTGATGGATCCGCTCGGGATCGCCGCGACGGTCTCGGCCTACGGCTTGCACGAGATCGATCTCTCTGCGGTGTTCGACGGTAACGGCGAGCTCAACCTGGGCATCGGCCCGGGTGACTTGAGCAACCTGTACCTCGGCTGGGATTACAGCTATGGCTCCTACTCGAGCAGCAGGCAGAGTGCCAGGCAGTATGTCTCCTGGGGCCCTGGCCATCAACCGGAGCTGCGACTGGACTACGTCAAGGGCTACACAGCAGCCCAGGTGATGCGCTTCGTGCTGGGCAAGATCTGCCACGAAGCCGACGGGGCGGCCGCGCACAAGGCGGCCAGCGCATTCAACAGCCGGTACGGCAAGACCGCCGCTGGCTGGGGCATCTGTGACTAGGGGAAGCCAAAGATGAGCAAGTTCAACACACTCGTGCTGCTGTCCGGAGCGATGGCGCTCATGACCGTCCTGATGTTCAAGATCGGACCCAGCAATCATCCAGACTCACCCTCTCTGACCCAGCCCGAACAGGCAGATCAGGCCCAGCTCGCCAGTTCGGGCAGGTCAGCGAGCCAGAACCACGAAGGACATACGCACGCGGACTCGGTCGCCGAGCATGGTCGGCGACTGATCAAGAAGAAGGGCAGCGATAGCCGGGAGCGCAAGGAGAAGTTCGCCGAGCGCAACCGGCTGCCGCTGGCGGCGCACCAGCGCCGGTCGGAGGTGCCGCCGCCAAAGCGGCCCTCCCTCGCCGGCAAGGACGACTTCTCCAAGGAACTGCGCCGGCTCGATGCCCTGGCTGACAAGAACCACCGGGTACAAGGACTGCTGCGGCTGCTGCCCAGGCTGAGCAACCCGCTGCAGTTCTCTCGCGCAGGTCTGTTGCTCGGCTCGATCGATCCGGCGTCGGCCTTCAAGGCCATCGCCGGAATCGTGCGCACGGAGACCAACGCCGAACGGCTGGCGGCTGGGCTCACACTGCTCGGTCAGCTCGCGCCGACCGGCGCGATGACCTCGGCATCCGAGCTGCTCAACTCGGGCAGTTCCGCGGCCGTCAAGAAGACGGCAGCCGTCTACATGGTGGAGCTGGTCAAGTCCAAGCCGTATCTGACCTACCCGGCCGTCTCCACCTTGAAGTATGCGGCCGAGAACGAGTCCGACCCGTCGGTGGCCAAGACGATGAAGACGAGCGAGGAGCAGATCCGCTCCAACGCGGC
>CAZMLI010000465.1:0-3622 GCA_964566865.1 uncultured Planctomycetota bacterium
TCGGGGATCTGTCGCTGTACGACGTTGCATTTCGCGCTGGGGATGTCGAATTCGATCGGCTCCTCGAGGCAGATGATGTTGTCGCGTCGCGTATTGTTGATCGCCTGGACCAGCGCGGCGAGGGTGGTCGTCTTGCCGCAACCGGCCGGTCCCGTGACCAGCACCAGTCCTTGCTGGTAATGGGTCAGCTTCTCGATCACCGTCGGGATGCCCAGTTGTTCCAGCCCCGGGATCGTGGTCGGGATGAAGCGGAAGGCGGCATCGACGCCGTTCTGGTGGTGAAACGCATTGGCCCGAAAGCGCCCGACGTCCTCGATCGTATGACAGAAGTCGAGGTCCTTCTGCTCGAGGAAGGCCGCCTGCTGTGCCTCGGTCATCAGCGAGAGGATCAGCCCCTTGGTCTGTGCGGCGCTGAACGGCGGCATGCTCAGGTTTCGCAGGTGGCCGTGCAGCCGCATGATGGCCGGCGAACCGACGTTGATGTGCAGATCGCTGGCCTTCATCTCCGCCGTCTTGACCAGCATCTTCTCCATCGAGGCGCGGTTCTGCTGGCGCGCCTGATCGGCCTTTGCGTCTGCCGCATCGTCGGCCGGCGCCTTGCGCTTGCGCGAGGCGCGCGCATCGAGTAACGCCTGCAGGTGATCTTTTCGCAGGTAACCCATTTCGATCATGATCATGCCGATCGGCCGGGCCGGATTGACGCGCTGGATTTGCAGGCATTCGTCCACCTGCTCCTGAGTCGCGAATCCGTTGGCCACGATGCTGCGGCCGAACAGGTTCTGCTCAGATTTGGATAGGTTTTTTTCTTCCGAGGACATGCGCCCGAGAATAGTCGAGGATGCGGAGGTGTCAAAGGCTTGGGCAGTCGACAAGCAGTCATGCGTGTGTCGCGATCGGGTCACGCCGAGCATCGGTTAAGAAAGCAGACGCTCACGCCGCACGGACCTGGGGTATAAGGGAGGGTCGCCTTCTGCCCGATTGAAGCTGGAATACGCGGTTGCGCAAGCTCAGTACCGTCATCCTGACCCATGATCAGCTGCCGATGACTCGGCGTAGTGTGGAGCGTCTGAAGGCACGCGTGGCGGGACACGAGTTGCGGTGCGTCGACGACCTGGCCGGGTCCGTCCGGAAGCTGCTGGGATAACCGATGGCGGGCCGGCTGATCCTGATCGGAAGTTTGATCCTGTTGCTCGTCTGCTTGCGCCGGCGCCGCTTCCGCCAGCTTCCCGCAGAAGAGGGCTGGTTTCTGGCCAGCCTGTTAAGTTTCCTGACGCTGGCGCTGACCAGCCTGCTGCTGGTCCGGCTGAATTTTTACGGTCCCCAGGCGGCCGGCGCGGGGCTGCTGATGGTCGCCCTGTTGGCCGGTCTGCGGCGGCCGCCCGAGGGGCCGGTGGCGGCGAGCCGCGGGTCGGCCTGGCCACTGGTGGCGCTACTGGCGGCCTGCGGTTTGCTCTACATCTGCTTCCCGACCTACTACCTGCTGTCCGGCCGGGATCAGGGCGTTTACATCACCTTCGCCGTGCTGATGGGCAAGAGCGGCGGGTTGAATCTGGCACTGCCTCAGTTCGCCGAGCTCTATGCGCGCTTCGGCGATTCGATCCAGATCGGGTTCCCGGGAATCTACGACGCCTACCGGGAGGGGTATGTCGATACCCCAGGCGCGGTCTTGCCGCAGTTCCGCCACCTGCTGTCGGCTTACGCTGCAAACGGCTACGCGCTGGCCGGCATCGAGGGTGTGGTGCGCGCCAACGCGCCAATCGCCGTGCTCGGCCTCTGGGCCTTCTTCCTGCTGTTGACTCGCCTGACGACGCGCCACTGGGCGCTGCTCGGAACGGGCGCACTCGGACTCAATCCGGTGATGATCTGGCACGCCCGCGTGCTGCTCACTGAAGTGCTGTCGCTGACCTTGTTGTTTTCCGCCTTGTTCCTCTTCCTGCTCGCGTGGGAGCGGCGCTCGGCCTGGCTCTCGCTGCTCGCCGGCGCCGTGCTCGGAGGCGGATTCCTCAATCGGATCGACACCCCGCTATGCGTGCTGGTCGTGCTCGGCGCCGTCTTCGCCGCGCGGTTCGATGGGGCGCCGCCGGAGGGTCGGCGGATGGCCACGGGGCTGCTGGTTGGCTATCTGCTGGGCCTGATGCTCGGCGTGGTCGATGGCTATCTGTACTGCTATCACTACCTCTGGTCGCTCTGGGACTGGGGGCTGCGACCGCTGTTTTATGTCAACCTGGTTCTGCTCTCGGTTTCTGCTGGTTTGCTGCTGGCGCCGGACAAGTTGTTGGCGCTGTTCGAGCCATGGTTTGATCGGGGAATGCGACTGGCCTGCCTGGCCCTGGGCCTCTGGCTGGTCGTGGGCTACCTGCTGCTGCCGTTGCGTCCGGTGGGGGTCGGCGACCTCGCGCTGCGCAACTTTGCTGTCCGGGAACTCTCCTGGTACGTCAATCCGCTGACTTACCTGCTGTTCTGTTTCGGGTTCTGGTCAGCGGGGCTGGCACGACCGCGACAAATCTGGCTGCCGCTGGGGCTGTTCAGCGGTGCAGCGATCTTCATGTTTACCTTTCGTCCGGCGATCACCGACGAGCACATCTTCGCCTCACGCCGCTGGCTGGGTCAGGTGATCCCTTTTCTGCTGCTGTACGGAGTTCTCGGACTGAAGCGACTGGCCGACCGCCTGGAACAACGACGGCCGTACGCGGGCCGACTGACCGTCGGACTGGTCTGTCTGGTGTACCTGGCGGGCGCGGGGTTGATGGCCCGGGCCTTCCTCTTTACCTCGGTGATGCACGGGTATCGCGAGGGCTATGCAACGCTGGACCGCTACCTGCAAGCACATCCCCACGCCAGGCCCAACTTGACCGGCAACGGGCACATCGCGGCGATGCTGACCTACGTCTACGGGCATCCGACATTCCTCTTGACCGAGAAGGGCCGCGACAAGAGTTTCCCGCGCGGTGATTTCGCGGGGTACCGTTACATCGGACTTGACGACCTGGCCCCGCTGGCCGGCACCGAACCGGTACAGATGGGCCTGTCCGGGGCGAACCTGGCGCGGACTCGCCGACGTCCTGCGTTGCGTATGGTGCACCGGTTCTATTCACTGACGACGGCAGTCTTGCCGGCTCGGATCAGGCCTCGCGAGTCGCCGGATTTCGAGGTGCGCGCCACGCACGGCCGGCTGCGGACCAGCGTCGGTCGACGCTCGAGCCGCGATCGGACCCTGGTCGCGAGTGGCAAGCGGGGTGTGCTGCTCTTTGGGCCGTACGTCGATCTCACGCCGGGTACCTACGAGGTCTGCTGGTACGGGAGCGCCGGACCCGAGGCGGGACATACGGATGTGGCGTATGGCGGCGGGAACCAACTCGTGCAGCAGCCGTTGCAGCAAGTTGAAAACGGCAAGCTGGCCAGCATCCGATTCGAGGTCGCGAAGACGTTGGGTGGTGTCGAGTTCCGGGTGTTTGCGGCGCGTGGGGCGCGCATCGTGCTGGCGCGAATCACGCTCCGTCGGATCGAGAATCGCTGAACCAGCCGGCTGCTAGCTACCTGTCGCGGAACGAGCCGTCTACGGTCGTAGTCCAGGCGTTCGACGACTACGTGTCTGCGAACGGACCGTGGCCTTGGAGTTCAA